>NZ_DASRGO010000023.1:0-23301 GCF_035650995.1 Methyloceanibacter sp. | reverse complement strand
GTGCTCGCCACCGCGGCGTCGATGCCCGAATACCCCTATCGCCCGCCGCCGAAGGAGGCGATGGACCTCGCCAAGAAGGGGCAGGTGATCGTGATCGCGCCGGGCCAGTCGAACCTCGTCGGCGCGATCAAGAGCCTCGATAATTTCAACGACACCTTTCTCTACGTCATCCGTCCGGTGAACGCGCGCGTGCTGCAACAGCTCCGCGCCACGCGCGCAAGCGTCGCCGAGTATCAGCTGCTCGAGCAGAGACGGGCCGGCGTCCAGGTCGCCTTCGGCCTGATGTACGTGGCGATCGCGCTCACGCTTCTGCTCTCAGCGATCTGGATCGGCATGTGGTTCGCCAACCGTCTCGTCGCGCCCATCCGGCAGCTCATGGGGGCGGCGCAGGACATCTCCGAGGGCAATCTCGGCGTCAAGGTCGACGTCAATCCCGCCGACGGCGATCTCGCCGTGCTTGGCTCGACCTTCAACACCATGACCTCGGAGCTCAAGAGCCAGCGCGACGAGCTGGTCGACGCCAACTCGAAGCTCGACGAGCGCAGGCGCTTCATGGAGGCGGTCTTGTCGGGCGTCACCGCCGGCGTCATCGGCGTCGATGCCGACAGCACGATCAGACTGATCAACCGCTCGGCCGAGACCCTGCTCGGCGCCAAGGAGGCGAGCCTCTCCGGCAAGAAGCTGGCCGAAGCGGTGCCCGAGTTCGGGCCGCTGCTGAAGCGGGCGCAGAAGCAGGGGAAGCGCCTCGTCACCGACCAGATCACGCTCAGGCGCCACGGCTCCGAGCGCAATCTCGCCGTCCGCGTGACGAGCGAAGGCTCAGGCCAGGCGCGCCAGGGCCATGTCGTCACCTTCGACGACATGACCGAGCTCGTCAGCGCGCAACGGAGCACGGCCTGGGCCGATGTCGCGCGCCGTATCGCGCACGAGATCAAGAACCCGCTGACTCCGATCCAGCTCTCGGCCGAGCGCATCCGCCGCAAATACGGCGACTCGATCACCAAGGACCGCGAAGTGTTCGATCAGTGCACCGACACCATCATCCGCCAGGTGTCGGATATCGGCCGCATGGTCGACGAGTTCTCGGCTTTCGCCCGCATGCCGAAGCCGGTGATGGAGCTAAACGACGTGCGGGAGATCGTGCGCGAAGCCGTGTTCCTGTTCCAGGTGAGCCGTCCCGAGATCGGCTTCGAGCTCGATCTTCCCGATCAGCCGGTGACCACGCTGTCCGACCGGCGGCTGCTCACCCAGGCGGTCACCAATCTCGTCAAGAATGCGAGCGAGGCGATCGACAGCGCGGTCGAAGCCGATCCGTCGCGCGCCGGCACCGGCCACGTCGTAGCCAAGGTGCGCGCCAAAGGCGACCGGGTGCAGATCACGGTCATCGACAACGGCTGCGGCCTGCCCAAGGAGGATCGCCACCGTCTCGTCGAGCCCTATATGACCACCCGCGCCAAGGGCACGGGACTTGGGCTCGCCATCGTCCAGCGCATCACCGAGCAGCACGGCGGCACGCTCACGCTGGGGGATGCGCCGAAGCGGAATGGAAAAAGTGAAGGAGCATCGGTCCGCCTTGACCTGCCGATGACCGATCGGGAGGAGGCGCGGGGCGAGGAGGGGGGCACCGGGCAAGCGGCGGCCGCCCCCGCTCAAACCGCCAAGGCCGAGACCGCGGAGGAGGAAGAGGGAGTAAGCCATGGCGTCTGACATCCTCATCGTCGATGACGAGGCTGACATCAGGGAGCTGATCGGGGGCATTCTCGAAGACGAGGGTCACTCGACCAGGCTCGCCAAGGACAGCGACGAAACGCTGAAGCAGATCGAGGACCGGCGCCCGTCGCTCGTGATTCTCGACATCTGGCTGCAAGGCTCGAAGCTCGACGGGCTCGAGCTGCTCGATCGCATCAAAAAGTCCCATCCCGATCTCCCGGTCATCATCATCAGCGGCCACGGCAACATCGAGACGGCCGTGGCGGCCATCAAGCGCGGCGCCTACGACTATATCGAGAAGCCGTTCAAGGCCGACCGGCTCGTGCTGATCACGGCCCGCGCGCTCGAGGCCTCGCGGCTCAAACGCGAGAACCGCGAGCTGCGCGAGCGCAGCACCTATTCCTTCGAGATGATCGGCAAGTCGGTGGTCATGAATCAGCTGCGCCAGGCGATCGACAAGGTCGCCCCCACCAACAGCCGCGTCCTCATTACCGGCCCCTCCGGCTGCGGCAAGGAGCTTGCGGCGCGGGTCATGCACGCCAAGTCGGCGCGCGCCGACGGCCCGTTCGTGGTGCTGAACGCCGCTGCCATGGTTCCCGACCGCATGGAGCTCGAGCTGTTCGGCACCGAAGAGGGTTCAGGGTCGGGCCCGCGCAAGGTCGGGGCGCTCGAAGAGGCGCACGGCGGCACGCTCTATATCGACGAGGTCGCCGACATGCCGCTCGAGACCCAGGCGAAGATCCTGCGCGTCCTGGTCGAACAGCGTTTCCAGCGTCTCGGCGGCGGCCCCAAAGTGCATGTCGACGTGCGCGTTGTCTCCTCGACCAGCCACGACCTGCAGAAGGAGATGTCGGCGGGGCGGCTGCGCGAGGACCTCTATCACCGGCTGAACGTGGTGCCGATCAAGGTGCCGGGGCTTGCCGAGCGGCGCGAGGACGTGCCCGAGCTCGTCCGCTATTTTGTGCAGGCGATCTCGGTCGCCACCGGCCTTCCGCCGCGGCGCATCGGCGAGGACGCCATGGCTGTGCTGCAGTCGCACGACTGGCCCGGCAATGTGCGTCAGCTGCGCAACAATATCGAGCGGCTGTTGATCCTCGTAGGCGGCGATCCCGATTCGATCATCACCGCCGACATGCTGCCCGAAGAGATCATTTCGCCCGTGCCGCTGTCACCGAACGGGGCGGGGGGCGAGCATCTGATGTCGCTGCCCTTGCGCGACGCGCGCGAGATCTTCGAACGCGAATATCTGCTCGCCCAGGTCAACCGATTCGGCGGCAACATTTCGCGCACGGCGGAGTTTGTCGGCATGGAGCGCTCGGCGCTCCACCGGAAATTGCGGGCGCTCGGCGTGAATTCCAATGAAAGGAGCCAAGTCTTGCGCTAGCTTGGCGCGGGAAGGTCTTGCCCATCAGGCCTCTTGCTTGATTGCCTCCCAATCGCGTCTAATGCGGCAATCCGGCCGGGGCTGGGCTCGATTCCGGCACAACCGAAAGGCGTATGCGTTGACCAAAGGGACGGGGAAGCCCATGGCGACTGAGCGCACGCAGTCACTTCAAGACACCTTTCTCAATCATGTTCGCAAGAACAAGACGCCGCTGACGATCTTTTTGGTAAATGGCGTTAAATTGCAAGGGGTTGTGACCTGGTTCGACAATTTCTGCGTGCTCTTGCGGAGAGACGGGCACTCGCAGCTTGTCTACAAGCACGCCATCTCCACCATCATGCCGGGCCAGCCCATCCAGCTCGCCGAAATCTCCGAAGCGGAAGGTGCCGCTGATTAGTTGCGTCCGACCGATCCGCGAGAACTGAAGCGCAAGAAGGAGCGAATCCCCCGCGAGGCGGACCGCCCGCTCAAGGGGCGCCGCGCGAAGGCCGTCGTGCTTGCGCCGATCTTAGGCAAAAAAGGGGGCGGGCGCGGGCGCGCGGTCAAGAGCACCGAGCGGTCGCCGCAGGCCCGGCTCGACGAGGCCGTCGGGCTTGCCGCCGCCATCGATCTCGAGGTCAAGGCGAGTGGGCTTGTGCCGGTGCCCAATCCGCGGCCCGCGACTCTGTTCGGCTCGGGCAAGGTCGAGGAGCTTGCCGGCCTCATCCGCGCCGAAGACGCAGAGCTCGTCATCGTCGATCATCCCCTCACGCCAGTGCAACAGCGGAACCTCGAGACCGCTTGGAACGCGAAGGTGCTCGACCGCACCGGCCTCATCCTTGAGATCTTCGGCCAGCGCGCGCGGACGCGGGAAGGGCGCCTCCAGGTCGAGCTCGCCCACCTCAACTATCAAAGGAGCCGGCTGGTCAGGTCGTGGACGCATCTCGAGCGGCAGCGCGGCGGCTTCGGCTTTCTCGGCGGACCAGGCGAGACGCAGATCGAGACCGACCGGCGCCTGATCGGCGAGCGCATCGACGTCATTCGCAAGGAACTCGGCCAGGTGAAGCGCACACGCGACTTGCAGCGGAAATCGCGCGAGCGCGTGCCCTATCCGACTGCGGCCCTCGTCGGCTACACCAATGCCGGCAAGTCCACCCTGTTCAATGCTCTGACCGGCGCTTCGGTGCTCGCCGAGAACACGCTGTTCGCCACGCTTGACCCGACCATCCGCGCGCTCTCGCTGCCGGGCGGCTCAAAAGCCGTGCTGTCCGACACGGTGGGCTTCATTTCCGACCTGCCGACGATGCTGATTGCTGCCTTCCGCGCCACGCTCGAGGAGGTGCTCGAGGCCGATCTCATTCTCCATGTGCGCGACATCGCCAACGAAGCAAGCGCAAGCCAGCGCCAGGACGTGAATACGGTTCTCGCCGAGCTCGGCATCGAGGCCGAGGAGGAGCCCGAACGCCTGATGGAAGTGTGGAACAAGGCCGATCTGCTCGACGGCGACGGCTTGAAACGCATCGAGAAGGAAGCGAAGCGCGCCGGCGCCGTGGTCGTCTCGGCGACCACGGGTTACGGACTGAAGTCGCTCCTCGCCGAGATCGAGACGCGGCTCAATCGCGCGCGCGACACGATCGAGATCGCGGTGGGACCGGAAGAGGGGTCTCTGTCGCACTGGATCTACGAAAATTGCGAAGTGGTCGCGCGCGAGGACCTGGGCGAGGGGATGACCTCGCTCCGCATCCGTATCGCTCCGGAGAAACGCGCGCGACTGGCCCGCCTCGCCGGTCCGAAGCGTCTTCATCCTGCGTAGCTCTCTCTCTACCGTCCGCGCTTCCCACGGCGCGGTCAGGCCTTCCGCTCGGCCTCCTTCGCTTCGTCCCAGAGCCTGTCCATCTCCTCGAGCGTGGCCTCCTCGCAAGTCCGGCCTTCTTTGGCCAGCGCCTCCTCGATTCCTCTCAATCGCCGCACGAATTTCGTGTTCGCGTCGCGCAGTGCCGCCTCCGGGTCGATCTTGAGGTGGCGCGCGACATTGGCCATCACGAACAGAAGGTCGCCGAACTCCTCCCTGACTCTCGCGGCATCGTCGCGCGCGCCGATCGCCTCCTTCAGCTCGGCGATCTCCTCGTCAACCTTGTCGAGCACCGGCTTGAGCGACGGCCAATCGAACCCAACCTCGGCCGCGCGCTTTTGCAGCTTCACCGCGCGCGTCAATGCGGGGAGAGCAAGCGCCACGTCGTCGAGCCGCGCCGAAAGCATCCCGCCAGCCGCGCCGCGCCGCGCCTTCTCTTCGGCCTTGATCCGCTCCCAGAGATTTGAGGACACGAACTCATCGCGCAACGACGCATCGGCGAAGACGTGGGGGTGGCGCCGGATCATTTTGCGCGTGATGGCATCGGCCACGTCTGCGAAGTCGAAGCGCGATTCCTCCGATGCCATCTGCGCGTGATAGACGACCTGCAGCAAAAGATCGCCGAGCTCGTCCTTGAGCGCGTCCATATCATCGCGCGCAATAGCGTCGGCGACCTCGTAGGCTTCTTCGATCGTGTAGGGCGCAATGGTCGCGAAGTCCTGTTTCACGTCCCATGGACATCCGTTCTCGGGATCGCGCAGGCGCGCCATGACCGCGATAAGATCGTCGAGCGAGTACCGCTTCTCCGAGGCCTTGTCAGCCATGGCAGGGCTCCAACCCCAAGCGCGGCGAGACGGGGCCGCCGTGTTCGGATTTACCTTTTCCATCAGAGGGATAGACCATGCGGGCCGATTCGCCGGCCCGATGCGAGATTCGCATAAGGTATATTATGGAAAATTTATGCCGGGGTGGATTTGCGGCGCCGGACACGCTCAGCGCCGTTCGTAGTGATCGCTGATCAGCCGGTCGAGCAAACGCACGCCGAAGCCCGATCCCCAGCTCCGGTTGATCTCGCTGTCGACCGACGACATGGCCGTGCCGGCGATGTCGAGATGCGCCCACGGTGTTCCGTTCTTGATGAAGCGCTGGAGGAATTGCGCGGCCGAGATCGAGCCACCCCACTTTCCGCCCGTGTTCTTCACGTCGGCGACCTTCGAGTCGATCATCTTGTCGTATTTCGGCCCGAGCGGAAGCCGCCACAACCTCTCGCCCGTGGCGGTGCCGGCTTCGGTCAGCCACGCGGCGAGCTCGTCGTTGTTGCTGAAGAGCCCCGCATGCTCTTTGCCGAGCGCCACCATCACCGCCCCGGTGAGCGTGGCGAGATTGATCACGGCTTTCGGCTTGAAGCGCTCCTGCGCGTACCACAGGCAATCGGCGAGCACCATGCGGCCCTCGGCGTCGGTATTGAGCACTTCGATCGTCTGTCCCGACATCGAGGTCACGACATCGCCGGGACGCTGCGCGCTTCCGCTCGGCATGTTCTCGACGAGACCGATGATGCCGATCGCGTTCACCTTGGCCTTGCGCTCGGCAAGCGCCCGCATCACGCCGACCACGCAGGCTGCGCCCGCCATGTCGCCCTTCATGTCCTCCATGCCCGCGGCTGGCTTGAGCGAAATGCCGCCGGTATCGAAGGTGACGCCCTTGCCGACAAGAGCGATCGGCGCACCGCCCTTCGGCCCGGGGCCCTTCCACTGCATCACCACGACGTGGCTCGGGCGGTCGCTGCCCTGCCCGACGGCGAGCAGCGCATTCATGCCGAGCTTCTGAAGCGTTTTGGGCGCGAGCACCTCAACCTGCACGCCCGACTTGGCGAGCTCCTTTGCCCGCGCGGCGAACTCGGCCGGCCCGAGGACATTGGCCGGCTCGTTGACGAGATCGCGCGCAAGCGTGACCCCGTCGAAAATGGCGCGCGCCGAGGCGAAAGCCTTGGTCACCGCCTTCGGGTCGTCGCAATGGATGACGATTTTCTTCAGTGTACGGTCGTTTGCGTCGGCGCCCTCGCCGTTTTTCTTCTTCCCCTTGGTCTTGTACTTGCTGAACTTGTAGCCGCGCAGCAGCGCTCCGAGCGCAAACATCGCGGCGTCGCCGGCGGCGACCTTGCCGTCGGCAGTCTCGAGGAAGATATGCACCGCGGGCGCTTCCTTGCCCGCAAGCAACCCCCTCACGCTGCCGCCGAGATTGAGCCAGTCCTCTTGCGTGAATGAAGCGGGTTTGTTGGTCCCGGCGAGAATGACGCGCGCAAATTTCAGTCCTTGCGGCGCGACGAGATCGACCGCCTGATCCTTCTTGCCCTTGAAGCCCGTGATCTCGGCCGCCTTGGCGAGCAACCCCTTCGATTTCTTGTCGAGGTCTTGAGCGCTCGGAGTAAGGCTCGGCCCCTCCCCGGCAAACACGACGGCCACGCCGTCTGCGGGTGCGCTTTTTGCGGCAAAGGACAACGCAGTCTGATCGCTCACGGGCTAGCTCCTTTGGGCCTCCCCGACCTCACTTTTCGAGCAAATCGACCGTAGGCACGCACGCGCTCGAAATTGGAGCCGGCGCGCTCACTGGTGCAGTTCTGCAACAGCGGCGGGGAATATTGGTGACCTAGGTAAATGTTGCGCGACATGAAAGCAAGCCGTTCAAAAACGCCGAAATTCCGCCACGTTGCGCTGATGGGAATGCTATCCGGCGGCGGTTGATTGGCATTTTCCCAAGAAGCATCAATAGCCTATGGGCCGAACGCCGACGGGGGACTGCGCAAGGCTATGACGACGCTCTTCGGCCGATACATGTTTCGGCAGGCGGCGAACGCGTTCCTCGTCATCCTGCTCACGCTGACGTCAGTCGTCTGGCTGGCTACAGTATTGAAAGAATTGAACTTAATCACATCGCAAGGCCAGGGCATCGTCCTCTTTCTGCAGATGACGATCCTGAGCCTGCCGAGCCTCATCGCCCTCATCGCGCCGAACGCCGTGCTGATGGCCAGCCTCTACACGCTCGACCGCATGAATGGCGACAGCGAGCTGATCGTCATGACGGCGGCCGGCGCGCCCGTGTGGCGAATCGGCGCGCCGCTCATCGTTCTGGCCGCGATGGTCAGCGTCGGCATTCTCGTCATCAACCTCTTCGTCACGCCCGCGAGCTTGCGCGAACTGCGCACCTTCATCACCCAGGTCCGGGCCGACCTGATCTCGCAAGTCCTTCAGCCGGGCCGATTTTCGAGCCCTGAGAACGGGCTTACCTTCCATATCCGCGACCGCGCGCCGAGCGGCGAGCTGCTCGGCCTCCTGGTCCACGACGAGCGCGACCCCAAGCAGGTGATGAGCTATCTCGCCGAGCGCGGGCGCATCATCAACAACGACGACGGCTCCTACCTCGTGATGTTCGACGGTTATGTTCAGCGCCTCGACGCCGAAAACGCGGATAAAGGAGTCCAGATCGTAGCATTCGACCAGAATATGCTTGATCTTTCTGAATTCGCACCAAAAGAAGCGACCGACAAGGAGTATAGGCCTCGCGAACAATATCTTGGCGACCTGATAAACTTCGGTCCAGATAGCAAATACTACGCGGCCTACGCGGGTCACGTCCGCTCGGAATTGCACGAACGTCTATCGACGCCTCTCTACCCATTGGTGTTTATCTTCGTGGTGATTGCGCTTCTGGCACACGCGCGCACTACGCGCGAGAGCCGGTGGGGCCAGATCGTCACGGCGTTCGGCATCGCCGTCGGCTTGAGGGTTGCAGGGATCACCGCCAACAACCTCGTCACGTTGAATGCATGGGCCACACCCCTTGTGTATCTTATTCCGGTGGGGGCGATTCTAATTGCGGCCTATTTGGCGCACGTTAGAATGTCTCCGGAATTGCGGTCCAAGCTGAGCTTCGAGCTTCGTTTGAAGCCAAAAAACATAATGATTTGGGCCGGTAGAGGGATGCGAACGACGTGAGAGCGCAGATGCCAGGCATCAGTGCAGGCTGGACGCTTGCGCGCTATTTTTCGGTGCGCTTCTTCCTCGCCATGATGGCGATGTTCCTGATCTGTTGCGTGCTGATCTTCTTCGTCGATTTCATCGAGATGCTGCGCCGGGCCGGCAACTACGCGGGCGATATTTCCGGCTTTCTCCTCGCCTGGATCACGCTGCTGCGCCTCCCCTCCTTCTCCGAACTCACCCTGCCCTTCGCCGTGCTCATCGGCAGCATCGGCATCTTCCTCATGTTGAGCCGCACCTCGGAACTTGTCGTGCTGCGTGCGGCGGGGATTTCGGTGTGGCAATTCACCTTGCCGGCGATGATCGTTGCCTTCCTGCTCGGCATCGCCTTCGTGCTCGTCTACAACCCGATTGCCGCGGCGGCCCGCGGCGAGGCCGAACGGCTCTATGGCCTCGCCTTCGGCAAGGATCAGTCGATTCTCACCTCGAGCAGAAATTCGGGCGCCTGGCTTCGCGAGGACGGCGCCGACGGGCCGACCGTGCTTCACGCCGCCGATATTCTCAATCAGGGCCTCGAATTGAATGGCGTCACCGCCTTCCAATACGACCGCGACCACGGCCTGACCGAGCGGATCGAGGCGAGAAAGGCGACGCTCAAGGACGGCCGCTGGGAGCTCGACGACGCTTGGGTCAGCGCCGTCGGTCAGGAACCTGAGTTCTACAAGCATTACCTCATCAGCACCTATCTCACGCCGACGCAGGTGCGCGACAGCCTGGGCACGGTGTTCTCGATTTCGATCTGGGACTTGCCGAACTTCATCGAGATTGCCGAGCGCGCCGGGCTGCCGGCGACGCAATACCGCGTGCAGTATCAGCTTCTTCTGTCGCGGCCCTTCCTGCTCGTGACCATGGTGCTGATCGCCGCCACCTGCTCGCTGAAAGGCTTCCGCTTCGGCAACGTTCAGATCAACGCCATCATCGGGCTCTCGGCCGGCTTTATCTTCTTCGTGTGCTCGGAGATATCGCGCAATTTTGCCATGGCAGGACTCACCTCGGCGGCGGCGGCCGCCTGGGTTCCGGTGATCGTCGCGGCATCGCTCGCGCTCACCGTGCTCTTGTACAAAGAGGACGGCTGATGCTTCTGACGGGGGACAGGGAACAGAGATCGCGCCGGGCCCTGCCCGGCCTCGCCGCGTCTAAAGGGCGGTCGGCGAGTGCTCTGCTGCGCGCCCTGTGCCGCGCGATTTGCGCCTCGATTCTTGCTTTCGCGCTGACCGTGCCCCTGGCCAAAGCGGCTTTTGCCGCCTCGTCGTCGGGCTTCAAGTCAGGCGTCGACAGCAACGCGGCCGTCGCGCAGCGCAAAGAGCTCGCCAAAACCTTTCAGGCGCCGAAGATCAAATCGAGCGAGCCGATGCTGCTGCAGGCCGACCAGATGGTCTACGACAACGACAACGGCAAAATCACCGCCAAGGGCAACGTCGAGCTCTATTACGGCGATTATACCCTTCTGTCCGACAGCCTCGTTTATGACCGCAACGCAAATACGCTGACGGCGATCGGCAATGTGCGCATCAAGGATCCCGAGGGGGCGGTGATCACCGCCGACCACATCACGCTTACCGACGATTTCCGCGACGGTTTCCTCGACGCCCTGCAGCTCGTCACCAAGGACGATACGCGCATCGTCGCCCAGTCGGCCTCGCGCGAGGCCGGGAACGTCACCGTGTTTCAGAAGGGCTGGTTCACGCCTTGCAAGATCTGCGAAGAGAATCCCAGCAAGCCGCCGACCTGGCGCATCCGAGCCGGGAAGATTGTTCATCGGCGCGACCAGGCCCTCCTCACGTTCAACAACGTGTGGTTCGATTTCTTCGGCGTGCCGATGGTGTACGTCCCCTGGTTCCAGATGGCGGACCCGACGGTGAAGCGGAAGTCCGGCTTCCTCATTCCGTCCTACTCGCACGACACCCAGCTCGGTAACACGGTTACCGTTCCGTACTATTTCGCGCTGTCCGATCACTACGACTTCACGTTCACGCCGATGTACACCGAGAATGCCGGCACGCTCCTTGTCGGCGACTGGCGCCAGCGCATGGCGAGCGGCGCTTTCCGGGTCCAGCTCGAAGGCGTTTGGGATCAGGGCTTCACCGACTCACCCGCCAAGGGAGACTTCCGCGGCGGCATCGACACGCAAGGAAAGTTCGCGCTCAATCCCTATTGGAGCTGGGGATGGGACATCATCGCCGCGACCGACGATACCTTCAGGCGGTTCTACAATCTCGACAGCAAGATCAAGACCGATCGCGTCGATCAGGTTTTCCTCGAGGGTCTGCACGACCGCAACTATCTGTCGACGCGCTTCTATAGCACCGACAGCTTGCTGTTCACCGACGAGCCGTTCTCCGATGCGACGGTGTATCCGATCATCGACTACGACTACATCCTCAAAAACCCGATCATCGGCGGCGAGCTCAGCTTCAACTCGAACGTCATGGCGTTCTCCAACAAGGACAACGTCAACTCGGATCGTTTGATCAGCGAGGCGAATTGGCGGCGTCAGATGATCGATGGCATCGGCCAGGTCTACACGCCGTTCTTCCAGTTGCGCGGTGACCTCTACAACGTCAGCGGGGTTTCCAATAACAGCTTGGTCGGCACCGAAGATATCGTCACCCGGGATCCCGACAACGGATTCGTCGCTCGAGGCAATGCCGTCGCGGGCTTCGAGTATCGCTATCCCTTTGTCGCGACCACGGGCCCGGTTACGCATGTGATCGAGCCCATCGGCCAGATTATCGCGCGGCCGAACTCGGTCGGTAATCAGCAAGACATCCCGAACGAGGACGCCCTCAGCCTCGTGTTCGACGACACGCTGCTGTTCGACATCGACAAATTCTCGGGCTACGACCGGGTCGAGACCGGCACTCGCGCCAATGTCGGATTCCGCTATACCGCGGAATTGGCGTCGGGCGCCTACGCTCGCGCCGTGTTCGGCCAGAGCTACCAGATTGCCGGGCAGAACTCGTACGATACCCCGTTCTACAGCACGAGCGGCTTAGCCACGGCCGATTCCGACTTTGTCGGCGGCCTATACGTGCAGGCCTCGTCCTATATCGGCGTCTCGGCTCAGTCGCGCTTCGACCACGACACGTTCGACATCAAGCGCACCGATCTCGGCACCACGGCGAATTACGGCCCGGTCCAAGCCAGCGTGAATTATGCCGACGTCACCGCGGAGCCCGGCCTTGCTGCCAACCAGCCGCGTCAGGAGATTCTTGCGGGCGGGACCCTCGCCCTGACGACCGATTGGTCGCTGCTCGGGAACCTCCGATACGACCTTGAGACGGATCAGACCATCACCGATGGCCTCGGCCTGCGCTACCAAAACGACTGTTTCTTGCTGGACGTCATCTACCAGCGGTCTTTCGTCAACGATCAGGACATCAAGCCTGATGAGCGCTTCTTGGTGAATTTCATGCTCAAGTATATCGGCTCTTACGCGCTCACGACGAGCGCCGACTTCCTGGGCACGGAGTCAGCCGACACATTCGGACCATAAGCGCCCGGCACCATGTCATGACCACGCGGTTCGAAAGGATTGGGAGCATCATGCCTAACGAACAGGACAACGGCGCGCGCAAAGCACTCCGCTCCTGCTCGCGCGCTCTGTGGCTTATTCCTCTGATTGCCGCCCTCGTCGTTCTGATCGCACTGCCGGGCCCCGACCGTGCCACCGCCCAGGAGGTATCGATCAAGGTGCTCGTCAACGACGACCCGATCTCCGACTACGACATCGATCAGCGCGAGCGCTTCCTTGCCCTCACCACGCAGGAGCAGCCCTCCCCCGATCTGAAAAAGAAGGCCACCGACATGCTCATCGACGAGCGCCTGCAGATGCAGGAGGCGCGGAAGTCGGGCATCACGCCCGACGACGACGACCTGAACCGCATCCTCAATGACATGGCGCAGAGGAACAATCTCTCCGTCGATGGGCTGGCCACCGCGCTCGGCAAGGGCGGCGTGAACATCAAGACGCTTAAGGATCGCATCCGCGCCCAGCTCGCTTGGCAGGGCGTTGTGCGGCAGAAATTCCGTCACGATATCAATGTGGGCGACGCCGACGTCGACAAGGCCCTCGCCGAGGCGGGCACAAACGGTGGCCAGGAAGGCGGAACCGCGACTTCAGCGTTGCAGTTGAAGCAGGTGAAGTTCGAACTGCCGGCGAATGCTGACGACAAGACCATCGCTTCGCGGCTTGCCGCGGCCGAGGCCCTGCGCGCGCGCTTCGACAACTGCGCCAACGTCAACGATCTCGCCAAGGGGGTAGAGGGCGCGAGCGTCAAGACGCTGACCGACCAGCAGCCGACCTCGCTGGCTCAACCCGCCCGCCTTCTCGTCATGAGCGCCAAGGTCGGCCAGATGACACCCCCGACCCTGGTGCAGTCGGCCGTCGAGGTTTACGCGGTCTGCGGCAAGCGCACGGTAGTCGGCGACAGCAAGCTCCGCGAAGAGACCGAGCGCAAGCTGATGAATCAGGAAATGATGATCCGCGCCGAACGGCTTTTGCGTGATTTGCGCCAGGACGCGTTCATCGAATATCGCTAGAGCAGGCATTTCGTGCTAGCCGAACCGGCATGGCACATGCCGAACGACCGCTCGCTCTGACCATGGGCGATCCCGCTGGGATCGGCCCAGACATCACGCTCTCGGCTTGGCTTGCGCAAGCCCACGAGCCGATTCCGCCCTTCGTTCTGATCGGTGATCCCGCCGTGTTGGCGGCGCGCGCCGAGCTGTTAGGGCTGAAGGTGCCGGTCGCGCAGGTCGGCGAGGCGGAGGCGGCCGAAGCGCGTTTCGCCGAGGAGCTTCCGGTGCTGCCGATTGCGGTCGCCGGCGATGTCGTGCCAGGACAGCCCGACCCGACCACGGCCGCCGCCGTGCAACGGTCGATCGAGGAGGCCGTCCGCCTCGTCAGAGGCGGCGAGGCCCGCGCCGTGGTCACCAATCCGGTCAGCAAGGCCCTGCTCTACCGTGGCGGCTTCGGCTTTCCGGGTCACACCGAATATCTCGCCGCGCTTGCCGGCGCCGACGGCAAGGCCCCCCATCCGGTGATGATGCTCGCCTCCCGCTCGTTGCGCGTCGTCCCCGTCACCATCCACATTCCCTTGAAAGAAGTGGTCCCTGCGCTAAGCCGGGATCTCGTTCTCTCGACCATCGAGATCACCGCCAAGGACCTCGGCCGCTACTTTGGTATCGCCCAGCCGGTGCTTGCGGTAAGCGGGCTCAACCCTCATGCCGGAGAGGACGGAAATTTGGGCCGCGAGGAGATCGACATCATCGCCCCGGCGATCGAGGCGGCGCGCACAAAAGGGATCGATGTCAGCGGACCCCATCCCGCCGACACCATGTTCCATGCGGCGGCGCGCGCGGCCTACGACGCCGCGATTTGCATGTATCACGACCAGGCCCTCATTCCCCTGAAGGCGCTCGCCTTCGACGAAGGCGTCAACGTCACGCTCGGTCTTCCCTTCATCCGCACCTCGCCGGATCACGGCACGGCGTTCGCCCTCGCCGGCACCGGAAGGGCGAGCCCCCGCAGCCTGATCGAGGCGCTCAAGCTTGCCGATGCCATGAGTCGCATGGCAGAGGACCGCTCTTGAGCACGCCCGACGGATTGCCCCCGCTTCGCGAGGTAATCCGGGCAGCGGGGCTCACCGCCAAGAAGAGTCTCGGCCAGAACTTCCTGCTCGACTTCAATCTCACGCGACGCATCGCCCGCGCCGCCGGCCCGCTCGAGGGCGTGACAGTGGTCGAGATCGGCCCCGGTCCCGGCGGCCTCACCCGCGCGCTTCTGCTCGAAGGCGCCGCCCGCGTCGTCGCCATCGAAAAGGACGAGCGCTGCCTCGCGGCGCTTCAGGCGGTTGCCGCGCTCTATCCCGGGCGGCTCGATATCGTCGCCGCCGACGCCCGGGGAGTGGACTATCGAACGCTCCATCTCCCCTCGCCCGCGCGCATCGTCGCCAATCTGCCCTACAGCGTCGGCACGCCGCTTCTGATCTCCTGGCTCAAGACAACGCCCTGGCCGCCCTGGTTCGACCGGCTCGTGCTGATGTTCCAGCGCGAGGTGGCGGAGCGCATCGTAGCCCTGCCGCGCACCAAGGATTACGGGCGGCTTGGCGTGCTGGCACAATGGCGCACAAACCCGCGCATTTTGTTCAATGTGCCTGCCGAGGCCTTCACCCCGCAGCCCAAAGTCGATTCCGCGGTGGTCGAGTTCGTGCCGAAGGCAAAGCCCGAGCCGCGGTGCGAGGTCGAGCAATTGGAGAGGGTTACTGGCGCTGCCTTCGGCCAGAGGCGCAAGATGCTGCGTTCCTCTCTCCGCCAAATCACTCAAGACAGCGAAGCATTGCTCGTTCGCCTCGGCATCCCGCCGACCGCCCGCGCCGAGGAACTCGATGTCGCCCAATTCTGCCGCATCGCCGGCGCACTCGCGGCTAAAGCGTAGCGAGCAGCGTTTGCACGAAGCCCTTGAGGCCCGAAAGCCGCGTGCGCCTAAGGCGCTCGGCGGCGAGGATCGCGCGCACCGACGCCACCGACTGATCGATGTCGGTGTTGACCACGACGTAGTCGTACTCCTCCCAATGCTGGATCTCGTTGCTCGCGCCGCGCATCCGGCGTTTCACCACGTCGTCGGAATCTTCCGCCCGCGTCCGCAGACGCTGTTCGAGCGCCGCCGCCGACGGCGGCAGAATGAACACGGCGACCACGTCGTCCTTGGCCGACTCGCGCAGCTTGCGGGCGCCCTGCCAATCGACGTCGAACAGGACGTCGCGCCCGGCGGCAAGGGCCTCCTCGACCGGTTTCCGCGTCGTGCCGTAGTAATTATCGAACACCACCGCCCATTCGAGAAACGCATCCTGATCGCGCAGCCGGGTGAATGTCTCGCGGTCGACGAAGTGATAGTCCTTCCCGTCCTTCTCGCCTTTGCGCTTGGGACGCGTGGTGTGCGAGATTGAGAGTTCGATGCCGGGGTCCTCGAGCAGGCGCGAGGCAATCGTGGTCTTGCCCGCCCCCGAGGGCGAGGACAGCACCAGCATGATTCCCCGTCTGGCGATCGCCTTGCTCATGCGTCACTCGATGTTCTGGACCTGCTCGCGCAGCTGATCGATCACAGTCTTGAGCTCGAGCCCAGCCCGGCTGATCTCAATGTCCGAGGCCTTGGAGCACAACGTGTTCGCCTCGCGATTGAATTCCTGCGCCAGGAACTCGAATTTCCGCCCGACCGGCTGATCGCTTGCGATCAGCTCGTTGGCCGCGGCGATATGCGCGCGCAAACGGTCGAGCTCCTCCTGAATGTCGGCCTTGGCAGCCAGAATTAGCGCCTCCTGATGGAGCCGGTCGGGATCGAGCACCGAGGTGCTTTCGGTGAGACGGGCGATCTGTTCCATGAGCCGCGCGGCAATCGCTTCGGGCTGCCGGGCAGAAGCGTTGGCCGCGCGTTCGACGAGCACGCCGATCATCGCGAGCTGTTTCGCGATCACCTGCTCGAGCCTCTGCCCTTCGCTCGCTCGCGCCGCGACGAGCTGATCGAGAGCGCGCGCAAGCCCCGCGATCAGCGCATGGTGAAGCGCCGCTTCCGCCTCCTCGCTCTCTTCCGGTTCGGCCGCCTCGACCACGCCGCGCATCGCAAGCAGCGTGTCGAGCCGCGGCGCCTTGAGCTTCGTCAGGCGTTGCGCCCGCTCGGCCACCTCTTGCGCCTGAAGGAGTGCCGCTTCGTTCAAACGAATTTCGGTCTGCTTCCCCTCGCGCTTCACGGCAAGATTGACGGTGCAATTGCCGCGCGAGAGCTTCTCCTGGCAGAGGCCGCGCGCCCTGATCTCAAGCGCCTCGAAGCCGACCGGCAGCCGCAAACGGATGTCGAGATTGCGGCCGTTGACGCTGCGCGCCTCCCACGACCAGCTCGTGTCCCCGTGCACGCCCTCGGCGCGGGCAAAGCCGGTCATGCTCTTAAGCGTCATGGTGTCTTCCAGCCTTACCAAAATGGGGGGCCTTCTCGGCCGCTGTTATAGCCGAGTCGGGAGGGGTTTCGGACCGCAAGCTACGCCTAGCGCTTAGGATTGCGCAGCGGCTTCGGCACCGCCCCGCCGCCCGCGGCCGCCCCCGCCGGAACGGCGCCCGGATCGACCAGGGCGCCCGGATCGGCGAAGGTGCCCGGCATGTCATCGGCGGTGCTGGCTGATCCTGTCGCGTCGGGAACAAGAGTGGGGGCTCCTGCGCCGTTCACGGGAGGCAAGGAGCCGGCAGCTTCGCCCTGCCCGGCCGCGGCTGCGGCGGCCTGCTGGGCTGCGGCCTCCGCGGCCTCCTTGGCTCTGATCTCACGCTCGATCTTCCGCCACTTCACTACGTTCTTGTTGTGCTCCTCGAGCGATGCCGCGAACACATGGCCGCCGCTGCCGTCGGCGACAAAATAGAGGTCTTTCGTCTTGGCAGGCTTCAGCACCGCCTCGATCGAAGCGCGGCCCGGACAAGCGATCGGCGTTGGCGGCAAGCCATTGATTTTATAGGTATTATAGGGGGTGTCGCGATCGAGCTCGTCTTGCTGGATGGGATGGTCGAGCACGCCCTTGCC
Organism: Methyloceanibacter sp.; assembly: GCF_035650995.1. Lineage (GTDB taxonomy): Bacteria > Pseudomonadota > Alphaproteobacteria > Rhizobiales > Methyloligellaceae > Methyloceanibacter. Next base: position 5,776 of record NZ_DASRGO010000023.1, on the reverse strand, counting down.
GCCCACCAGCCCGTAGATGATGGTGGGATCCGACTGCAGGCGCATGTTCTTGCGCAGGCGGTTGAGGAACACGCTCGCGATGTGCGGACGCTCGTCGGCGCGTCCCGTTTCTTTCTCCACGATCGAAGCGAGCACGAGCGCTTCCTCGGGCGTGCTGACCGTGAGGTCGGCGTCCCTCTCCTCCCAGACCTTGGCGAGGAACTTGGCCTGAGCGGCGCGCATTCGGTCGATGATGTCCTGCCGCGTGTCATCGCGGCCGAATTTGTAGGTATCGGGCAGCAGGCTCCCTTCGGGGGGAATTTCGGTGATATCGCCGTGGAGATCGGGATTGGCCTTGAGCTTGTCGACGATCTGCTGCGTGGTCAGCCCTTCGGCGAACGTCACCTTATGCTCGATAGACCTGCCCTGGACGAGAACGTCGAGAACGTCGCGCATTGTCGCGTTCTTCGGGAACTCGTACTCGCCGGCCTTCACGCTCCCCGTCCCCCTGATATATTTGAAATAGAGGATGCTGGTCATGAAGATCGGCCGATCGTCGATCACGCCCTCGCGTTCGAGCCGTTCGGCCATGGCGCTGACACCCTCTCCCCGCGGCACCGCGAACACGATCGAGGTGGCAAGCGGGCCCGGCTTGTCGAACTGCACCTTGACGAAGACGTAAAGACCGAGCGCCAGACAAGCCAAGACGAAGACGAAGCTTACGAGCCCGTCGAGCATGTTGAGGAAGGGGTGATCGCGCTCTTCCGTTTCCTCGCGTTCAGGCAGCGGCGGCGGACGCATCGGCTCGAGCGTCTCGGCGGGGCTGCGGGGTGCGCGTGATCCTGGCGGCGGTCCCCCCGGCGCTGTCGCGCCGGCTCCGTCAGAAGTGTCGTTGGCCGTCGGCGGAAAATCCTTGGTCAATGACATGGTTGACACGCCCCGCGCGCAAGAAGCCTCAACCAAGTTAAGTCGAAATATGGCGAAAGGGAGGTTCGGCGCCTCATGCCGGGCCGCTCAAGAGACGTAGCGGCGCATGATCAGCGAGGCATTCGTCCCGCCGAATCCGAAGGAATTTGACAGCACCGTGTCGATGGTTCTCCGCCGCGCCTGATGCGGCACGAGATCGATTGCGGTTGCAACCGATGGGTTATCGAGATTGAGCGTCGGCGGCGCGACATTGTCGCGGATGGCGAGGACCGAGAAGATGGCTTCGACCGCGCCGGCCGCCCCGAGCAGGTGCCCGATCGCGGATTTGGTCGACGACATCGACACCTTGCCCGCAGCATTGCCGAACAGCCGCTCGACCGCGGCAAGTTCGATCTCGTCGCCCATCGGGGTCGAGGTTCCATGCGCGTTGATATAGTCGATATCGGCCGGCTCGATGCCGGCCCGCTTCACCGCCGCCGCCATACAGCGATAGGCGCCGTCGCCGTCCTCGGCCGGCGCCGTGATGTGGAAGGCGTCACCCGAAAGTCCGTAGCCGATGATCTCGGCATAGATGCGCGCGCCCCTCGCCTTGGCATGCTCGAGCTCCTCGACCACCACCATGCCGGCGCCCTCGCCCATGACGAAACCGTCGCGATCGCGATCGTAAGGCCGCGAAGCTCGCTCGGGCTGATCGTTGAAATTGGTGGAGAGCGCGCGGCATGCGGCGAAGCCTGCAATCGCGAGCCGGCACACCGGCGACTCGGTTCCTCCCGCGAGCATTACATCGGCGTCGCCGAGCGCAACGAGGCGGGACGCATCGCCGATGGCGTGCGATCCCGTCGAACAGGCGGTGACCACCGCGTGGTTCGGGCCCTTGAGCCCATGCTCGATCGAGACATAGCCGGCGGCGAGGTTGATGAGCCGCCCCGGAATGAAAAACGGGCTCACCCGGCGCGGTCCCTTCTCGGCAAAGAGAAGGGATGTCTTTTCGATGCCCTGCAAGCCCCCGATGCCCGAGCCGATCAACACGCCGGTGCGGATCTGGTCCTCGTAAGCAGTGGGCTTCCAGCCCGCGTCGTCGAGCGCCTGCTTGGCGGCGCCCATGGCATAGATAATGAAGTCGTCGACCTTGCGCTGCTCCTTGGGCTCCATCCAGTCGTTCGGATTGAACGTGCCGTCAGAGCCGTCCCCGTACGGGACTTGGCAGGCAATTTGGCAAGACAGGTCCGAGACGTCGAAACTCTCGATGCGGCGGGCCGCATTCTGCCCTTTGATCAGGCGATCCCACGCGATCTCGTAGCCGCAACCGAGCGGCGACACGAGACCCAAGCCTGTAATGACGACACGTCGCATCGCGCTATTGCCGTGATCCTCGCGGAAACTGCTGGCGAGCCGTTAAGGGCTTCGTTTGTCACGACATGGGACGGCCACCGGCCGTCCGGGGCGAAGTCGCGTCAAGCGGCAGTATTCTTCTCCAAAAACTTGATGGCGTCGCCGACGGTCAGGATGGTCTCAGCCGCATCGTCGGGGATCTCACAGCCGAACTCCTCCTCGAAGGCCATGACCAGCTCGACGGTGTCGAGGCTGTCGGCTCCGAGGTCGTCGATGAAGCTCGCATTCTCGGTGACTTTGTCGGCCTCGACCCCGAGATGCTCCACCACGATCTTCTTCACGCGCTCCGCGATATCACTCATTTCCGCCTCGCCGTCCCTTACTTTCAGTCCTCAGGCCTCGCACGACCCCCCGAGCTGCGGCCTAACGCACCCCCGAGCGGCAAATTTTCATGACGGTTGATCGCGGTGGGATTGTCTTTTGTCAAGCCCCCACCCAAGCGGCCGCTTGGGTACCATATTTTACAAGACTTTGCCAGAAGCCGAGCACCGGGAAAACCGCCCGGGGGCGCCGGTTCGGGCATGGCCTTGCCCCGCCCTACACCATCACCATCCCGCCGTTGATATGCATTGTCTCGCCCGTGATATAGCCGGCCTCGTCGCTGGCAAGGAAGACCACCGCCGCCGCCACATCTTCGGGCTTCCCGAATTTCTGGGCTGGGATCGCCGCGGCAATAGCCTCGACTTGCTTTTCCGTCAAGGCGTCGGTCATGGGGGTGGAGATGAACCCCGGCGCGATGCAATTGGCGGTGATGCCGCGGGCCGACACCTCGCGGGCGAGCGACTTGGTCATGCCGACGAGCCCGGCCTTCGACGCCGCATAGTTCGGCTGCCCGGGATTGCCGAGCACGCCGGAGATCGAGGCGATGTTGACGATGCGGCCGGACCGGCGACGCATCATGTTGCGCAGGATCGTGCGGGTCAGCACGAACACCGAGGTAAGGTTGACGGCGATCACCTCGTCCCACTCCTCGTCCTTCATGCGCATGAACAGGTTGTCATGGGTGATGCCGGCGTTGTTGACCAGGATATCGACCTTGCCGAGGGCCTTCTCGGCATCCTCTCCGAGTTTGGCCACCGCCGCGCGGTCGCGCAGGTCGCACGGAAGCACGAACACCCGGTCTCCGAGCTCGGCGGCGAGCGCGTCGAGCTTCTCCCTGTTGGTGCCGGAGATCGCCACCGCCGCGCCTTGCGCATGCAGCGCCTTGGCGATCGCCTTGCCGATCCCGCCCGAAGCGCCGGTGACGAGCGCGCCCTTGCCCGTAAGGTCGAACATCGAAGTCTCCTTTCCTAGGTCGTGAGCGCCGCGGCCACGGCCTCGAGTTCGTCCGGCGTGCCTACGCTCCGCGCCTCTATTCCCTCGAAGCGCCGCGCAATCCCCGTGAGCACCCGGCCGGCGCCGATCTCATAGACGGACGTTGCGCCGTTCGTCTTGAGGAAACTCATCGTCTCGCGCCAGCGCACCATGCCGGTCACCTGCTCGACGAGACGCGCCCTGATCTCCTCGGGGTCGGAAATCGGGCTCGCCAGCACGTTGGCCACGAGCGGCACCGCCGGCGCCTTGATCGCGACGGCGCGCAACGCATCCCGCATCACGTCGGCCGCGGGCTGCATCAGCGCGCAATGGAACGGGGCGCTCACCGGCAACGGCACCGCTCGGCGCGCGCCGAACTTGGGTGCAAGCGCAATCGCACGCTCGATCGCCTCCTTGGTGCCCGAGATCACCACCTGCCCGGGCGCATTGTCGTTGGCGGCCTGGCACACGTCCCCTTGCGCCGCCTCCTTGGCGAGCGCCTCGGCTTGAGCGAGATCGGCGCCAAGCAGCGCCGCCATGGCGCCCTGCCCGACCGGAACGGCCTCCTGCATGGCGCGACCGCGTGTCTTGAGCAGGCGCGCCGCATCGGACAAGCTGAGCGCGCCTGCGGCCGCGAGCGCCGAATATTCGCCGAGCGAGTGGCCGGCGACATAGGCGACGCGATCCTTAAGCTTCAGGCCTTTCGCCTCCGTCAGCACCCTGATCGCAGCGAGCGACACCGCCATCAGAGCGGGTTGCGCATTCTCGGTGAGGGTGAGCGTCTGCTCCGGCCCTTCCCACATGAGCCCCGACAAATTCTGGCCGAGCGCCGCATCGACCTCGTCGAAGACGGCGCGCGCTTCGGCGTAGGCCTTGGCGAGATCGGCGCCCATGCCGACGGCCTGGCTGCCTTGGCCGGGAAAGATGAAAGCGATGCTCATTCCGAGAGTTTTGAAATCGGTGGTGGAAAGTCGGGCCAAAGACACCGTTTCAATCTTTTCTGTCAAGCCGAGCGGATTTCGCCCCCTGCGCCCGACCGCGCGGAAAAGTCACGCCTCTTGCAAACGGCGCGTGCTAGAAGTCGTTCCGCATGATGGGGTCTAAGACCCCCGGACGCCTCGACGTGCTTAAGGGAGTAACGCCATGAACCGCGCAAAGCTTATCGGCGCGCTTGCCGCAACCGCCGCGCTCACCGCAAGCCTGCCGCTCCTCGCCGAGCCGCTGCCCTGGCCGTGGAAAAGCAAAACACCCGCAGACCCCGCCCTCGTCAACCTTACCAGCGTCGAGGATGTGAAAGTCGCCATCAGCAAGTCCGAGCCGCCGCTGGTTGCCATCACGGTATCGGCTTCGGCCCCGACCCCGAATTTCACCGAGCTTCAACTCGCCCCGCGCATGGGCGATCCGAACGACGAGATCTTCGCCTTCGATGCCAAGGGCCGGCCGCCCCAGGATTTCACCACCCAGGTGATTACGCCGGTGACCTTCACCGCCGAATATACCGGCGCGCCCCTCGATAAGATCGGCGTTATCGAGATCCACAGTCTCTCGAACTGCAAGGCGTTCTCGGTCAAGGAGCAGAAGGTGGTCGAATGCACCTCGCAATCGGTGCCGCAACAATAGGCTGAGGCATAAAAGGCGCGCGGATTGCCTTGAAATGCTCGCGCAAAGCCTTATAAAGCCGCCACCAGCAACCGCTCCGGTCGGAGGCTGAACGGAGGACCGCGCCATCGTTCGGCGCGGCAGGCTCTAAGGAGCCGGCCTCCCGTGTCTCCGCTCTCAAGGGTCTCTTGGGCCTTTCCTTCTGAAGCGCCCATGCGAGGCTTAGCGCCGGAGCCAAAGACGAAGGAAAGGCAAGCCATGCCGCTTTACGAGCATGTATTCCTGGCACGCCAGGACATCTCGCCCCAACAGGTCGAGGCCCTCGTTCAGGGCTTTCGCACGCTCATCGAGGAGCAGGGCGGGAAAGTCGGCAAGACCGAATACTGGGGACTGAAGTCCCTCGCCTACAAGATCAAGAAAAACCGGAAGGCGCATTACGAGCTGATGAACATCGACGCGCCGCCGGCGGCGGTCGCCGAGCTCGAACGCCAGATGCGGCTTTCGCCCGACATCATCCGTTTCCTCACCGTGCGCGTCGACGAGCACGAGACCGGTCCGTCGCCGATGATGCGCCGCTCGGACCGCG
>NZ_DASRGO010000022.1:0-5218 GCF_035650995.1 Methyloceanibacter sp. | reverse complement strand
CTCGGGCCCGGGCAGCAGCATGCAAAAATTGAGCGCATGCAGGAAGCGCTCCTCCGCGATCCAACGCCGCTCGTCCACGAGCATGCGGTGCATCAGCGCGATCTGGCCGGCCGGGCCGCCGAAGGAGAGGACGCCGATCTTGGCCCAGACGGCGAGCGCCTGCCGTAAGGTGGGATTTGGTTGGGTGTCGGCCGGGCCCATCGAGCACTCCGTAGCACAAGCGGCAAAGCCATACGGAGCGACGCTTGGGCGCGAGGCCTTGGGGGCGGCCGCGTTTGGCCCGGCGAATGCTAAGTCATCGCGCGCCGATGACAAGCACGTGTTGAGCAGGCCAGATCGGCGGCTAGTGGGATTATTGCGCGCGTGCTACCGAGGAGGCAAAGGAGGCTGACTCGGGAATGGCGACGGCCCAACTGGTGCAGGTGGCGGTGTTCCTCGCCGCGGCCGCCATCGCGGCGCCGCTCGGCCGTTATCTGCGCATGGGCGCCGTGCTCGGCTATCTCGCCGCCGGCGTCGTCATCGGGCCCTATGTGCTCGGCCCGTATTACGCCCTCGACGACGTCGACAAGGTGCTGCATTTCGGCGAGTTCGGCGTGGTGATGCTCCTGTTCGTGATCGGGCTCGAGCTTCGACCGGTGCGCCTGTGGGCCATGCGCTCGGCGATCTTCGGGCTCGGCACCGCGCAACTCCTGCTTACCGGACTTGCCATTGCGGCGATCGGGGTCGCGCTCGGGCTTGCCCCGGGCCCTGCCTTGTTCGTGGGACTTGCGCTTGCGCTCTCCTCGACGGCGTTCGCGCTGCAAGTGCTCGAGGAGAAGGGGGAGCTCACTACCCGCCACGGCCGGCTCGCTTTTGCCGTGCTTCTGTTCCAGGACCTGGCGGCCATTCCCCTGATCGCACTCGTGCCGCTGTTCGCGCTCGGCGCCGAGCAGCCGAAGATGGATTTCGGGTCGGCGGCGATCGCCATCCTCACCATCGCCGGGGTCATCGTGGTGGGACGCTTCCTGTTGAGCCGGCTCTACCGCATCGTGGCGGGGACGGGCGTGCGCGAGGCGATGACGGCGAGCGCGCTTCTGACCGTGGTCGGCGTTGCACTCGTCATGGAAGCGGTCGGCTTGTCGGCAGCGCTCGGCGCCTTCATCGCCGGCGCTCTGCTCGCCGATTCGGAATACCGCCATCAGATCGAGGCCGATATCGGCCCATTCGAAGGGCTCCTGCTCGCCGTGTTCTTCATCGCCGTCGGCATGTCGATCGACCTCGGCGTGCTGGTAGCGAAGCCCGGGGAACTCGCGGCCATCGTCGTCACGCTGATCGTGATCAAAGCCATCATCCTCTATCTCCTCGGCCGCTGGTGGGGGCTCGGCGACAGGGCGGCGCGCAGGCTTGCGCTCGTGATCAGCCAAGGCGGCGAGTTCGCCTTCGTGCTGTTCGGTGCCGGCGCTACCGCCGGGGTCATCGGCCAGGACACCGCCAATCTGCTCACGCTCGCCGTGACGCTGTCGATGGCGGCGACGCCGCTTCTGCTCGCGATCGACGATGCCGTCAACCGGGCGCTCAAGCCCGCGCCGCCCGAGTACGACACGCCGCAAGGCGGGGAACGGCACGTGATCATCGCAGGCTTTGGGCGCTTCGGGCAGATCGTGGCGCGCGTGCTGCGCGCCAAGCAGATTCCCTTCACCGCGCTCGATTCGAGCGTCGAGCAGGTCGATTTCGTACGGCGCTTCGGCGCGCAGATCTATTACGGCGACGCCGGACGGCTCGACATCCTGCGCGCGGCGGGCGCCGACAAGGCCCGCGCCTTCGTGCTCGCTATCGACAATGTCGAAGCCTCGCTGCGCGTTGCCGAGATGGTGCGCACGCACTTTCCCGGCCTCACCATCTATGCGCGTGCGCGCGACCGCACCCATGTGCACAAGCTGATGGATCTCGGCGTCGAGATCATCGAGCGCGAGACGTTTCTCTCCGCGCTCGAACTGACCAAGGACCTGCTCAAGGGGCTCGGCCTGCCTTCGGCAGAAGTGAAGCGCGTCACCGAGACGTTCAAGCGGCTCGACGAGAAGCGGCTTTACGAGGACTACGCCTACTACACGGACGCCGAGAAGGTGCGGGCGAACGCGCTGTCTCAGGCCAAGGAGCTCGAGGAGCTGTTCGCGCGTGACGTGGCGGAACTCCCCGGCGAGGACGGAGAGCCTGCGCGCAAGGAACTCGAGCCGGTCGGCGGAGGCCCGAACGCGGACTGAGGGGATCGGGCGCCGCCCTTTAGTGCGCGCCGACGGGCTCGGGCTGAGCCGCGGCAGCGGCGGCCTTCTGCACCGCCTTCTGCACCTTCTCGAAAGCGCGCACCTCGATCTGACGGATGCGCTCGCGCGAGACGCCGAACTCGGCGGAAAGCTCCTCGAGCGTGAGCGGCTCGTCGGCCAGCCGCCGCGCCTCGAACACGCGGCGCTCGCGCTCGTTCAGCGTCTTGAGCGCGGCATTCAGCATCTCGCGGCGCTGGTCACGCTCCTCCGATTCGGCAAGCGCCGTCTCCTGGTCCATGGTCTCGTCGACCAGCCAGTCCTGCCACTCGCCGCTTTCACTGTCGTTGCGTACCGGGGCGTTGAGCGACGAATCGCCGGCAAGCCGCCGGTTCATCGACACCACGTCCTCCTCGGTCACACCGAGCCTGGTGGCGATCTGCTTCACCTGGTCGGGCCTGAGATCGCCCTCGTCGAGCGCCTTGAGCTGACCCTTGATCTTGCGCAGGTTGAAGAAGAGCTTCTTCTGCGCCGCCGTGGTGCCCATCTTCACCAGGCTCCACGAGCGCAGGATGTATTCCTGGATCGCCGCCCTGATCCACCACATGGCGTAGGTGGCGAGGCGGAAACCCTTGTCGGGGTCGAAGCGCTTCACCGCCTGCATCAGGCCGACATTGCCCTCGGAAATGACCTCGCCGACAGGCAGGCCATAGCCGCGATAGCCCATGGCGATGCGCGCCACGAGGCGAAGATGCGAGGTGACCAGCCGATGCGCCGCGTCGCGGTCGCCATGCTCGCGCCAGCTCTTGGCGAGCATGTACTCCTCTTGCGGCTCCAGCATCGGGAACTGTCTGATTTCTTCGAGATAGCGCGTCAGTCCGCCCTGCGCGCTGACGCTCGGTAATGTTCTTGCGGCCATGAGAGCCCGTCTCCACGCGGCCTCGAACGGCCGCACCTTCTCAACATACCCGCCCCCGGGCGCTCTCTATAGAGCGTTTGCGGGATTGTTAAAAGACCGGTGCGGCTTCACAGTTCCTTGAAGGCGTGGACAATTTCGGCGAGATCGGGGGGAAGCTCACGATTAAATTCCAGTAATCTTCCGGTCACGGGGTGGATGAAGGCGAGATGGGCGGCATGTAGAGCCTGACGGTCGAGGCGGGAAAGCTTCTCCCCGATCGGCTCGGGCAGCTTGCGCAGCTTGGACCTGAAGCCCCGGCCGTAAAGCGGGTCGCCGATCAGGGGGTGCCCGATATGGGCGAGGTGGACGCGCACCTGATGGGTGCGGCCGGTCTCAAGCGTGCATTCGACGAGCGAGGCGAGCGGCCCCTCGCGGCCTTCGCCGTGGCCGAAGGTCTCGAGCACGCGCCAATGAGTCACAGCTTCGCGTCCCTTCCCGGGAAGCACGGCCATCTTGGTGCGGCTCGAGGGATGGCGGCCGATCGGAGCATCGACGATGCCTTGCGGCCTCGGCGGCGCGCCCCAGACGAGCGCGAGATAGCCGCGCTCGAGCGCCCCGGTGCGGCCGTGGTCGGCGAACTGCTCGGCGAGCGCGCGATGGGCCTGGTCGGTCTTGGCGATCACCATGAGCCCGCTCGTGTCCTTGTCGAGGCGATGGACGATGCCGGGCCGGGCCACCCCGCCAATGCCCGAGAGCGATTTCCCGCAATGGGCGATCAACGCGTTGACGAGGGTGCCGCGCGGGTTGCCGGCGCCGGGATGCACGACGAGGCCGGCAGGCTTGTCGATGACGATGAGCGCGTCATCCTCGTAGACGACGTCGAGCGGGATTTCCTCGGCTGTGAGCGCCGTGGGCGCGGCGGGCGGAAGTTCGAGTGCAAAGCGGTCGCCCTGTTTGACCCTGTAGGTCACGTCCTCTATTTTCGCGCCGCCCAGGCTCGCGTGTCCTTGCTTGATCAGCGCTTGCACGCGCGTGCGGCTGAGGCTCGGCAGGCAAAGCGAGAGGAACCGGTCGAGCCTTTGCCCGGCATGGCTCTGATCGGCCTCGGCGATGAGGCGCTCCTGCCCTTTTGCTTTGCGTTCGGTCGGCATGAGGATGAAGACGATGGCTGCGGCGAGCGGGCCTGACAATACGCCATTGCCGGGGACGGTGTTCACCCCAAGACAGGTGCGGGCGCTCAAGCTCGCCGTGATCGTGATGGGCCTCCTGCTCGTCGGCGGCTTCGCCCTCGTGCTGGGGACGATCGTCTATCAGGCTTCTCGGGGCGGGCAAAAGGCGGGCCAAGCCGAGGCGATAGGAGAGGGGAGCCCGGCCTTGTCCGAGCTTTCGATCCCCAAGGACACGACCGTCACCGCGCTTGCCCTTGATGGGAGCCGGCTCGCTCTTTATCTGAAGTCGGCGGCTGGGAGCGAAGTCGCGGTCATCGACGTGGCCACCGGAAAAGTGCTTGCCCGCGTCAAGCTCAAGTCCGAATAGGCCTTGATCGCCTTCGCCGCGCCAAGCTATAGCTCTTGCTCTGTCTTGACCCGGAGCATGCGCCCCGTTCGTCTAGTGGCCTAGGACGCTGGCCTCTCACGCCGGAAACAGGGGTTCGAAACCCCTACGGGGCGCCACCTAAATGAATGGGTTAGACTCACGACCCATCCCGAATTGTCTTCCGCGGACCGACCGTTTCCAGGAAGCAGTGCGTGTCGGCTGCTTGCGTCCCGCCGCTTCGACGGCAGTGATCCGCGCTGCGTGGATCAATCCCTGCTAAGCCCAAAAGACGGCGGCATCGGACCTGCCTAGGTCATCGCGAAGACACCGAGTCACTGAGGCTTTGACCTGACTAAGGCCTATGGGGACATCAGGCGGTCTACCCGACGCTTTGCCATCAGCAATGCCTCCTGATGGTCGAACGCTACGACCTCGCTTCGACTTAGGATTGGTAAGTCGGCGGTGCGCGGGTATATCCCTACACGCCACCCCGAAATCGCCCGCCTTAGCTCTAGCTGGTATCCGCGGTAGACGAGCGTACTCTGAA
>NZ_DASRGO010000021.1:0-21083 GCF_035650995.1 Methyloceanibacter sp. | reverse complement strand
CCGGCGAACGCGATCTCCGGCCGTCCGTCCCGCGGCAAGTCCTCGATGCGGGTGACGCCCGTGACGAAGGCGCACGGGCCCCTGAACAGCGCCTTGCCGCGGGCAAGCTCCTCGGGGCTGAACTCTGTTGTTGAAGTGGCGGCCATCTCCAACCTCGGTCATGCCCGGGCTCGGCCCGGGCATCCACGATTTTCCTACAACGCGACATTAGGGACGTGGATAGCCGGGACAAGCCCGGCCATGACAAGGTTGGATTTGAGGCGGGCAGCTAACCGCTGCTTTCGTCCTCGGCGCGGCGGTTCTCTAGCTTCTTCTTCCGTCCAGGATTCTCAACTTTCTTGATGCCGAGATTCTCCAGCAGCGGAATCTCGACGCCCTGCCGCGCCATGATCACCGACTGTTGGATCACCGAGAGGGTGTTGTTCCACGCCCAGTAGATCACAAGCCCGGCCGGGAAATGCGCGAGCAGAAAGGTAAAGAACACCGGCATCCAGGCGAACACCTTCTGCTGCACCGGGTCAGGCGGCGCCGGGTTCAGCTTCATCTGCACCCACATGGTCACGCCCATGATCAAGGGCCACGCGCCGATCATGAGGAAATCGGGCGGTGTCCACGGGATCAACCCGAACAGGTTGAAGACGGTGGTGGGGTCGGGCGCCGAGAGGTCTCTGATCCAGCCGAAGAACGGCGCATGCCGCATCTCGATAGTGACGAACAGCACCTTGTAGAGGGCGAAGAATACCGGGATCTGCACCAGGATCGGCAGGCAGCCCGAGGCCGGGTTCACCTTCTCCTTCTTGTACAGCTCCATCATCGCCTGCTGCTGACGCATGCGGTCCTCGCCGAAGCGCTCCTTGATGCGCTGCATCTCGGGCGCGAGCTTCTTCATCTTGCTCATCGACACGTACGACTTGTTGGCGAGCGGAAAGAGCACGAGCTTGATGAGCAGCGTGACGATGAGGATGGCGATGCCGAAATTGCCGACGAGCTTGTAGAAGAAGTCGAGCGCATAGAACATCGGCCGGGTGAGGAAATAGAACCAGCCCCAGTCGATCAGGAGGTCGAACTTCGGAATCGCCTCGTCGGTCGCATAGCGGTCGATGAGGTGGACCTCCTTCGCGCCGGCGAACACACGGCCCTTGCTCTCGGCCGTCTCGCCCGGCGCCACTTTCAGGCCGCCCATGAGATAGTCGGCCTGGAAGCGCTCGCCCCCGTCGCTTTGACTGCCCAAGAACTTGGCTTCGAACGGTTGACTCTGGTCGGGAATGACGACGGCCGCCCAGTATTTGTCGGTGATGCCGAGCCAGCCGCCGTTGCTTTTGAAGCTCTGCGGTGGGTTTGCGGCGGCCTTCTTATACGTAATCTGCTCGAGCGAGTCGTCGACCACCCCGATCAAGCCCTCATGCAGAATGTAGTAGCTCTGCGTTTGCGGGATGCCGTGGCGGGACACGAGCGCATAAGGATAGATCGTGACCGGCTCGGATCCCGAGTTGGCGACCCGGTCGTCGATCGTGAACATGTACTTGTCGTCGACCGAGATGGTGCGGGTGAATTTCAGGCCCTTGCCGTTGTCGTAGGTGAGGGTCACCGGCGAGCTCGGCGTGAGCGGGCCCTTCGATTCCGCGGTCCACAGCGTGCCGTCGCCGGGGAGCGAAAGCCCGGCCTGGTCACTCGCCGCAACGAACCCGTGCTCGGTATAGTAGGGATGCGGGGAGCCTGCCGGCGACAGGAGAACCACGTTCGGGCTGTCGGGCTCGACCGTCTCGCGATAGTCCTTGAGCGTGAGATCGTCGATCCGCCCGCCTTTGAGCGCGATCGAGCCCTTGAGCGCCGGGGTGTCGATGGCGACGCGCGGGCTCTGCGCGAGCGCCTCTTCGCGGGTCAGAGTCGCGGCGGCCCCGCCGCCTGGCTGCGGAGTGCCCGTGCTCGGAGCAGGCGCGCCGGGCTTTGGCGCTCCCGGCTCGGTCTGCTCGGTCGCCGCCGGCGTCTCGGCCGGAGGCTTCGGCTTCGGCACGAAGAAGTACTGCCACACAAACAGCACGGCCAGCGACAGCACGATGGCAAGAATGAAATTGCGGTTGTTTTCGTCCATGGGGCTTTCAGCTCAAGGGCCGCTTCATGCCGCGAACTCGCGGGGTAGGAAGTGTGGTTGCGTTAGGGTGCTTTAGCGCTTCTGTGCGGGTTTCGGCTCGTGCACCTTGGCGAGAGCGCGTTCAAGGTCCTTGATCAGCTCTTCGAAGGGCCGTTGTACCGTGCCGTCGCGCGCAATCAAAACATAATCATAGCCCTCGACAGCATGCCGTCCGCCAGCGAGCCTGACCGCTTCTTTCAGCCGCCTGCGCGCCCGATTGCGGACGACCGCACCCCCAAGGGCTTTTGTCGTCGTGAAGCCGAACCGGGCAATGCGCGGATCGGCGCAGGGCTGTTCGTCCCCGCACGGCTCGCGCTTGCGCGCCTGGAGCACGAATGAGGGTGCCGTATAGCGTGCTCCACCGCGAACGCGAAGGAACTCGGCTCTCTTCTTCAGGCGTCCGATGTCGGTCACCGGTGCCAAGCGAAGACGACCGGTCAGCTCACGCCGAAAGGCGCTTGCGCCCCTTGGCGCGCCGCCTGGCGAGCACGAGCCGGCCGCCTTTGGTTGCCATGCGTGCGCGGAAGCCATGACGCCGCTTGCGGACGAGCTTGTGAGGTTGGTACGTGCGCTTCAAGGGCGTCTCCTGAATGATCGTGGCCGAGGCCGCCGCCGTCGGCTGAAACTGAGGGATTTGCGGGCTTATAGGGCACCCGCTCGGGTCAATCAATCCCTCCGAGCAGATCTAAGACTTCGCGTCTTGAGCGAGCTGCGACCTCTTTCCCCTCGATCCCCTGGCGGGTGCGTTCAAGTGTTGTGGCAATGCACAAAAGTCGGTTAATCATACGTGGCTCCCTCCGCACCGGGGCGTCTCGCCTCAAGCTTGCCAGTCCGCCGGAATGAGACATCGCCAACGTGCGACAAACGAACCGTTCCGCATCACGCCTGGTGACGGAGCATCACAATGGCGCTACGGGCCGTTTTCTCTCGTGGCTGCCGGGCCCAATGTCTTGGCCATGAACGTTCGCCAAGGAGAGCGATTCCCAAAGGGAACGGGCGGCGCAGGCGCCTGGGTCAGGCGCCTCTGGCCGCTTGGCCTCCTTCTCGCCGGCACGGCTCTCGTCTTCGCCATGGGCTGGGGAAGTTATCTCTCGCTCGAAAGCCTCGCCGAAAACCGCGCCGCTCTCGCGCAGGCGATCGACGCCAATCTGCCGCTCGCCCTATTGATCTTCGTCGCGCTCTACGCGGCAACGGTGGCCTTGTCCGTGCCGGGAGGCGCTGCGCTCACGTTGGCCGGCGGGCTCTTGTTTGGCTGGTTTGTCGGCGGGGTCGCTTCCGTGATCGGCGCCACACTCGGGGCGGCCGTCGTATTTCTTGCCGCCAAGAGCGCTCTAAGCGATCTCGTTGCGGCCAAGGCGGGCCCCTGGCTTGAGCGCTTTCGCCAAGGCTTCCAGGAGGATGCGTTCCATTATCTGCTCTTCCTGCGCCTCGTCCCGATCTTTCCCTTCTGGCTCGTCAATCTCGCCCCGGCCCTGCTCGGCGTGAGCTTCACCACATACCTCGCCGCGACGGCTATCGGCATCATTCCGGGGACCTTTGCCTATTCTCTCGCCGGCAATGGCCTCGACAGCGTGATCGAAGCGCAGCAAGCTCTTCACCAATCGTGCCTTGCCAAGATGGGGGCGGGGGGCCAAGAGTCCTGCCCATATACGCTCGATCCCGGGGCGCTTCTTACGCCGGAGCTGATTGCGGGTCTGGTTGCGCTCGGACTGGTTGCGCTGGTGCCGGTTCTGGTTAAATGGTTCAGGCGCCGGGCCGTCTGAAGGTCTGAAGGGTTGAGGCTAAGGGGGACTGGACTGCCATGGAAGAGGTGCTGAAGCCCGACCTCTGCGTTATCGGCGCGGGCTCAGGAGGCCTTTCCGTCGCCGCCGCAGCGGCCCAGTTCGGCGTTCCCGTGGTGCTCATCGAGAAAGGGCGCATGGGCGGCGATTGCCTCAACTACGGCTGCGTCCCCTCCAAGGCCCTGCTCGCCGCCGGCAAGCGCGCCGAGGCGGTGCGCACCGCGTCGAATTTCGGCATCGACGTGATCGAGGCGCAGATCGACCACCGCGGCGTCCACGATCATGTTCATGGCGTCATCGCGGCCATAGCGCCGAACGACTCGATCGAGCGCATGACGGGCTTGGGGGTCCGTGTCATTCAGGCCAATGCCAGCTTCCTCGACAAGTTCACGGTCGAGGCCGGCCGCGTGCTCGTGCGCGCGCGGCGCTTCGTCATCGCCACCGGCTCGATGCCGTTGATCCCGCCGATCCCCGGCCTCGACGAAGTGCCCTATTTCACCAACGAGACGATCTTCGACGTGAGCGAGCGCATCCAGCATCTGATTGTGCTGGGCGGCGGACCGATGGGGCTCGAGCTCGGCCAGGCGCACCGCATGCTGGGCTCTCACGTCACCATCTTCGATACCGCGGGCATTCTTCCCAACGAGGACACCGAGGCGGCGCGCGTCCTGATGAAGAGGCTCGAGGACACCCAGGTCGTGCTCTACCCCAACACCCGGATCGAGCGCGTCGAACGCTCCGTGCAAGGCGTCGCCGTGCATTTCCACAAGGACGGCGAGATGGTCATCATCAAGGGGACGCATCTCCTCGTTGCCACGGGCCGCAAGCCGAACTTGAAGTCGCTCAACCTCGATCGCGCCGGCATCGAGTACACCGAGGACGGCATCAAGGTTAACGATCAGCTCAAGACCGCGAACCGCAAGGTCTATGCCATCGGCGACGTGATCGGCGGCCCTAAGTTCACCCACCTCGCCAACTATCACGCGAGCATCGTCATCAAGAACGCGCTGTTCCGCCTGCGCCCCGATGTCGGCGCCACGGCGATCCCGCGCGTCATCTACACCGACCCCGAGCTTGCCCAGGTCGGGCTCACCGAGGAGGAGGCGCACAAGCGCTTCCGCCGCCGCTCCATCCGCATCTACCGCTGGCCCTATGCCGACAACGACCGGGCCCAATGCGAGCGCGAGACCGACGGCTTCATCAAGGTTATCACCCGCAAGGACGGCACCATTTTGGGCTGCACCATTGTTGGCGCGAGCGCCGGCGAGCTCATCCAGATGTGGGTCGTTGCCATGGCCAAGGATATCAGGATCGGCGACATCACCTCTTTCGTGCTGCCCTATCCGACGCTATCGGAAATCTCGAAGCGCGTGGCTTTCACCTATTATCTGCCCACTTTGGCCAAAGGCTGGGTGCGGAGCATCATCGGATTGCTGCGGCGCTTCGGCTGAAGTCGCCTGCGGCCGTTCGAGGGCCCTCCATTCCGAAAACGGCCGTTTTCGGGTACGATAGGGCTCAAGCGGCGCGCCCGACCGGCGCGACTTTAGGTGCACGGCGAGTCTCTCAAGGTGACCGACGAAACGTCCAGCGCGGAGGGGGGAACTCGGCGAACGGCCCGCTATGTGCCCGGCCTGTCCGCCAAATTGCTGCTGCTCACCATCCTCTTCGTCATGCTCGCCGAGGTGCTCGTGTTCGTGCCCTCGGTGTCCAATTTCCGCCGCCAGTGGCTGATGGAACGGCTTGCGGCCGCGCAGATCGCGGCGCTCGCGGCGGAGGCCGCGCCCGGCGGCCAGCTCCCGCCCGCACTTCGCGACGAGTTGCTCGACCGGGCCAAGGTCAAGGCCATCGCGGTGAAGAAGGCCGACGCGCGCGTGCTCATCATCGAGATGAACATGCCGGCCGAGATCGCCGCCTCCTACGATCTCCGCGACGCGTCATGGATGAGGCTCATCGCCGACGCGCTGATGGTCTATGTCGCGCCCGATGACCGCATCATTCGCGTGGTCGGCCAGCCCGGGATGAGTGATGAGGTCATCGACGTAGTGATGGAGGAGGCGCCGTTGAAGGCGGCCATGATCCGGTATGGGCTCGACATTCTCGGCCTCTCCATCCTCATCTCGATCATCACCGCGGCACTCGTCTATCTCTCGCTCGATGCCCTGCTCGTTAAGCCGATGACCAAGCTCACCTGGAACATCGTGCGCTTCAGCGAGCGGCCCGAGGACCCGACGAGG
Organism: Methyloceanibacter sp.; assembly: GCF_035650995.1. Lineage (GTDB taxonomy): Bacteria > Pseudomonadota > Alphaproteobacteria > Rhizobiales > Methyloligellaceae > Methyloceanibacter. The sequence goes on along the minus strand of NZ_DASRGO010000021.1, from coordinate 14,937 downwards.
ATCATCGCCCCGTCCGCCCGGCGCGACGAGATCGGCACCGCCGAGCGCGAGCTCTCCGCCATGCAGAAGGAGCTCTCCGAGACGCTGTCGCAGAAGACCAGGCTCGCAGCACTCGGCCTTGCGGTCAGCAAGATCAGCCACGACTTGCGCAACATGCTGTCGAGCGCGCAGCTCCTCTCGGACCGTCTCATCACCGTGAAGGATCCGACGGTGCAGCGCCTCGTGCCCAAGCTGATCGCGTCGCTCGATCGCGCCATCAGGCTGTGCGCGCGCACCCTCGATTTCGGCCAGGCCCAGGAGATCCCGCCGAGCCGCATGCGCTTCGAGCTTGCCCCCCTCGTCGCCGAGGTCGGCGATTCGCTCGGCTTGCCGCGGCCGAAGCTGATCTCCTGGACGCTTGCAATCGAAGAGGGTCTCGAAGTCGATGCCGACCGTGACCAGCTCTTCCGCGTCTTGAGCAATCTCTGCCGCAACGCCGTTCAGGCGCTCGAGAGCGATGGCCGCTCGGGCGAGATCATGGTGATGGCCCGCCGCGAGGGCGCCGTCACCATCATCGAGGTGGCCGACACCGGACCCGGGGTTCCGGAGCGCGCGCGCGCCAATCTGTTCAAGGCGTTCCAGAGCGTGGCGCGCAAGGACGGTACCGGGCTCGGCCTTGCCATAGCCGCCGAGCTGGTCCACGCCCATGGCGGCGAGATTGCGCTTGTCGGCAACGAGGGCGGGGCGACCTTCCGCGTTGCCATTCCCGACGTCGTCGTCGATCTCGATCAGGCCCGCCGCCGCGCCTGATCACCGCGCCTTGACGATAACGACCTCGAGATATTCGCTCGGAACGACCATGGTCTTGTCGTCCGCGACGTTGAACTCGGCGATTAAAGCCATGAGGTCGCTTTCGAGAGAGATCCGCGCGTTTGGCTCGATCGCCGCGAAGGCCTTATGCACCGGGCCATAGTAGTTGCGGAAAATCTCGATCCAATGTTCTGGCGATCTGTAGCGGAAGGCGAAGGTTCTGTTCTCGGCGGCGACGCTCGCCTCTGTCCCGACCAAGCCCTTGAGGTAATCCCTCGTACCCCAAAGCACGGGCGACTTTACCCCTGGCGCTGACGGCACATATTGGCCGACGAGCTTGAACAGCCTGCCGATGAAGCTCTCCGGTGTCCAGTTGGCAAGGCCTATCCTCCCGCCACGCCGACATACGCGCACGAGCTCGCTCGCCGCCTTCCCATGATCCGGCGCGAACATGACGCCGAAGGTCGACAGCACGACGTCGAAGGTTCCCGTCTCGAAAGGAAGGTTCTCGGCATCGGCTTCGAGGAAGGTGACGGGAAGACGATCGGCCTTGGCGCGCTCGCGCCCACGCTCGAGAAGCGTGCCGACGTAGTCGGTTGAGACGACTTCGGCGAAACGTCTTGCTGCCGCGAGTGTGGCATTGCCATTGCCGGCGGCGACGTCGAGCACGCGTTCGCCGGCATGGAGATCGACCGCCTCGCACAGCGTCTCGCCGACGATCTGCAAGGTGGTGCCGACGACGGCGTAATCGCCCGAGGCCCAGGCGGCGTGCTGGCGGCTCTTGACCGCGGCGAGATCGGCGGTGGGAGGATTGGTTGGTTGAATGTTCATCGCTGTGGTTCCTTGTTCGGCCTGATTGGTCGGCGACCGTTCCCAAGGCGGCCGGGGATACTGGCTTCGCGTAGGCGGCTCGTGCGCGGTTAACGCACTTTCTTCACGCCGCCGGTCGGCGTCACATGGTTGGCTGACGTGGAGGAGTGCTTTGCGTTGCAGTCGTTCATGAACTTCAGATCGCAATTGCGATAGCACTGGTCGGCCAAGCCGTCGCAGCTTCTGTAGCAAGCATTGAGTGCGCAGGCGTCGGTTGGATAGGGTTCGGGTCCGTCATTGGAGGCCGCGGCGGCATTCACGATTCCCAACATCAAGACCAAGCCGGCGAACGCCGGTTCATAAAGCCAACGGCTTCTCTTCGCCGTTCTCATTTCACGCTCCATCGGCTAGTGTTTTAATGTGCTGAGCTGCACATTCATGCATGGCCGTGGATATCGTCGGAGGCCTGATTTCCCTCAATGATCGGGACGCCGTCTTCGTTTGCAGCGACGCCGGAAAATGCGCGCGGGCGCCACGACCTGCTGGCAGAGATGCTGCGCGCCTTGCGCCTGACCGGATCGGTGTTCTTGAACGCCCGGTTCACCGCTCCCTTCGGCATCATCAGTCCCAAGCGCTTTGACGAGCGCACGCCCATGGCGCGCATGACGCACATCAGCATCTTCCACCTCATCGCTTCGGGCGGTGCCACTGTCCAGCTCGCGACCGGCGAAAGGCGGAAGGTGACGGCGGGCGATATCCTGCTTGTACCGTTCGCCGATGAGCACAAGTTCTGGAGCGGCGACGGTGTCGAGATGGCCATCGCCGAGGACGTCATCAAACCAAGTCCCCTCAAGGGGATGTGGTGTGTCGATCACGGTGGCGGCGGCGAAGAGACGCGTATGGTCTGCGGTTTCCTCGAATCCTCGGAGTTCGTCGCGTCGCCGGTGTTTCGCACCCTTCCGGCTCTCCACGTCGATCGCACCGGCGACGACAAGCTGAGCGCAGTCCTCACCGCGACGGTGAGAGAGATCCTCACACTCGCGGACACCGCCCAGCCCGGCACAGAGCTTATGCTCGGCCGCCTCATGGAGCTCCTGTTCATCGAGGTGGTGCGCCGCTACGCCGCGCGCCTTCCCGCCAATGCCACGGGCTGGTTCGCTGCGTTGAACGACCCAATTGTTGCCCGCGCGCTGCAGTTCGTGCACGCGGACCCCACGCGCCGCTGGACCGTCGACGTTCTGGCGCGCGAGGCGGGCTCGTCGCGCTCGGTGCTGGCAGAGCGCTTCAACGAAGTGTTGGGCCAGGCGCCGATCGAATACGTTACCAATTGGCGGATGCAATTGGCCGCCGAACGCATCCGTAACAGCGCCGACAGCTTCGCCAAGATCGCCGCCGACGTGGGCTATGGCTCGCTTCCCGCCTTCAATCGCGCCTTCAAGCGCGTCACGGGCGCAACCCCTGGCCAGTGGCGCGATAGCGCCGATTCAACCCTGTCCCATTCATCCTGATCGCGGCGGAATCCGCCTCTCGGTGGCGAGCGCGCCGTCAAACGGGCGGCGCCTCCCGCCTCGTTGTGAGGCGGGGGGCGCGGCTTACGTTCTGTTCTCGTGGGCTACTGGACTTTTACGGCATAGGCCTTGCTGAGGGGCTTGCCCTTCGGTGCCTGGCCCGGGCCATAGGCGAACTTCTTGAAGTGGTCGCCGCGCTTGACGAGCTTGGTGCTCCAACCGCCCTTCCAGCTGATCACTGCGTACCTTTTGCCGGCAGCCCAGGCGCCCTTCATATATTCGCCGGGGCGATGGCCCCAGGCCCGGCCATTCGGGGCAAGCACGATCTGCATCGGCTTGCCTCCCGTGTCGGTGGTCAGGTACTTGCCGGTGAAGTCGACCGCGGCCTGAGCCGCGCCGGAAAGACCGATGGCAACGACGGAAGCGGCGAGGATCGCCGTGGCGCGGCCAAGAAGGTTGTTCATGTGCATGGTTTCCTCCCTTAGAGGGTTATGGGGGTGGGGAGCGGAACCTAGCCGAAAAGGGCTAAATTTCCGTGATGTTCGAGCCTTGCCTTTGAGCCGCTTAGAGCTTAGGTAGGGCGGGCTGGTCACATGGCCTCCAGGCCCGCCATATCTCGTGGATTGCCGTGACAGGCTCAACCAGCCTTACCGGATGGCAAGACGCGCCCGTAGCTCAGTTGGATAGAGCACCAGACTACGAATCTGGGGGTCAGAGGTTCGAATCCTTTCGGGCGCGCCATTCCTTTGAATAAGCAGGCCGAACGTCGCCTCACGCACCGGCATACCGGGGTGTCGGTGGCCTGCGCTGGGAACAGGAGCGTGGCTTTCAGCCTCGATAGCGCAGGGCATCGACCAGCAGCGAGAAGGCGGGCGAGGTTTGCCGCCGGCTCGGATAATAGAGGTGATAGCCCGGCGAGGGCGGGCACCAATCCTCAAGCACCCGCTCGAGACGGCCCTTCGCAATATAGGGCAAAGCCAAGTCTTCCGGCACGTAGGCAAGCCCGAATCCGGCCAGCGCTGCATTGAGGACCTGGAGTCTACGGGACATCCGGGGCAGATGGGCCAAGCTTTACAAGAAACCGGGCTACGACCCGTCCGATCTGTAGCAAGGCGCCGCGCCGGAACCCCAAGGCCGCACGAAACCGACACAAAAACGTTAGGAGCAAATCGATGAAGAATGCCTATAACGCCAAAGCCTACTCAGCCGCGAGCGCAACCTCGCCGCTCGCAGCCGACGCGATCCCGCGGCGCAATCCGACCGACCACGACGTGCAGATCGAGATTTTGTTCTGCGGCATTTGCCACTCCGATCTCCATCAAGTCCGCAACGAGTGGCGGGAGGTGATGCCGACGGTTTACCCGTGCGTCCCCGGCCACGAGATTGTCGGCCGCGTCACCAAGACGGGCTCGGCGGTTACCCGATACAAGGAAGGCGACCTCGTCGCGGTGGGCTGCATGGTCGACTCGGACCACACGTGCCCGAATTGCCGCGAGGGTCTCGAGCAGTTCTGCCCCAACATGACCCTCACCTATAACTCCCCCGACAAGCACCTTGGCGGCGTCACTTATGGGGGCTATTCCGACAGCATCGTCGTCGATGAGCGATTCGTCTTGCGCGTGCCCAAGAACCTCGACCTCGCCGGGGCCGCGCCGCTCCTTTGCGCGGGGATCACCACCTACTCGCCGATGCGTCACTGGGGCGTCACCAAGGGCAAGAAGATCGGCGTGGTCGGTCTCGGCGGACTTGGGCATATGGCTGTGAAATTCGCCCATGCGCTCGGAGCGCACGTCGTCGTCTTCACCACCTCGCCCAACAAGAAGGACGACGCCTTCCGCCTTGGCGCCGATGAAGTCGTCGTGTCGCGTAACGCCGACGAGATGACGAAGCACACCGGCAGCTTCGATTTCATCCTCGACGCGGTTTCCGCCGATCACGACATCAACGCCTATCTCAACCTGTTGCGCCGCGACGGCAATATCACCCTCGTCGGCGCGCCTGAGAAGCCTCTGCCCGTCTCTGCGTTCAGCCTCATCATGGGCCGCCGCAGCCTGTCCGGCTCGCCCATCGGCGGCATCGCCGAGACCCAGGAGATGCTCGACTTCTGCGGTAAGCACAACATCACCGCCGACGTCGAAGTCATCCCCATCCAGAAGGTCAACGAGGCCTACGACCGGCTGCTCAAGTCGGATGTGAAGTACCGCTTCTCGATCGATATGGCTTCGCTCAAAGCCGAGTGAAGCCGCTGCCCGGCGTTCGGTCCGGCTCTCCGGCGAACGTCATATCCGGCGCTTGTCGGCCTCTGCTTGATGGGTCATGGACCTGAGCTCATCGAGCAGAGCCGCGCCGTCGGCGCGCCACCGCGCGAGCACGGCGTCGTAGAGGTCTCCGCCCTCGATCTTCTCCTCTGGCGTATGGTGCACGCTCTCCATGAGCGCGACCGCGTCCTGTTCCTCCGGCGTTAACGGCTGGAAGTGGGACAGCGAGACATAGGCGACCCCCAACGCCTCGACGGCCTTCTGGTCCGTCCTATTCATTCTCTTCAGGTAGTGCCGCAGCGCCGCTTTGATCATGTCCTTCGGATAGGGCAGTTCGGAGATGTCCCGGATCATCCTGTCGCCCACATTTTCGAGAGCGGCCACGTATTGACCGAGCACCTCATCGGGCGTGGCCGAGAGGCGCGCCGCAACGTCGTCGGCGCTGCGGCAATCGATGATCTTGTCTATGATAGCTTCGACCGGCTTCTGCGGCAGCTTCGTATCGTCGAAGAATTTTTCGGCAATCTCAGCGGCGTCGGCGGATCTCCAGAGCGTCGCGCCGCGCAGAACTCCCGCCCACTTCATCTTGACGATCGTGATCTCACCGTCGGCGACCGCAATCGTCACCTGGTCGCCGTTACTGAGCTCTAGGCGCGCAAAACTCTGTTCAGGCGTCTCGGTCTTGACGATGACCTTGCCCATTGAGCAGCACCTGCCGTTGCCACGCCTCGCGACAGCCTCTCGCTCAAGAAAATGGGATCATATCACAGGCCATGCCCGCTTCCGCCGGACGGTCCAGGATGCCTGGAGAGCGCTCCGATCAAGCGCATTTTTCTCGCCGGAGTGGTAGACTCGCCTGGCGGCGCAATCCGAGCACGGAGCGGCGAGGGAGGGAGAGGTGAGGGGGATGTCGAGCAAGCGGCTCGCCGGCCGGTCTATTCTTGTGACCGGAGGCGCGAGCGGCATCGGGCGCGAGCTGTGCCTCGCCTTTGCCGGTCAGGGCGCCAGGGTCGGACTGATCGATCGCGACCGGGCCAAATTGGAGCCGCTCGCCGAAGCGCTGCGCCGCTCCGGCGTAACCTGTGCGACTGCCGCGGCCGATGTGCGCGAGCGCGAGCGGTTGCGCGGTGCGGTCGGTGATATCGCCGCTGCCCTTGGCCCCATCGATGTACTGATCGCGAGCGCCGGAATCTGCCGTGCCTCAACCGTCGACGATCTCAGGATCGCGCATTTGGAGGAGATCGTTCAGGTGAATTTTCTTGGCACCGTCTACGCCATCGAGGCCGTGCTGCCGTCGATGCTCGAGCGGAGGAGCGGCCACATCGTGGGCATTTCGAGCATGGCGGGGGTGCGAGGCATCCCGTTCGAGCCAGGCTACTCCGCGAGCAAGGCCGCGGTCTCCGCCTATCTCGAGAGCCTGCGCTGCGAGCTTAGGCAGCGGGGCATCACCGTAACCACGGTCTTCCCGGGTTATGTCCAGACCCCGTTGCTCGACGAGATCAACGGGATGATGGGCGCCGACATGTCGGCGGGAAAGGCGTTCACCTCGACGGCGGCTGCGGAGAGGATCATGGCGGGGCTTAAGCGCAAGCGCTCCTACATCTCCTTCCCGACCCCGCTCTGGCTCAGCGTCCGCCTCAGTCAGCTCATGCCGCCGCGTTTCTACGATCGCGTCATGGGGCGCATATTCAGCCGCTTCGCGATCTCCAGTCTGGATGGTAGGGCAGCGTCTCGCGACGGCGCTAACGTCGCGCTTCCGGCCGAGTAAGGAGCTTCTGGGCGATCATCCAATCGATGCAACGCTTCAGCGTGATCTCGATCGGAGAAATCTCATAGCCAAGCTCGCGGATGGCTTTGTCGCTTCGGCAGATGATGCTCGCGCTCAGCATCGTGGCCGCTTCCTCGGAGATGCGGGGCTCTTTGCCCGTTAATTTCGACGTCCATTCCGACACGCGTCCAGCGAGCTTCAGGACCACCGGGCGGCCGACGGCGGTGTTGGGCGCAGTGCCCACAAGCTCGCAGACCATGCGTGCGATGTCGGCGTAAGAGGCATCCGGGCCGCCGAGCAGGTAATTGTGTCCCGTCTGCCCCATCTCGGCCGCAGCGGCGTGTGCCCGCACCACGGCTCCCACGTCGGCATAGCAGGCACGTCCCGGCGGGATGCGGAACAGTTGCCGGTTGGCGGCAAGTCGTATGAAGCGCGACCAGGTGCTCCAGTCGTAACGGCCGATCACGTTGGCCGGATTGAGGATCACTGCATCGAGTCCCTGGTCGATACCCTTGGCGACTTCGTCTTCGGCCGCGGTCTTCGATCGCTGATAGTTCAACGTGTCGCGCCCGAGCTTGGGCGCCGTCTCGTCGAACGGCTCCGGCTGCATGCCGTAGACGGAGATGGTCGAGGTATGGATGAACTTCCCCGCACGCTTCGCAAGCGCCGTCGCCACCATGTTGCGGGTGCCTTCGACATTGGTTCGCCATTGCCGTTCCCGATGGCCCGACCACAGGCTCACGTCTCCCGCCACGTGAAATACGGCGTCCACGCCTTCCGGCATGGCGTGCTCGAGCGAATGGCGGTCTTCGATCTCGCCCTGGACGAGACGTACCGGAAATTTCTTGAGCTCGGTGAGCCGCGAATGCGGCCGATGCAGAGCCGTCACCTCCCAACCCGATTGCGCAAGATGCTCGATCAGGTTGAGGCCGATAAAGCCGGTGCCGCCCGTGACGAACGCGGTCTTGGTGGGCATTCAAGCGCTCCTCGCACTGGCGGGGCCCCTTGCGGAGTTAGAGCGGAAATGATGCTCTCACGCCACGAATTTGCAATACGAGCCGTGGACGACCGACCAGCATGTTCTCGCTTATCACCCGCACGCACGTCACGGGGCTCTCGGGCAGAGAGATTACAGATTTCCTGGCGAATTGCGACGATGAGGCATTTCGGCGCTGGTGGCCCGGCACCCACTTTCAGCTCCATACCGTAAGAGGTGCGCCGGGAACGATCGGCAGTATCATTCTCATGGACGAAATGATCGGCCAGAAGCGCGTCAAGATAAGGTGCGAGCTTGTCGAGCTCGTGCCCGGACGTAAGCTCGTGTGGCAAGTGAGGCGTCCGTTGTTCCGGCTGCCTGTCAAGTTGATCTTTGCGCTTAACGACGATGACACGGGCGTCGAGGTCGAGCATGCGATCGAGGCGGGGTACGCGGGAGCAGCCGCCATGCTCGATCCCGTCCTGCGCCTTTTCTTCCCAGCGCGCTTCGCCGCCGACAAGGACGAGCATGTGCTAAAGGAGTTACCCAGACTCAAGGCTATGCTGCGCGGCGAGTCGTCCCTGGTCGGAAAGCCGCAAGGCTACTGAGCCCCGGTCAGACTGACGCGGGGGGCTGGGAACCTCCACTCGAAAGCATCATTAAAGCTGGAATCCTTTACAACGGGAGCCCAGCGCCATGTCCGTCCAGCAAACCGTCGACCGCAACAGCCAAACCGGTACATTCATGGAATACGCCGATATCCCCGGAACCGAGCTTAAGGTCTCCCGCGTCACGCTCGGGACCTGGGCGATCGGCGGCTGGATGTGGGGCGGGAGCGACGAAGCCGAGTCGATCGCAACCGTCAAGGCCGCCTTGCGCCACGGCATCAATGTCGTCGACACCGCGCCTGTCTATGGCTTCGGCCGCTCCGAGGAGATCGTCGGCAAGGCGCTTGCCGGCGGTCTGCGCAAGGACGCGCTGATCGCCACCAAGGTCGGGCTCGAATGGCATGACGGCAAGATCACGCGCAACGGCAGCCGCGAGCGCATCATGCGCGAGGTCGAGGACTCGCTTAAGCGGCTGAAGACCGACCGCATCGACATCTATCAGGTGCATTGGCCCGACCCAAGCCGGCCGATCGCCGAGACGGCGCGCGCCATGCGCGATCTCTACGAGCAGGGCACGATCCGCGCTATCGGCGTGAGCAATTTCTCGGTGAAGCAGATGGATGAGTTCCGCTCGGTAAGCCCGCTTCACGTGCTCCAGCCGCCTTACAATCTTTTCGAGCGGGGCATCGATAAGGAGATCCTGCCCTATTGCAAGAAGCACTCGATTGCCACACTTGGTTACGGCGCGCTCTGCCGCGGGCTCCTGTCGGGCCGCATGCGCGCCGAGACCAAATTCTCAGGCGACGATCTCCGCCGCCACGACCCCAAATTCCAGACCGACCGCTTCCCGCAATATCTCGCGGCGGTGGAACAGCTCGATCGCTTCGCCCGCGAGCGCTATGGCACGCACGTGATCGAGCTTGCCGTGCGCTGGGTGCTCGATCAGGGCATCACCACGGCCCTATGGGGCGCGCGCCGGCCCGATGAGCTCACGCCCGTCGAGGCGGCGATGGGGTGGTCGCTCGATTCCGCGGCCAAGACCGAGATCGACCGCATCATCGCCGAGACTGTCGTGAACCCGGTTGGTCCTGAGTTCATGGCGCCGCCTGAATATGCCTAAGGCAGAGGCCACCCTCCTGGTCGGCAAGCGAGAGAAGGAGCCCGGTAATGCCGCCGACAAGCGCGGCGCTTGCTTCGCCGAGCAGGAGGCCGATCAGGAGCGGCGCGCCGATATTGACGACAAACAGAGCACCGCGGCGCGGTTCCAAGGCAAACCACCATGGCCCGAGCTTCGCCGAGCTGGCCGGCTGGGCGCTGTCAGGCCCCAGGTCTCGTCGCTTGAGAGCTTCGTTCATGGTTCGGGGAGTGAGGAATGTCGATCGGAAGGATGCCTTCGAATGATCCACTCTCGGCCTGCCAACTAGTGGCGATGTGGATCGTGTTTGGCAACCGGACTTGCCCGACCCGCGCATAGTCAAGGGGCCTGGAGACGCGGGGTCCGTGTCCAAGAACCGCACCAGGGCTCAGGCGTAACCTGGCTTCCTGATCGCCGCCCGCCGCTCGCGCAGCGCCCTGAACACTTCGTCGATCGGCACAGGCCGTCCGAAATAGAAGCCTTGAACATAGGTGCAGCCGGCCGCGCGCACCTGCTCGAACTGCTCGGCCGTCTCGACGCCCTCAGCCGTCGTCGACACGCCGAAGCTTGCGCCGAGCCCGGCCACGGCGCGCACGATCGAGAGCGAGTCGCTGTCGGTCAGCAGGTCCTGCACGAAGCTCTTGTCGATCTTGATCTTGTCGAAGGGAAAGCTGCGCAGATAGCTCAACGACGAATAGCCGGTGCCGAAATCGTCCATGGCGATCTTCACTCCGAGCCCGCGCAGTTGATGCAACACCGAAACCGTCGTGCTGGTATCGTGCAGCAGCGCCGACTCGGTGATCTCAAGTTCGAGCTGGCCCGGCGAAAGCCGCGAGGAGGCAAGCGCGCTCATCACCGTCTGCGCCAGCGCGGGCGTGCATTGCGACGGCGAAATGTTCACCGCAAGCCCGATATAGACCGGCCACTGTGCGGCGTCGGCGCAGGCCTTGCGCAGCACCCACTCGCCGAGCGTGCTGATCAATCCCGCCTCTTCGGCGACCGGAATGAAGTCGGACGGCGGTAGCAATCCCTCCTCTGGATGGCGCCAGCGCAGCAGCGCCTCGAGCCCGCAAATCCGCTGGTTCGAGACCCCCACGAAAGGCTGGTAATGCACCTCGAACTCGCCGCGGCCGAGCGCATTGCGGATGGCGAGCTCGCGCGCCCGCTTCTCCTCGAGGTGCCGGTCCATGCTCGGGTCGTAGAAGCGGAAACTGTTGCGCCCGCCTTCCTTGGCGCGATAGAGCGCAACGTCGGAATTGCGCAGCATGCGTTCCGAGTCCGAGCAGATCTCGCTCGATTGGCTGATCCCTACGCTTGCGGTCACCGTCAGCCGGTGGCCTCCGATGTCGTAGGGCTTGGACACGCGTTGCACGATTTCGCCCGCGAGCGCCGTATCGTCCTTGGCCGTCGGCGAGGCTGGATGCACGATGGCGAACTCGTCGCCGCCGAGCCTAGCCACAATGTCGCCCTCGCCGGCGCATTTGCGCAGCCGGTCGGCGAGCATGCGCAGAAGCGCGTCTCCGGTCGGATGGCCGAGCGTGTCGTTGATTTTCTTGAAGCCGTCGAGATCGAAGAAAAAGAGGGTGACTTTCCGTCCCGTCCGGCGAAACTCGCTCATGGCGGCGTCGAGCTGCTGGCGGAATAACGCACGATTGGCGAGGCTGGTGAGCCCGTCATGATGGGCCATATACCTCATGCGCTCACCGGCGACCTTCTGCTCGGTGATGTCCTCCGAAATGCCGAGCAGGAGATGCGGGTGCCCGTCAGTGTCGCGTACCGCGATGACCCGCGTGCGCAGGCAGCGAATGCCGTTATGCGGGGTGTGGATGGGCTCTTCGTCGATCACCTGCGGTTCGCCCGACTGCATGGCGCGCCTGTCGCGCGCCACGAACCGCTCGGCCTCTTCCTTGGCGAAGAGATCGTGATCCGTCATGCCGATGATCGCCGAGCGGGGCAGGCCAAGGAGATCCTCGCCGGCCCGGTTGATCAGGATGAAGCGGCCGGTCCGCGCGTCCTTGACGAAGACCACGGTCGGCATGTTCTCGATCACGCTGGCGAGAAAGGCCTCGCTCGTGCCGAACAGGGCGCGGGTGGACTCGGGGCAAGAGGCCCGGTCGCAGCCCAATCCGTCGTCGTATCGTGCGGCCTCGCTTGAGGATTGGCCGCGACTTTTGGTTGTCATGCGGTTCCCCTCGGACAAGGGGAACCGTGCCGGAAAACGGTTTAGGACAAGTGTAGCGAAATGGTTAATCCGCTTTTTTGCTACCTAGGCGCGAGCGGGGAGACGACTGGATTTACGGGCTATTCGCCTTGACGAGATCGTCGCGCGCCTTCTCCAGATGCTCGGTGATCAGCGTCTGCGCGCCTTGCGCGTCGCGCTCGTGGAGGGCGTGGAAGATGGCGCGGTGCTGGCGGTTATAGCCGGCTATCACCTCGGGCGTCAGAATCTTCTCCTTCATCGCGTCCCATTGGGCGTGAAGGCGGACGTGGTTGATCTGACGGTAGAAGTTGATGAGAAGCGGATTGCCCGACGCATGTGCGATGAGAAGATGAAATTCCCCGTCCCACTTCGAGAACGAGTCCTTGTCGTTGAGCGACTCCTCTCCATGCGCGAGCACGGCTTCCATGTCGTCGAGGTTGCGGCGCGTCGCATGCAGCACGGCGAGCCGCGTGGTATAGGGCTCGACCGCGAGTCGCGCCTCGATCAGCTGGAGCGGACTCACCTGATCGGCGAGGTCCGCAGTGCGGCGGCTGGTTGCCGCGGTCGCTCCGACGAAGGTCCCGCTGCCAAGGCGGCGCGACACGAGCCCGGCTCGCTCGAGTTGGTCGAGCGCGCGCCTGACCGTGCTGCGTGCGGCCTGGAAAGTCGCCGCCAACTGGCGTTCCGGCGGCAGGCGGTCGCCCTCGCTATAAGCGCCGGTTTCGATGGCGCGCCTGAGATAGGCCGAAATCGTGCCCACGCCGTGATGCGGCTTGGTCAGCGAGACAAGAACGGCGTCTGAAGACCTGTTATGAGAATCGGTCATCGGAATCTCCCTGCCGGATTGATCCGGCCAAATTAGGCCCACTTTGGACCCGAATCAAGAAATTGGTTGCGACCGGTCCACGCTTATGTGCAAATAGGAGCGCCAATGGGGGTCTGCAAAGTCCGACGGTTTCGCATACCAATGTGGCCCTTTGCAACAATATGGTCCGCGGCGACCGCGTGATTTGCCGACCGGGAGGGTAAGAGTGAGCTTTCCGTCCTCGACCAAATATGCCGTCATCGGTGCGGGCGTCCACGGGCTTAGCACCGCATACCATCTCGCCGAGATGCTGAGGGCGCAAGGCAAGGGCTCGGGCGCCGATATTCTCGTTGTCGACAAGACCTCGATCGCCGCCGGCGCCTCGGGCATCGCCTGCGGCGTGGTGCGCAACAACTATTACCAGCCGGCGATGCGCGAGCTGATGGCCCATTCGGTTTCGGTCTGGGAGAGCGACCCGAGCGCCTATAGCTATCATCCCGTCGGCTACATGCAGATCAGCCCCGAGGTGATGCACGAGCAGGTCGCCACTATTTATGAGCAACAGAAGGCGATCGGCTACGACTCCGTCTTCATCGAAGGCGCGGCTGATTGCCAGAAGTACATGCTTGGCCTGTTCGATGATTGGCAGGCCAAAGGCATCACCTCGGTTCTCCACGAGAAGCGCGGCGGCTACGCCAACAACACCGCCTCGATGTATGGACTGGCCAACAAGGCCGAGGCCGAGGGGGTCCGCATCCTCACCGGCGTCGAGGTGAGGGGCTTCGAGTTCGGCTCGAATTCGGGCGCCGTGACGGCGCTCCTCACCAACCGCGGCACCATTGCCTGCGACTATGTGATCATCGGCGCAGGCCCGTGGGTCTCGCGCTTCTGGACCATGCTCGAGCAGCCCAAGCACATCTCGATCAAGGGTCGCGACGGCAAGATGCACGACAACGTGCGCATGTGGACCTATTGGTGCCTGGAAGAGGGCACGCTCGGCGTCGATCCCAACATGCACCGCACCAATGACGGCGGCTTTCCGCCCGTCATCCACGTCGATACCGACGCGCCGCTCTATTCCGACGTCGACGGCTCGCTCATCACCGACAAGCTGTGGGGCCTTTACTACAAGCCCGATTTCAATTTCGGCGGCGTGCAGGGCGGGTCGTCGCCTTACAAGGTCGATCAGGATCCGGACGATGTGGCCGTCGATCCCTACGGTCCCGATTCGCCCGATTTCGTCGTCGGCGACGACTTCATCCACACCTGGTGCTCGATGCTCGCGCACTGCCAGAAGCGCTTCGAAGGCAAGACTGCCTTGTACAAGCATCACGAGAAGTCGGGCGGCCTCGGCTGCTTCACGCCGGACAATTTCCCCGTCTTTGACGTATTCCGCGAGAACGTCTACGTGATCGCTGACTCAAATCACGGCTACAAGATGATCGGCGTCGGCCAGCTGGTGGCGCAGGAGGTGATGGGCGAGAAGAGCGCTCTGCTCGAGCCGTTTCGCTTCGGCCGCTTCGCCAAGGGCGAGCTTCATCCCGTATCGAACAGTCCTTTCCCGTGGAGTTGAGTGTAGAGGTGCACCATGAACTACGCCGCGTCCACTGATCAGCAGAAGACGGACATCGAGCGCTTCGTAGACGACCCGCAGCGCCAAGAGCTGGTTGCTCAAGTCCGCCGCAAGATCGACGAACTCGGAATCGACTATCTCTATCTGCAATTCGTGTCGGTCACCGGCCGTATCATGGGCAAGGGCATCCCGGCCGACCACTGGGAGAGCGTGGCGAGGAAGGGCTTCCAGCTCGTCTATGGCGCCACCATGAACCTTTTCATCAACCGCCGTGGCGAATATCTCGGTTATGGCCCCGAGGCTGCCGAGCTGATCGGCATCCCCGAGCCCGAGACCTTCATGCAGCTCCCGTGGGACAAGCGCGTTGCGCGGCTGTGGTGCACCCTGTTCCGCAACCGCGAGGAGCGCGAGGAGCCGGGCGCCTTCCTCACCGCTGACGCCCGCGGCAATCTCCGCCGCATCCATGAGCAGTTCAAGAAAGACCACGGGCTCGAGCTGAGGCACGGC
>NZ_DASRGO010000020.1:0-2791 GCF_035650995.1 Methyloceanibacter sp. | reverse complement strand
ACGGGATCGGCGTCGCGCGTGTGGAGCCGCGCCACGCCAATTGCGGCATTGGTCTCATCGAGCGTGCCATAGGCCTCGACTCTCAGATCGTATTTCGCCACGCGGCGCCCGGAGCCGAGCGCCGTCGTGCCGTCGTCGCCGGTCCGCGTATAGATCTTGTTGAGGACGACCATCGCTGCCCGCCTTGGCGCATGGCCTTGAAAAGTCGAGGACTTTTCGCGCGAGCATGCGTCGAAGCCAAGTTCTGCCAAGGCCTGAAAATTGGGCCCCGCGTCTTAAATCCTAGCGTAGCTTGACGCCGAAAGCGGTCAAGCCTTCGTTACATGGGAAATTTGCCGCCGAGGTAGATCGCGGTCATCACGATGATGATCGCGATGAATTGCAGGACCACCCGCCAGCGCATCAGTTTTTGGCTTAGATTGGGGCTCCCGCCGCGCAGCATGTTCCACAACCCTGCGAGCAGGACGGCGGCCACGGCTGCGAGCGCGAAGGGGATGGCGTAGTGGACGACGCGTTCCATGGGAGGCTCCTTGGGCGTCAACGCCCGGAGCGGACATTAGTTGCTGGCGGCAATCGCGTCCAGCGCGCGGGTCGGCAGGACGCGGCGAAAGAGAACCGCGGCATAGGTCGGAATCGTGACGTAATAGCGCGGCATCGGCCGCCTGCTTTCGAGCGCATGGGCGAGCTTCAAAGCGACCGCCTCGGGCCCGAGCTTGAAGGTCTGGCTGCCGCCTTCCTCGAGCCGCGCGATGCGCGCGCGATAGATGTCGCGGTGGGGCGAGCCTTCGAGATCGATATTGCGCCGGTAGGCCTCGAGCGCATGCTCGACGAAGCGGCTCGCGATCGGCCCCGGCTCGATGAGGATGACTCTGATGCCCGAGGAACGGAGCTCGATGCGAAGCGAATCGGCGAGCGCCTCGACGGCGAATTTGGCGGCGCAATAGGCGCCGCGGTAGGGCGCCGCGACAAGCCCGAGCACCGAGGAGCAGAATACTAGGCGCCCCTCCCCGTTGCCGCGCATGGCCGGGATGACCCGCCGCGTGAGGTCGTGCCAGCCGAAAAAGCCCGCCTCGAACTGCGCGCGCAACACCTCTGGCCGCAAATCCTCGACCGCCCCAGGCTGGCCATACGTCCCGTTATTGAAGAGCGCGGAGAGCTTGCCGTCCGTGGCTTCGAGCACGTGCCGCGCCACGGCTTCGATTGAAGGAGGTTCGGCATAATCGAGATAGAGGCTCTCCACACCGACCTCATCGCGCAGCCGCTCGATGTCTTGCGGCTTCCGCGCCGTGGCGAACACGCGCCATCCGCGCGCCTTCATCTCGCGCGCCGAGGCAAGCCCGATGCCCGATGAGCAGCCGGTAATGAGAATCGACCGCCCGGTCTCCTGCATGCGGTCTAATCGCCGCCGACGCTGCCTTCCGGCGGCATGGTCTTCTGCTTGATGGACTTGAGCCCGGCCATGAAGATGTCGCCGATCGTCTTCTTCGCCTCGTCGTCGCTCTTGCCGTTGGCCTCGAAGGTTGCATCCCAGTGGATCACGGTGCGGCCGGGATCGCGATCGTCCGGCTCGACCCACAGCTTGGCCGAATAATTCTTCACCGGCAGCGGGCTCGGATCGATGATCTCGTAGCTGTAGCTGGTGTCGTCCGAGGCGGTGAGCTTCTCCTTGATCGTTCCACCGTTATCCTTCAGCGTGAGAACCCGGAACGTGTCGCTGCCCTCCTGGCTCTCCTTGCAATCGGCGACGGCCGGGTGCCAATCCTTGATCGAGCAGAACTCGGAGATGGTCGACCAGATTGCGAGCATCTGCGCCGGCGCCGCGATCTTCTTGTTCACGTCGAGGGCATAGGCCGGACTCGCGACGGCCGACGCCACGAATGCCATCAGGGCAAGCTTCTTCACACCCATTCGTCTCCTCCGTTTGTCCAACCGGTTTGGCGCCGGTTTGGTTTCAATTGGCGACCGTCAGCCCTCGAGCAGGCGCCGGGCGATGACTTGCGCCTGGATCTCGGCGGCCCCTTCGAAGATCGACAGGATGCGCGCGTCGCACAGCACGCGGCTGATCGGATATTCGAGCGCGAAGCCGTTGCCGCCGTGGATCTGCAGCGCGTTGTCGGCCGCTGCCCAGGCCACGCGCGCGGCGAGCAGCTTGGCCATGCCGGCCTCGAGATCGCAGCGCCGGCCCGCGTCCTTCTCGCGCGCGGCGAAATAGGTGAGCTGGCGCGCGATAAGAATCTCCGCCGCCATCATCGCGAGTTTGTCGGAGACGCGCGGGAAAGAGACGATCGGCTTGCCGAACTGGATGCGCTCCATGCCGTAGCGGAGTCCGAGATCGAGCGCAGACTGCGCCACACCGATGGCGCGCGCCGCGGTCTGGATGCGCGCCGCCTCGAAGGTCTGCATCAATTGCTTGAAGCCCTGGCCCTCGACGCCGCCGAGAAGATTGGCCGCCGGAACGGCGAAGCCGTCGAAGGAGATGTCGAACTCCTTCATGCCGCGATAGCCGAGCACCTCGATCTCGCCGCCGCTCATGCCTTGCGCCGGGAACGGATCCTCGTCGGTGCCGCGCGGCTTCGGTGCGAGAAACATCGACAGCCCGCGATAGCCCTTCTCGTTGGGGTTGGTGCGCGCAAGAACGGTCATCAGATCGGCGCGCGCGGCGTGCGTGATCCAGGTCTTCTGTCCGGTGATGCGGTAAACGTCGCCGTCCTTCACCGCGCGCGTGGTGAGGGAGGCGAGGTCAGAGCCCGTGTTGGGCTCGGTGAATACCGCCGTCGGCAGCACCTCGCCG
>NZ_DASRGO010000019.1:0-5652 GCF_035650995.1 Methyloceanibacter sp. | reverse complement strand
AAAATTCACGTCGTTGTTGCTAGCGATCTGCCCGATATCGGCCTCGTCAACCTGCGCTTGGATCTGCACATGGTTGAGGTCCTGGGCAATGGTGAACAGCTTCGGTGCCTGAAGGCTCGCCGCCACGGTCTGCCCGACCTGCACGATGCGGTCCACGACGACGCCGTCGATGGGCGAGCGGATATAGGTCCGCTCGAGGTCGATACGGGCACCTTCCAGCGTCGCCTCGTTGAGCGCCACATTGGCATTGGCATTCTCGAGCTGCGCCTTGGCGCTGTCGAGATCCGCCTTGCCGCTGAGCTCGGCTGCGATGGCCGTGTCGAGCGTGGCTTGCGCGCCTGCGCCTCTCGCCACCAGCTCTTGCGCCCGGTGCAAATCGAGTTCGGCCTTGTGCAGGTTGGCCTCGGCCCGCTCGACTGCGGCCTCCTGCAGCGCCACGTTGGACTTGGCCACGGCAAGCGCCGCTTCGCTTTGGCGCACCTTGGTCTCGAAGGTCGAGGGCTCGATCCTGGCGAGCACCTGGTCCTTCTTCACTTCCGAGGTGAAATCGACGTTGACTTCGCTGATATTGCCGGAAAGCTGCGACCCGATGTCGACGGTGACGAGCGCGCTCACCGCGCCGGACGTCGAGACCACTCGGCGCACGTCCGCGCGCTTAGCAACCGCCGTTTCGATGTCGAGCTTCCCCTCGGCGTGCTGCTGCCAATAATAGTAGCCCGCTCCGGCGAGAAGCCCCGCGACAACGAGCAAGGTCAATAGGCGCGTCGCCATTGCTTAAGTCCGCTCTCCCTCCATGCTATCCGGTTTAGCACGCCGGAGGGCGCGGGAATCGTTACAAAACGGCAAGGATTTTAACGCCCTAGGACGAAGCGGGAGGGGCTCGTTCGTCGCGCGGTTTTGCCCTCGACAGGCCGCGGCCTACTTCTCCTGCAGTTCCGCCGGGGCAAACCATTGCCGCGCGCGCACCTTCGCCATCTGCTCCTGATCGATGAACGGCAGGATCGTCTTTTCGAAGGCCAATTTGACCTGCTGATACTCCCTGGCGCAATTCTTGGCGCGCTCCGGCGGCAGCCAACCTGAATCGACGAAGTCCTGGAACGTGGCAGGGTCGCCGCCATAGGCGATGCACAGCGTGTTGTAGAGACGCTGGCTCGCGGTCCCGTGCTCGTCGGAGAAGGCGCAGAACGGATCGACCCAACATTGCTCGTCGGGGTCGGTCGGATATTTCGGATCGGTGATGTCCATTCCTTGCGTGCGCGGGTCGCTCGAGAGCGCCCAGGTATAGGCGAAGCCCTTGATGATGGTGCGCGCCGTCTCCTTGCCGAATTGCAGCGCGAGGAAGGCCGCGACCTCGTCGGCGCCATCCTCCTCGCGGCCAAACACCGGGATGTCGAGCTGGTCGAACAAAGCGTGTCCCGTCTCGTGCATGAGCACCGAGGTGAACAGACCGGCGACATACTGCTCGCGCGAGACCGGCGTCCACAATTTGCCTTTTGCCTGCAGGTCGAGCAGGTAGTCGGCATCTTTGTTGCTCGCGGCGAAAAACGAGTAGCACATGTTGATGGCGTGAATTCCGGGGTTGTAATACGGGCTGTCCCAGTCCTTGCCCGCGCAATCGCTCGCGAACAGCTTGAGCGTATGCGGCAGGCGCAACGGCGACAGGAACTCGGCGTATTCCTCGAGCACGCGCCGTTCCATCATCTGCTGCCTGATCTGCTTGCGCTCCTCGGCGATCGGCTTGCGTTTGTTGTCGGGATCGAACGTGTTGTAAGTCGTCGTCCAATAACCGTGGTCGCCGGCCTCCTGCTCGACGACGACGACTTTGCCGTTGGCGAACTCGGGCGACCTGTGCCGCTGCCGGAACGGCCGCGAACAGTAGCAGACACAAGGCGGCCGAAAGGAGGGAGGCCTTGAGGATCGATGTCATCGGGCACCTGCTGAGAAGAAACAACCTGACGTCCGGAGTGCGTTGCCTGCTAACCGCTGTTGCCCGGGTTTGAAGGCGAGATCGACCAGCGCCGCGCTCTTGCCTTAACCAGAAGGTCGGGGTCGACGAAAGGCATGA
Organism: Methyloceanibacter sp.; assembly: GCF_035650995.1. GTDB lineage: Bacteria > Pseudomonadota > Alphaproteobacteria > Rhizobiales > Methyloligellaceae > Methyloceanibacter. Next base: position 3,587 of record NZ_DASRGO010000019.1, on the reverse strand, counting down.
TCCGCAAATCGAACGCCTTCTTGATCTGCTGATATTCGCTCTCGCACTGCTCCGCGCGCTCTTTCGGCAACGTCCCGCCGCGCACGAGATAGTCGTAGTCGTAGGGCGAGGCGGCGTAGGCGATGCAGAGATAATTGTAGAAGCGCTGCGCCTCGGGCGACGCCGTGCTGGCGAAATCGCGCCCGGTCCATGTCCGGTTCGACCACTGGAAGATCTGCGTCGTGGTCTCGACGGTCGCGGCCATCACGTCCTCGCCGAACTGGGTCATGATCAGCGCGGCAAGCCGGTCGGCGGCATCGAACTCGCGCCCCCACACGGGAACGCCGAGCACATCGAAGATGCCGAGAGCGACGTTGTGCAGCGCGGTCTGGATAAAGGCGCCGTTGATCAATGTCTGCTGATAGGCGGGGTCGTGCGAGTGCTGCTTCACGAGCTTGGCGACCTGATCGAGCACCTCATAGCAGATGGTGACGGGACCCCCCGGAGCGTAGGGCTCGGGGTTTGGCCCGCATTCCGCCGTGCGCACCAGGAGCGGCTTTGGCAGGCGGAGCGGCTCCATGAGAAGCTGGAGCTGCTGCAACATGCCGAGCGACTTCAGCTCTTCGTAGATGGGGCGGAGTTCGGCGCTTGCCGGCTCCTCATAGGCGATTTCGACCTGAGAGTCGGCGCGAACGTCTCTTGCCCCGCCAGTCGCGAGCAGGACGGCGAGGGCAAGCGCTGCGGCGCAAGTCGGAAGCTTCATCGGCGGACCCCCCTGGGGCTTAGGGCGCCGCAGCATAGCCGAAGTCGCGCGACGCGAATATCGCACCGAAAAAGCCGTTGCCGGAGAAGGACCTAGAGACCGAAAGGATAGGTCTCGTCGGGCCCGTGCGGATGGGCGTCCCTATGCGCCGAGACCGCGCGCGTCTCCTCGAACCAGATCCAGGCGTCGAACTGGTTCGACAGCTCGGCCTGGAAGTAATGGGAGAGCAGCTCGGTCTCGGGCCGGTAGATCACCCCGATCGCGCGCTCGAGCAGGGGCTCGGCAAGCTCGGCGCGGACATGCTCCTTCTGGCCCGGCCCGGTCTCAAGGAAGAAGGCTGGGATGTCGGCATCGCGCGACCGCCCCTCGTAGGAATCCTCGCGCGCCGGGCGGACGCGCTTGATCTCCATCGGCCCGTTCCAATCCGAGGCGGCAGCAACCGTTCCTCGGTCGGTGCCGAACCCGATCAGCGCGGCGTCCTCGCCGAATTTCCGGCGCGCGAGCTGCCCGATATTGTGCTCGCCCCTGACCTGGCCCATCTCGGTGAACTCGGCGTTGCCGACATGCGAGTTGTGCGCCCACACGATCGCCTTGGCCTCGGGCCCGCGATGGGCGATGAGCCGCTCGAGCGTGTCGAACATATGCTGGTCGCGCAGGTTCCACGACTCGGCGTCGCCGTAATACATCACGCGATAGTACTGCTCGGCCGCGGCCACGATGCGCGCATTCTGCTCGGCGTCGAAGAAGGCGTCTCCGTCGCGCATGAGATAGTCGATGCGCTTGAGCAGGAGATCGACGAGCGCGTCGGTGACCGGCTTCTCGCACATCGCGTAGCCGCGGGAAAGCGCCATGCGTCCGTAGCGGGCGGGCTCGGCGCGCCATGGCGCGAGGCAGCCGTAGCGCTCGCGCGCCACCCGCGCCGCCTCGGGATCGACCGTGTCGAGATAGGCGAGCACGGCTTCGATCGAGGCGCTCAAGCTGTACACGTCGAGGCCGTGGAAAGAGCAACGCTCGTCCGGATCGCGCGCCTCGTTGATGGCTTTCAGCCTGCGCAGGAAGGCGCCAACCTCGGCATTCCGCCACATCCAGGTGGGGAAGCGGTTGAAGGCGGCTTTCGGCACTTTCGGCCGCGGCAGCGCGCGCGCATAGGCGTCGTACACCTTGGCGTCGGGCCAGTCGGCCTCCACCGCGACGATGTTGAAGCCGTGATCCTCGACGAGCTTCGCCGTGATCGCGGCGCGCGCGTCGTAGAACTCGGCCGTGCCGTGCGTCGCCTCGCCGAGCAGCACGACGCGGCATTTGGCGAAACGCTCGGCGAGGCGCGCCAGCTCGTCGAGATCGCCGAACGGCTCGGCGGCGTCGGCGATGAGCCGGCCGAGCGTGGTGCGGATCGCGGTCGCCCGCTGCGAGGGGATCAGGAGGCCGCCGGCGAAGCCTGAAGTTTCGGCGTCGATCTTGGTCTCTTTCTTGGCGGCGCCGGGCTCGGCCCAGCCTTCCTCTCCGATCAAGGGCACGAAGGTGACCGGTCCGAAATCCTCCTCGAGGAAGTCGGCCTCGCTGCGGCGCGTCACGCGGAGCAGGTTCTGGTGAACGCCGCGGCCGACGGGGATGACGAGCCTGCCTCCGATCGCAAGCTGGCTCTTGAGCGCCGCCGGCACGCGCGGGCCTCCGGCCGATACGACGATGGCGTCAAACGGCGCGTGCTCCGGCAATCCCTTGGTGCCGTCGGCGCACACGATCTCGGCATTGTCGTAGCGGAGATCTTCGAGCCGCGCCTTGGCGAGCTCGGCGAGCTCCTCGTGGCGCTCGATGGCGTAGACGCGCCCCGCGATGCGGCTCATCACCGAAGCGGCGTAGCCGGAGCCTGCGCCGACTTCGAGCACCGTATCGCCCGGCTTGAGCTCGGCGAGCTCGATCATGCGCGCAACGATATAGGGCTGGGAGATGGTCTGCCCGGCTTCGATCGGAAGCGCCGAGTCCTCGTAGGCGAACTCCTTCAGCGCCTCGGCGACGAACGCCTCGCGCGGCACCTCTCCCATCGCCTTGAGCACGAGCGGATCGACGATGCCGCGCGCCTCGAGATGCCGCGCCACCATGAAGGCGCGGTCGCGCGCGTGGCGGTCGGGCCGATGTGGCGGCTTTGCTTTCGGGGCTCCCATGACGGCAAAACTACGCGCGCCGCGGGCCGGTTCGCCTTGATTTGAATCAGGCCTTATGGCGTCGGGGGGGAACCCGACCCCTTGCGGGGGAGGGCTCGGGAGGGGGTTCCAACTTAAAGAGGGAGACGGGTTCGGTGGAAAGAGTCTTTGTTTTCGACGCCGCTTCGCGGCTTACCCCTCACCGCGCGCGCATTGCGCTCAAATAGCGAAGCGATAGCGCATCGAAATTGCGTGTGCTCTCCCCCAAGGGGAGAGCGGGGAGCCCGTTGAACCGCTAAAGCAAGACAAAGAGCGGCTCGGCAAAGCAGGAGCGTTCGGGCAGGATTCAGCGCCTCGCCGCGCGTCCGCGCGAGGTCATGTCAAAGAGCGAGTCCCCCGGAGGGGGATGGCGCGCCGAAAAGCGCAAACCTATGGTGTCCGCGCCTCCTTTCGGGAGACACGGCGGGCGCCTCTCGGCGCGCCACATGCGCGTCTTTTCGTGCGCGACCCGCGCTTCGCGCTCCTTGAGCGCCTAACGCAAGCTTCCGCGCACGCCGAAGCGCATGTCATTTGCGGCGTCTTCCGGCTGCGGGCCCCGCTTCATCCCCGATCACGTCGGGGACTCTCAGCCAGCTCCTGGCAGGACCTCTTATTGGGTCCGGGGGGAGCTCCGGTGCCGCCCGAGTGCTCAATGCCGCGTGCATGAA
>NZ_DASRGO010000018.1:0-3297 GCF_035650995.1 Methyloceanibacter sp. | reverse complement strand
TTCATGCACGCGGCATTGAGCACTCGGGCGGCACCGGAGCTCCCCCCGGACCCAATAAGAGGTCCTGCCAGGAGCTGGCTGAGAGTCCCCGACGTGATCGGGGATGAAGCGGGGCCCGCAGCCGGAAGACGCCGCAAATGAGCATGCGCTTCGGCGTGCGCGGAAGCTTGCGTTATGCGCTCAAGCAGCGCGAAGCGCGGTAGCGCACTTCAAAAGAGCGCTTGCTGGCGCGCCGAGAGGCGCCCGCCGTGTCTCCCGAAAGGAGGCGCGGACACCATAGGTTTGCGCTTTTCGGCGCGCCATCCCCCTCACCTCAGGTCAAGCCCGAGGGCATGAGGGGAAGCTCTTTGACATGACCTCGCGCCTTCCAGCGTCGAGGCGTTGAATCCTGCCCGAGTGGACGCAGAAATTGCACACCCCACGGATATTGATCGCTTGAGTAGTACGATCCCGGCAAGCCGCCGGCGATAAGGAACAGATGGGTCATTCAGCCGTTGGCCTTGTGGTTAAGACGGCGGGCCAAAATTGGAAGGAGACGAACGAATGCGGCGTGCAATGAACGCGATCCTCGTGAGCGCAAGCATCCTTGTGCTGACGAGCGTCGGCGCTCTGGCGGAGCCTAAATCAAGCCCCGACCAAGGCGCGCAGGCAGGCCCGAGTGAGGGCATGCCTTCAGCCTCGCCGGGAGCGGCCCAGTCGAGCGAGCAGTCAGGTGCGCAAGGCGGTCCCAAGGGTGGCCAGCATATGGGCGAGGCCGGTAAAGGCGAGCAGCCCGGACTTTCCGGACAGTCGGCCGGCAGTGCGGAGCAGCAAGGCCAGTCGGGCGAAGGCGGCAAGAAGGCAGGCAAGGCTGCCGAGAATGCCCCGGAGCCGTCGGGTTCAGGCAACAATGCCTCGGATCAAACTAGCCCGAACAAGTCCAAGCAGGGTCAGGCCTCGGATGAGAAATCCAACAAGTCCATGCAGGGACAGGCTTCGCAGGACAAGACTGAAGGCAAAGCTGGTGCCAAGGCCGAGACGCAACAGTCTGGCGGCACCGTATCCGGCCAAGCCGAGACCGGCGGTCAGTCCAAAACCGAGGCCAGCGCCAGCATCGAGACCAAGGACGTTGAACGCATAAGACAGCATTTTACGGAAAACAGGACAGAGCTGACCAAAGTCACGAGGGTTGAGAAATCTGCCGTGTCCGTCTCGGTCGGCGTGGTCGTGCCGCAGACCATCACGCTCTACGACCTCCCCCCGGACATCGTGATCCATGTCCGCACGGGGTGCGAAGTGAAGTACTTCCTGTGGGGGCCTGATCTCGTCCTTGTCGATTCCTGCAATCACAAGGTCGTCGAGATCATCACCAACATCGCTTAAGCATTCTTACTTAGGCGTGCTCGAGGGGCGGTCCGATCGGGCCGCCCCTTCTTTGCATTGGCGTGCCGAGAGGCGAATGACCTCCCGCTCGCGACGCTCAATCTCGCCCGCGCATTTCCGCAAAGCATGACCAGCCGCCGGTTGAACCCAAGGCTCCCTCTCTCCATAATGGGGCGGTTGCGGCGCCGCGGAGGCGGAGAGTTCATGACGGCCAACGCTCGTATGACCGCCTTCGCCGTGGCGCTGTCGGCCGCCTCGCTGTGCGCCTCGGCGTCTCCGGCTTCAGCCGAGGACACCGGCCAAGGCAATCCCGGCGATCAAGGCTTCAAAGGCGTGGTCGCGCCGGCGCGGTCCAACGACATCGCCCCGCCCTTCGACGGCCAGGTCGTCGAAATCCACTTCAAGCCCGGCGAATATGTGGAGAAGGGCAGGCTCCTGTTCACCCTCGACTCGAAGAAGGAGGAGCTCGCGCTCGAGCGCGACAAGGCGCAGCTCCTGCGCGCCGAGGCCGAGCTTCGCATCGCCGAGGTGACGCTGAACAAGAACAAGGAGCTGTGCAAGAAGAACGTCGTCTCAGAGCTGCATTGCCTGGAGCTCGAGGCGCAGAGGGATATCGCCGCGGCGGCGGTCGCCGAAGCCGGCGTTGCCGTGCGGGGCGACGAGATCAAGATCGCCGACACGAAGCTCTATGCGCCGTTCGCCGGCGTCATGAGCCGCCCGGCGGTCGCCGAAGGCGCCCGCATCGACGAGCAGACCACCATGGCCACGATCTCCGAGCTCGACCCGATCCTGATCAAGGCCTACGTGCCCTATAAGATCTACGCCGAGCATTTGAAGCTTCTCGAGCCCGGACAGAGCTTCAATCGCGGCGACGCGCTCGACCGCATCGAGGTCAAGGTCACGCTGCCGACCGGGGAGACGCTGCCGCAGACCGGAAAGCTCGCCGGCGGCGGCTACGAATTTGATCCGCAGACGCAAGCCATGGAAGTGCTGGTCGAGATCGACAATCCCAACCTGCTGCTCCGGCCCGGCCTCGCGGTCACCCTGGAAGCGAACCGCACGCCCGAGTAGAGGCTGATGGCTTCGTTGTAACGCATGCCTGAGCGGTGCAACGGAGGCGCCCATCAACTTTCCCGCCATTTCCGCGCATTGCCACTCAAGGCCAAACCCACTAGATCAAGCCGATGATCAGCCTCGCCAATCCGACCCGCTTTCTTGCCTTCGTGGGCCGCATCCTGCCTTGGCTTGCCGCGGCGACGCTCATTCTGCTCGGGCTCGGTCTTTATCTTGCGCTGTTCGTGGCGCCGCCCGACTACCAGCAGGGCGAGACGGTGAAGATCATGTTCATCCACGTGCCGGCGGCGTGGCTCGCCATGTTCGGCTATATGCTGATCGCCGTCTCCGCGCTCGGCACGCTTATCTGGCGCCACCCGCTCGCCGACGTGTCGGCCAAGACCGCGGCGCCCATCGGCGCCACCTTCACCTTCATCGCGCTTCTCACCGGTTCGCTGTGGGGCAAGCCGATGTGGGGCACCTATTGGGTGTGGGACGCGCGGCTCACCTCCGTGCTCGTGCTGTTTCTGCTCTATCTCGGACTGATCGCTCTATGGAACGCGATCGAGGAGCCGGGCCGCGCCGGCCGCGCCGCCGCGATCCTCGCCCTGGTCGGCGCCGTTAACATCCCCATCATCCATTATTCGGTCGTGTGGTGGAACACGCTGCACCAGCCGGCGAGCGTGTTCCGCCTGGGCGGCCCGACCATTGCGCCCGCCCTTCTCGTTCCGCTCCTCGTCATGGCCGTCGCCTTCACGCTCCTCTTCGTGCTTTTGCATCTGATCGCCATGCGCGCCGAGATCCTGCGCCGCCGCGTCGAGGCGCTGCAGCGGACGCGCATCGAGGAGATGGCGCTTGCCGGAGCTTGAGCATGCCCGATCT
>NZ_DASRGO010000017.1:0-16936 GCF_035650995.1 Methyloceanibacter sp. | reverse complement strand
CTCGTGACCGCCGCCACGCTTCGATGGGAGGCTCGCCGCAGCGCCTCGGCTTCAGGACTAAATTCCTGTGGCGGTTGGGTCCCAAGCGGCGCACCCTTGCCTGCCGCCTCGCGCACCAGCCGGTACACGCGCTGGACGAACCGGTGTGCGCCCTCCACGCCTGCTGCCGTCCATTCGATGTCCCGCTCGGGCGGCGTGTCCGACAGCATGAACCAGCGCGCGGTGTCCGCGCCGTAGGCCTGGATGATGCTGTCGGGATCGACCACGTTCTTCTTCGATTTCGACATCGATTCGACCGCGCCGACAGTGACCGGCTCGCCGGTCTTCACGTGGACGGCTTTGCCGTCGCGGCGTCTCACCTCTTCGGGGAAGAGCCATTTCCCTTGCGCGTCCTTATAGGTCTCGTGCGTCACCATGCCCTGCGTGAAGAGGCCGGCGAAGGGCTCGTCGAGCTTGGTGTAGCCGCACCTGTGCATGGCGCGGGTGAAGAAGCGCGCATAGAGCAGGTGCAGAATCGCGTGCTCGACGCCGCCGATATACTGATCGACCGGCAGCCAATGGCCCACGGCGTTCGCGTCGACCGGCTCCGTCGCGTGCGGCGAGCAGAAGCGGGCGAAGTACCAGGACGAATCGACGAAGGTGTCCATCGTGTCGGTCTCGCGCATCGCCGGACCGCCGCATTGCGGGCAGGTGACATGTTTCCAGGTCGGGTGCCGGTCGAGCGGGTTGCCCGGTTTGTCGAAGGTCACGTCGTCGGGGAGCTTGACCGGCAAGTCGCTTTCGCGCACAGGCACGATGCCGCAAGTCGGGCAATGGATCATCGGGATCGGGCAGCCCCAATAGCGTTGCCGCGAGATGCCCCAATCGCGCAGGCGATATTGCGTCTGCCGCTCGCCGACCGGCTTCCCCTTCACGCGCCTCGCCGACAACGCGTCGGCCATTTTGTCCTTGGCCTCAGCCACGCCGAGGCCATCGAGAAAACCCGAGTTGAACAAGCTGCCATCGCCCGTATAGGCCTCGTCGCCGATGGTGAACGTCGCGGGATCGGCGTCGGGCGGCAGCACGACGGGAAGGACCGGCAGGCCCTGGCTCCGCGCGAACTCGAGATCGCGCTGATCGTGCGCGGGGCAGCCGAAGATCGCTCCCGTGCCGTATTCCATCAGGATGAAATTCGCGATGAAGACGGGGAGCTCGGCGCCTTCGATCACCGGATGATGCACACGCAAGCCCGTGTTGAAGCCCTTCTTCTCCTGCGTCTCGAGTTCGGCGGCGGTCGTGCCGCCCCGCTGGCACTCGGCGATGAAAGCGGCGGCACTTGCGTCGCTCTCGGCGACGGCCTTGGCGAGAGGGTGGTCCGGCGCGATCGCAATGAAGCTCGCGCCGAACAACGTGTCGGGACGTGTGGTGAAAACCTCGATGAGATCGTGACCCTTCGGCGCCTTGATCGTCTCGAAGCGGATGAGCAAGCCTTCCGAGCGCCCGATCCAGTTCGCCTGCATCAGCCGCACCTTCTCCGGCCAGCGCTCGAGAGTTTGCAGAGCATCGAGCAGGTCCTGTGCGTAGTCCGTGATCTTGAACACCCACTCAGGCTGCTCCCGCTGCTCGACGAGCGCGCCCGACCGCCAGCCCCGCCCGTCGATCACCTGCTCGTTGGCAAGCACGGTGCGATCGACCGGGTCCCAGTTCACCTTGCGCGTCTTCCGGTCGACCAGGCCGGCCTTCTGCATGTCGAGGAAGAGGCGCTGCTGCTGGTGGTAATATTCGAGGTCGCAAGTGGCGAGTTCGCGCGACCAATCGAGCGACAGTCCCATCGACTTGAGCTGGGAGCGCATGGTGGCGATGTTGTCGTAGGTCCACTTGGCGGGGTGGATGCCGCGTTCGATCGCCGCGTTTTCGGCCGGCAGCCCGAACGCATCCCAGCCCATCGGGTGCAGCACATTGTTGCCCTTGGCGCGCATATAGCGGGCGACCACGTCGCCCATGGTGTAGTTGCGCACGTGCCCCATATGGATGCGCCCCGACGGGTAGGGGAACATCTCAAGAACGTAGTATTTCGGGCGCGGATCGTTCTCGGAGGCGGCGAAGATGCCGTGCTTCTCCCATTCAACCTGCCAATGCTTCTCGCGTTTCGGCGCGTCGTAACGTTCCGCCGCCATTTCGTCTCTGCCCGATTGTCGAAAATCGCTTCGCGCGCGCAATCGAGCCTAAATGCCGGATACGGTCAAGTTACCTTCGCGCCTGTCCCTTGCTAGAAGCAAGTTATGAGCGCCGACCCGCAAGCAGCCGCCAACGTCGCGACGCGTCTCCGCCTCGTTCGGGATGAGATTGCCGTCGCCGCCCGCTCGGCCGGCCGCAATCCAGAGGCCGCCAAGCTCGTCGCCGTGACCAAGACCGTGCCGGCCGGCGCCATCGAGCGAGCGATCGAGGCGGGCCAGCGCATCTTCGGCGAGAATCGCGTCCAGGAGGCGCACCGCAAATGGCCTGCGCTTAAGGCTCGCCACGCCGGCATCGAGCTTCATCTCATCGGGCCGCTGCAGACCAACAAGGTGTGCGAGGCGGTCGCCCTGTTCGATGTGATCGAGACGGTCGATCGTCCCAAGCTCGCGCGCGCCCTCGCCGAGGAACTGGCGCGAACGGGCAAGCGCCCTCGCCTCTTCGTTCAGGTCAATACCGGCGAGGAGCCGCAAAAGGCTGGCATCACCCCGGGTGAAGCTGACGGCTTCGTGTCTCTCTGCCGTACCGACCTCGGACTCGCGATCGAAGGTTTGATGTGCATCCCGCCCTTCGATGAGGAGCCTTCGATGCATTTCGCGCTTCTCGCCAAGATCGCCGCGCGGCTCGGCCTCAAGGAGTTGAGCATGGGCATGAGCGGCGACTTCGCCCGCGCCATTCAATTTGGCGCAACCTACGTGCGCATCGGCACCGCAATCTTCGGGGCCCGCCCCACCGACTAGCGCAGCACCCAAATCTCGGTGCCGCGGCGAAGCTCGGCGAGAAGCGCGCGCATATCGCGGCGAGACAAGGCGATGCAGCCCGCCGTCGGCGTCAAGCCTTCGCGCGCGAAATGGATGAAGATCGCGCTGCCCCTGCCCTTCACGCGCGGCCTGTCGTTATGGCCAAGCACGAGCACGACATCGTAAAGATGATCCTCGCGCATCAGGCGGTCGGCGGTGTTTCCCGGAGAGAGCTTCACCGGGCGGTTGTAGTTGCGGTCGGCAGGGTCCTCGCACCAGCCGTCGTAGCTGCGGATCGCGCGCACCGGGAACGGCACGCGGGGCTGCGCGATCCGGCCGGACCGGTACAGCACGCGGCGAATGGGAAAACAGCCGAGCGGAGTGGCGCCGTCCCCTTCCCGCTTCATGGCGCTGATGCCTGAACGGCCGAGCGCCGTGCGCCTTGTGCCGTGGGCGAGCGCAATGCGTCCCTGGCTTTGGTCGCCGGGTGCGGGCCTTACGACAATCGGCCGCGATTTCCTGCGGCTCAGGCCCAAACGGCGGATTTTCGGCATCCTTCTCCGCGACATGCTTGTCGGCGTGGCCGCCCCCGCTTACAACTCACCCTGCCGGATTAAGCCAGGGGCCGATCTGATGAGCAATGCGCGCAAGATCCTCATCATCGACGATGACGACGACCTTCGCGAATCCTTGAGCGAGCAGATCACTTTGCACGAGGAGTTCGAGACGGCGCTTGCCGCGACCGCGTCGGACGGTCTCAAGCAGGTGCGCAACGGTCACATCGACCTCGTTCTTCTCGATGTCGGCCTTCCCGATCTCGACGGACGAGAGGCCTGTAAGCTGCTTCGCCGCGGCGGGTTCAAGGGCCCGGTCATCATGCTCACGGCGCAGACCTCCGATGCCGACACCATCCTCGGGCTGGAGTCCGGCGCCAACGATTATGTGACCAAGCCGTTCAAGCTCGGCGTGCTGCTCGCGCGCATCCGCGCTCAGCTCAGACAGCACGAGCAGAGCGAGGACGCCGTTTTCACCATCGGACCTTACACCTTCAAGCCGGCCTCCAAGCTCCTCATCGATGGCAACGGCGGCAAGATCAGGCTTACCGAGAAAGAGACCTCGATCTTGAAATATCTCTATCGCGCCGGCGAGCGCGTGGTGACGCGCGACGTGCTGCTGCACGAAGTTTGGGGTTACAACGCCGGCGTCACGACGCACACGCTCGAGACGCATATCTATCGCCTGCGGCAGAAGATCGAGAAGGACCCCTCCCAAGCCGAGCTGCTCATCACCGAGACCGGCGGCTACAAGCTCGTGCCTTAGCGCCAGACTCAATCGGTTTCGTAGAGAACCGGATCCTTCAGGTCGAAGCGCGTCGCGCCTCGGATTTGGTGCTCGAGCTTCTCCGCCTCCGCTTCCTCGCGCAGCCAGCGGAGCTTGCGGATCAAGCCGACGAGCTCGTCAAGCGGGCGCGAGGAGGCGCGGGCCTGCTCGGCCGCTTTTCCGCCGTTCGCTTGCACGCCGCCTTGGGGCATGCGTCAGGATCGCTGCGGTAGGCCACCAATGCCTTGATCTGGCTCAAAGTCCCTAGAGCCTAATCTCCGACAACGAAATCGGCGATCACCGGAACGTGGTCCGAGGTGCGCTGCCAGTCGCGCGCCTTGTCGAGCACCTTCATGGAAACCGCCGCACCTTCGAGCGCCGGGGTGGTCCAGATATGATCGAGGCGCCGCCCGCGGTTCGAGGCGCGCCAGTCGCGGTTGCGATAGCTCCACCAGGTGAAGAGCTTTTCCTCGGGCGGCACATGACGGCGCATGACGTCGATGAAGTCATGCGCGGCGAGCACGCGCTCGAAACGCTCGACCTCCTCTGGCGTATGGCTCACCACCTTGAGCAACTGTTTGTGCGACCAGACGTCGGTCGCAAGCGGCGCCACGTTGAGATCGCCCACGACGATCATGCGGGCCTTCTGCTTGTTCCGCATCGCTCCGAACCACGCGCCCATGGCTTCGAGAAAGTCGAGCTTGTGGCGGAACTTGTCGTTGACCGCGGGATCGGGAATGTCGCCGCCCGCCGGCACATAGATGTTGTGCAGGATAAGCGGGCTTGCGGTCCGGTTGGTCTCGCCGAGCTCAATCGAGAGATGGCGCGCATGACCGCGCCCGCAAATGTCGCGCCGCTCGCCGAGCGTGAAGGGAAGGCGCGAGAGGATGGCGACCCCGTGGTAGCCCTTCTGGCCTGCAACCGCGATATGGGGAAAGCCGAGGGCGGCGAGTTCGGCTTCCGGGAACTTGCCCTCGATGCACTTGATCTCCTGGAGGCAAAGCACGTCCGGCCGTTCCTGTCTCACGAAACGGCGCACGAGATCGAGCCTGAGCCTCACCGAATTGATGTTCCAGGTGGTAAGTCGAAAGCGCATGGCGGAAGTCCGTCGAAGGTTGCATCATCTCTTGTTGCAACCCAGAAGGAGAGACAGATGGATCGTTACACCAAAGCTGTTCTCACGGTCATCGCCGCTGCGCTAGTGACTTTAGCTCTCGAACAGGCATCTTCCACCGCCAACGCTCTGAGTAACTGCGGAGGCCTACAAAATCCTTGCGGTGTCTACCTTATGTACTGGGATGAGAGCGGAACGGGTTATTGGAAGAGATGCATCGACGAGGGGCGAAAGAACTGCTGACGCTGCTAGCCGTCCGATCATTCCCTGTCCGACGCCAAACAATGAAGAAGCCCCAGACACGGGGGGAGTCGGGGCTTCTTCGGGTTCCTTATGGGGGGAACCTTATGGTGGGGAGGGAAAGACCCACCATGGTAACCGCATACCACTTCTTGCGGTCCCAAGTGAAGACTTATTGCCACAGCGTAAATCTTAACGCCTGGAAGGCGGGGGCGAGGGCTTCGCCGGTAATAAAGCCAGGGGCTGGTCCACGAATACAGGGCAGCCAAAAGAAAGGCGCCCAACCGCTGCGCGTGGTTGGGCGCCAGAAGCGCGTTTTTTTCGCGCGCGTGCCGGGAGGGAAGCCGGCACGAGCGAACCACATCTTCGGCTAGACGGGGGGCACTACCGATGAAAATCGATGTGATCCGCTTCTGCCCCACAGATAAGCGCCTCCAGCCTCAATTTCAACCGGAGCCCCGTGAAAAATTTAACGGCGCGTAAATGGACGTGACGCCCAGAACTTAGAGCGTTGTTTTGCTTGCCTTTTCTTGCGCCGCCGGAGAGGCCGGCGACCACGGCGTTGCGCTCTCGCGCTGTCGCGCCCCCTAGCGGAAAGGCTGGAAATTCTCCGTCGAGTGGAAGAAATCGGCGGCGACCTTGCGGCCGGCCACGAGGTCGTTGACGGTCACCTGCGTCGTCAGACCTTGCGCGTCGGTGATCTGCCACTGCTTCAATTGGAGCTCGGGCCCATTGTCGAACACGAGCTTGATGCTGCCCGACCCTTCGTCGCTCTTGTCCTCGAGCGAGATGGCAAGCGTGCCCTCCTGGCGCTCCACGCCGACAATCTTGGCGTCGCGGGCAAGATCAACGGCATCGGAAAGGAGAAGCCGGAAGGGCGTCGACTTGATGGGGTATTTCTCGACCGTCTTGAGGTCCGAATCCTCGATCGCGAGAAAGGCGCCGTCGGCCACGATGCGGAGCGAGCTCGGCGGCGCGTAGTCGAACCTGATCTTGCCGGGCCGTTGCACGTAGAAGCGGCCGGAGGTGTGCTTGCTGGTGGAATCGACCTGGTCGAAGCTTCCTTGCAGGTTGGTAATCGAGTTGAAATAGGCGTTGATCCGCTGCACGGCCTTGGTTTGTTCCTCGCCGATCAAGGGCGTTGGCCCAGGGGCGGCCTCGACCGCGGCCTCCCAGCCGGCACCTTCGTCCACGGCCGTGGGCGTGATCTCGTCGGCCGGCGGCGCGGCGCCTGTCGGCTCTTCTTCGCCGCCGATCGAGGGGCGAAGCTGCTCCTGCGGCTCGGTCAGGCCGTTCGGCTTTTCGGCCGTCCCGGTGGTGACGGCCGTCTGTGGCGGCGTCTTGGCGACGGTCGTGGAGGGCTCTTGCGCGAGCGCAATCCCCGTTGAGAAGCCGAGCACGATGGGCAATCCAAAAAGGAGCCCAGCGGCCATGCGACTCGTCATCAACCCCCTCCCCGTGAACTGGCGCAGCTCTATCATAGAATTCCGTAGATGATTCAGCCAAATCTGGTCAACTTCTTGGCGGCCGCTTCAGATCGGCCTGCAACCACCCCTAATAAGGTGTCGCAGCCTCGTCGCCGCCGACCAGGATCTCGCGCTTCCCGGCATGATTGGCGGCCCCGATAAGGCCTTCCTTCTCCATGCGCTCGATCAGGGACGCGGCCCGGTTATAGCCGATGCCGAGCCGCCGCTGGACGTAGCTCGTCGAGGCCTTTCGGTCGCGGAGCACGATGGCGACGGCCTGGTCGTAAAGCTCGTTGCCCGACTCGCCAAGCTCCTCGCCGCCTTCTCCGCCGTCCTCGTCTTCGTCGTCCTCCTCGGTCACGGCCTCGAGATATGAGGGCACACCCTGCTTCTTGAGGTGGCGCACGACCTTCTCGACCTCATCGTCGGACACGAAGGGGCCATGCACGCGCATGATCCGCCCGCCGCCCGCCATGTAGAGCATGTCGCCCTGCCCGAGCAGTTGCTCCGCCCCCTGTTCGCCGAGGATGGTGCGGCTGTCGATCTTGGAGGTGACCTGGAAGCTCACCCGCGTGGGGAAGTTTGCCTTGATCGTGCCGGTGATGACGTCGACCGAAGGCCGCTGCGTCGCGGTGATGAGATGAATGCCGGCTGCGCGCGCCATCTGCGCCAGGCGCTGCACCGCCGCTTCGATGTCCTTGCCGGCCACCATCATCAGATCGGCCATCTCGTCCACGATCACGACGATGTAGGGCATCACGTCGTAATCCATCTCTTCCTGCTCGTAGATGGCGCGTCCCGTCGCGCGGTCGAAGCCGGTCTGCACCGTGCGCGTCAGCACCTCGCCCTTGGCCTCGGCTTGCAGGATGCGGGAGTTGTAGCCCTTGATGTCGCGCACGCCGAGCTTCGACATGCGCTTGTAGCGCTCCTCCATCTCGCGCACCGTCCATTTGAGCGCGACCACCGCCTTCTTGGGGTCGGTGACGACCGGGGCGAGCAGATGCGGGATGCCATCATAGACCGAAAGCTCGAGCATCTTGGGGTCGATCATGATGAATTTGCACTGGTCGGGTGAGAGCCGGTAGAGCAGCGACAGGATCATGGTGTTGATGCCGACCGACTTGCCCGAGCCGGTGGTGCCCGCGATCAAGAGATGCGGCATGCGCGACAGGTCGGCGATGATCGGCTCGCCGCCGATATTCTTGCCGAGCGCGAGCGCAAGGCGCGCCTCGGTATCCTGGAAGTCCTGCGTCTCGATCAGCTCGCGGAGCAGCACCACCTCGCGGCGATCGTTGGGCAGCTCGATTCCGATGGCGTTCCGGCCCGGGACCACGGCAACGCGGGCGGCAATCGCGCTCATCGAGCGGGCGATGTCGTCGGCAAGCCCGATCACGCGCGACGACTTGGTGCCGGGAGCGGGCTCGAGCTCGTAGAGCGTGACCACGGGGCCGGGACGCACGTTGGTGATCTCGCCCTTCACGCCGAAATCCTGGAGCACGCCTTCGAGCTCGCGCGCGTTTTCCTGAAGCACTTCGTCGGAAACGCCGCGGCCGCGATTGGAACGCGGGGGCTGCTGCAGGAGCTTGGTCGACGGCGGATCGTACGGCGTCTCCATGCGCTGCGAGCGCGGCGCGGTGTGCTTCTTCTTGTCCTTGGCCGCGGTGCGCGTGATGCGGTAGTTGGGCGCGGTGACGTCGTCGATCTCATCCTCGTCGTTCTCGTCGTCCTCGTCGCCACCGCGCGCGAGCGGCGCGACGCCGAACGACGGCTCGATGCGGCCGTCGGCGTCGGCTTCCGGCTCGTCTTCCTCCCAATCCCCGTCCGCGCTCTCCTCGTCCTCGTACTCCTCATCGTCCCCGTCGCGATCGCGGCGCGGAAGGAGGCGTTTCACCTTGGCGCCGGTATGCATGACGAAATGCATGGCGCCGCCGAGCCATGCGCTCGCCCATTCGCTTGCGGCGCTGCTTCGAGGCGCCCACAGCGCGATCAGTTGCGAGGTGCTGGTGCCGCAGGCGAACAGGAGCAGCATGGTGCCGAACACGAAGAACACGAGACCGGCGACGAAGGAGACGGCCGCCTCCGGCAGGAAGGGGCCGATGACGTGCGCGCCGGCCATGAAGAAATCGCCGAAGATGCCGCCGAGTCCGTTCGGCAGCGGCCAGCTCTTAGGCTGCGGCAATGCCGATAGCGTGGCGGCAAGCAGGATCACCGCCGCGGGCCAGGCGAGCAGCCTGAGGCGGCGGTGCTTGGGCGTGGTGCGGAAGATGAGGTGCCAGCCCCAGGCGGCAAGGGGCAGGAAGAGAAAGATCGAAGCGAGCCCGAGCGACTGAATGGCAAGATCCGCGACCGCCGCCCCCCAGCCGCCGAGTAGGTTGCGGGGGGCCGCCCGCGTCGCATTGTTGAAGGAAGGATCATGCACCGACCAGGTCGCAAGGCTCGCCCAGGCCGCGCAAGCGACAGCCACGAAGCCGAACCCATAGGTGCCAAAAACAATCCGCCGCAGGCCGGATCCGACGGCCTCGGGGAGCAGCTTGCGCCGCCCCTTCGCTCTCCCTCTGCTCGCCATCCCTCTAACCCAATGTGGCGACGATGCGGGTCAACGCCTCGCGCGTGGTCTTGGCCTCATATACGAGCGCGACCCTGACGTAATCCCGCCCGGGGTTCGCCCCGTCAGGCTCAACGCGCGCGAGATACGCTCCCGGCAGCACTTTGACACCACACTCTTTCCAAAGGGTTGTCGCCGCCCCCTCGCCGCCGCCGAAATCGGCCAAATTCAGCCAAAGAAAGAAGGCACCGGACGGGCGCGAATAACCGTAGCGCCGCCCGAGAATCGCATCGGCCAGATCGAAATTCGTGCGGTAGAGTGCCCTGCCCTGCTCGACATGCGCCTCGTCGCTCCACGCCGCGACCGACACGTGCTGAACGGGGAGCGGAACTTGCGGGCATGCGACGTTGCGGAAGCGGCCGAAGGCGGCGATGAAAGCCGGATCGCCCGCGACGAACCCCGATCTTAAGCCCGGCAGGCCGGAGCGCTTGGAGAGCGACTGGAAGGCGACGACGTTGGCGAGGCTACCCGTCTCGGCCTGCGCCGTCTCGAGCGCGCCGGGCGGAGGGGTGTCGCCATAGATCTCCGAGTAGCACTCGTCGGCGAAGAGGAGAAAGTCGTAGGCCCGCGCAAGCGCGATCGCTTGGGCGAGATAGGAGCGCGGCGCGACAGCGCCTTGCGGATTGGACGGCGAGCAGAGATAGAGCGCGACCGTACGCTTAAGTAGCCGCTCATCGATGGCATCGAGATCGGCGAGGAAGTTCGTCGCGCGCGCGGCCGGAAGAAACTGCGGTTCGGCGCCTGAGGCCGCCGCGGCCGCGGCATAGGCCTGGTAGAACGGATTGGGGATCAAGACCGCCGGCCGTTCGGCCAAAGGCTTGCGGGCAACGGCCGGGAAGATCGCCGAGAACAAACCTTCGCGCGAGCCGTTGAGCGGCAGCACGTGGCGCTCGGGATCGATGCGTCCGGCAAGCTTGGGGTAGCGCCGGCCGATCCACGTGGCGATCGCCTCGCGGAGCGCCGGGATGCCTCTGATCGGCGGGTAGCGGCCGAACTCGGCGAGATGATCCGCCAACAGCGGGCCGAGGAACGGCGGCATCAATCCGCGCGGCTCGCCGAGCGACAGGTCGATCGGCGGCTTGCCCGGCTCTATGCCCTTGAGCAGCTCGGCGAGCTTCGCGAACGGCGAAGCGACCAGAGCATCGAGCGGCGTCAATTCGGCGTCGTGCGGCATGGCGGCGGTGTTAGGCGAAGCGAGCGCGCTCTTCAACGGCTAGTCCGCGCAGAAACAATAAGCCCCGGCGAACGGCCGGGGCTTAAGGCGAGAGCAACCGTCAAGGGAGGAGGAGACTAGCGCTCTGAGTTTGTTTGGTTTTTGATCCTTCTGCGATGGTGCGCGTTGGCCCTGGCTACTGCACCACCTCGCCATGCAGGTTGATGTCGAGACCCTCGACCTCGACCGCCTGGCTCACCCTCACGCCGGTGAGGATGTTGCAGACAATCAGGATCACGAAGGTCATGATCGCCGTCCACGCGATGGTGGCGCAGATACCCTCGAGCTGCACGATCACCTGATGGGCGTTGCCGTCGAGCAGACCCTTGGCCGCGTCGCCGCCGACCGCCGCGCGTGCGAACACGCCGGTGAGGAAAGCGCCGATGATGCCGCCGATGGCATGCACGCCGAACGCATCGAGCGAGTCGTCGTAGCCGAAGGCCTTCTTCATGGTAGTTGCCGCGAAGAAGCAGCCGACGCCGGCGGCGGCGCCGATCCACAGCGAGCCGACGGGATCGACGAAGCCCGACGCGGGCGTGATGGCGACGAGGCCCGCCACGGCGCCGGAGATGATTCCGAGCACGCTCGGCTTCTTGTGCACGGCCCACTCGGCGAACATCCACGCTAGCGCCGCGGTCGCGGTGGCAACCTGGGTCACGGTCATGGCCATGCCGGCGCGGCCGTCTGCCGCCAACTCGGAACCGGCGTTGAACCCGAACCAGCCGACCCACAGCAGCGCCGCACCCGTTACGCTATAGACGAGGTTGTGCGGCGACATGTTCTCCTGTCCGTAGCCGTAGCGCTTGCCGAGATAGAGGGCGCAAACCAGGCCCGCCACACCGGCGTTGATGTGCACGACCGTACCGCCGGCGAAATCGAGCACGCCGAGCCCGGCCAGGAAGCCGCCGCCCCACACCCAGTGGGCGATCGGAGCGTAAACGAGGATCTGCCAGAGGATCATGAACAGCACGAGCGCCGAAAATTTCATGCGATCGGCGAATGCGCCGCAGATGAGCGCCGGCGTGATGATGGCGAACGTCATCTGGAAGCACATGAACACCGATTCGGGGATCGTGCCCTTGAGCACCGTCACGCCCATGTCCTTGAGCAGGAAGCGCGACATGCCGCCGATATAGGCGTTCATGCTTCCGCCGTCGGTGAAGGCAAGCGAATAGGCGATCACCATCCACACCACGGTGACGATGCAGGTCGTGGCGAAGCTCTGCATGACGGTGGCGAGCACGTTCTTCTTGCGCACCATGCCGCCGTAAAAGAGGGCGAGGCCCGGGATGGTCATCATGAGAACCAGGGCCGTGGAGGTCAGCATCCAGGCCGTGTCGCCCGCACTCAGCGTGGGAGCGGGCGGAGCGGCCGGGGCCTCGGCCGCCGCTTCCTGCGCGAGGGCCGGGTCGAGTTTGGCGATCAGCAGCACACCGAGCGCTGCGAGCGCGGCATAAAGATACTTGTTCAACGTCTTCATCTTCGTCCTCTCCCCTTTAGAGCGCTGATTCGTTGGTTTCGCCGGTGCGAATGCGCACCGTCTGCTCGACGGGAACGACGAAGATCTTGCCGTCGCCGATCTGTCCGGTCTTAGCCGCGGCGACGATGGCGTCTACCGCCTTGTCGACCATCTTTGCGGGCACGACCACCTCGATCTTGATCTTCGGCAGGAAATTCACCGCGTATTCGGCGCCGCGATAGATCTCGGTGTGGCCCTTCTGCCGGCCGTAACCTTTCACTTCGGTCACGGTCATGCCTTGCAGGCCGAGCTCGGTGAGGGCTTGTCGCACCTCATCGAGCTTGAATGGCTTGATGATTGCCATCACCAGCTTCATCTCTGTCACCCCTCCATGTTTACGGCTGCCGAGTTCTTGGCTCAGAGCGTTCCAGCCGTGCGAACCGCCAAGCAGAGTCAAGCCGCGTGCCAACTCGGCTTTCTGGCGCCAAGTCCTTGGCTTTAGGGGTTCTTTTAGAGATTGCGTGAAGTGGGGGATGCCACCCGGCAGGCCCATAAGGCCCAAATATTAGGCAAAAAACTCAATTTGCTTATGAAATAGGCAATCTATCGTCCGTTGCGCTTCCTGACGAGCCCTTCCTGGGTCGTCGAGGCGACGAGAACGCCATCCTGCGTAAAAAGCGTGCCGCGGCAAAAGGCCCGTCCGCCGCCCGAAGTTGGGCTGTCCTGGGAGTAAAGCAGCCAATCGTCGGCGCGGAATGTCCTGTGAAACCAAAGCGCATGATCGAGGCTCGCCAGCATCAGTGTCGGGTCGAACACGAAGCGGCCATGGGCGATCAGTGCGGTATCGAGCAGGGTGAAATCCGAGGCATAGGCGAGCACGCACTGGTGCAGGGCGAGATCGTCGCCCAGGGATCCGGTCGCCCTGATCCACACCTGCTGCGACGGCGCGCGGTTCTCCGGCGTGAGGTAACGGCTGAGATCGACCGGGCGGATTTCGATCGGCCGCTCGTGTTCCCAATAGGCCTTTACCTGCGGCGGCAGGCGGTCGATCAAGCATGCCTTAAGCTCGGCCTCGCTCGGCAGCGCCTCTGGTGGCGGCACGTCGGGCATTTTTATTTGGTGCTGAAGACCCCCCTCGTCCTTGTGGAACGAAGCAGCCATCGAGAAGATCGCCTGCCCGTGCTGGATGGCGACGACCCGGCGCGTCGAAAAGCTTCCGCCGTCGCGAATGCGGTCGACCTCGTAGATGATGGGAATGGAAGGGTCGCCGGCTCGCAAGAAATAGGCGTGCAGCGAGTGCGCGAGGCGCCCCTCGACGGTGCGGTTCGCCGCGACGAGGGCCTGGCCAATCACCTGGCCGCCGAACACTCTTTGCCAGCCGACCTGGGGGCTTAATCCTCGGAATAGGTTAACTTCGAGCGTCTCGAGGTCGAGGATGGACAGAAGCTGTTCGAGAGCACGGCTCATAGCCAGGGCCTTTGACGGATGAATTCCCGACCGCCCTTTAGCAGTTTCGCAATCGGCGCGGAACGTGGCATTGCTTGACGATGACTCAAGTGGCATCGGCAGACACCGGCGCGCCCTATGACGTCGCAATTGCCGGAGGCGGCTTCACCGGGCGGGCGCTCGCTCTCGCCCTCGCGAGCCTTGCGCCGAAGGGCTTCGGCATCGCGCTGGTGGATGCCGAGAAGCCGCATGCCGGCCCGCCGCCCAACGGCGCGCCGCCGAAACAAGATGCCCGCGCGCTCGCGCTTTCGGCGGCGACCAAGAATTTGCTCTCGGTTCTCGGCGTGTGGCCGGCGCTCGAGGGGGGTGCGCAGCCGATCAATTCGATCGAGATCACGGACAGCCCGCTTCACGCCGAACTCCGTCCGCATTTCCTCGGCTTTGAAGATGTGCTTAACGCCGACGAGCCGGGGGCCTACCTGGTCGAATACGGTCCTCTCTACCGCGCGCTCGAAGACGCCGTTGCTCAATCCGGCGCCATCGACATCTTCGCGCCCGACACTGTCGCCGACTATGCTGCCGATGCGTTCAGCGTCACCGCCAAGCTCGCAAGCGGCGGCGCGTTGACGGCACGGCTCCTGGTCGCCGCCGACGGAAGGAATTCGAAGCTTCGCGAGCGCGCCGGCATCAAATGCGTGAGCTGGTCCTATCCCCAAGTCGGCATCGTCACGACTGTGGCGCACACGCGGCCGCACCACGGACGCGCCGTACAGCATTTCTTGCCCGCCGGCCCCTTTGCCATGCTGCCGCTCACCGGCAATCGCTCGTCGATCGTATGGACCGAGGAGAAGGAGAGGGGTGCGGAGATCATGGCGCTCGATGAAGCCGGCTTCATCGCCGAACTCGCCCGGCGCTTCGGCGCCAAGCTCGGCGAGCTAAAGCTCGCCGGCCCGCGCCAATCCTTTCCGCTTGCGCTACAGATCGCGCGCGCCTTCATCGCTGACCGGCTCGCGCTCATCGGCGATGCCGCTCACGTCGTGCATCCGCTCGCAGGGCAGGGGCTCAATATCGGCATGCGCGACGTTGCCGCGCTTGCTGAGGTGATCGTCGAAGACACCCGGCTCGGCCTCGACGTCGGATCTCCGGTCGGCCTCGAGCGCTATCAACGCTGGCGCCGTTTCGACAGCGCCTTCTCGGCCGCGGTGATGGATGGACTGAACCGCCTGTTTTCGAACGACGCCGCGCCGCTCAGAGTGTTGCGCGATCTAGGCCTCGGTCTTGTCGACCGGGCCCCGGCGGTGAAACGCTTTCTGGTACGTGAGGCGGCCGGCATCACGGGAAGCGTGCCGCGGCTTCTCATGGGAGAGAGGCTCTAAGGATGGAAGCATCGTCGCCGAAAACAGCGGCCACGGATTGCGACGTTGCGGCTGCGGCTGCCGATTTGCTCGATCAGGGTGTGATCATCGATCGCTTGTCGCGCCCCATCACCATCGCGGCTCTCATCGGCCTGATGATCGGGCTGGGGCTTGGCCTCGGAGCGCTGCTGATCGCGAGCCTGTTGGTAGTGACGCTCGCAGGTCTCGCCGAGACCTATCTTGCCACGCGCGCGGGCTTCGATGCGGCCGTGCTTCGCCGGCTTGCCGCCGGCGAGCACGCATCCGATTTCGATAAGCTCGACGAGGCCCTAGTTGCGCTCGGTCTCGCCGGGAGCGAGCACGGCATGTCGCGGCGCGCTCTTGGCGCGCGCCGGCTCCTCGTGCTGCAAGGCGCGACGCTCGTGTTCCAGGTCGCCGTCGTCCTTCTCGCCACCGCCTTGGTCCACGCCCACGCAAGCTGACGGGCCAGCCTATTTCTGATCGAGTTTGCGCGCCTCGTCGGGAAGCATGATGGGGATGCCGTCGCGGATCGGATAGGCGAGGCCCGCGGCGCGGCTGATCAGCTCCTGGCGTTCGGCGTCGTAGTCGAGCGAGGTCTTGGTCAAAGGGCAGACCAGAATCTCGAGCAGCTTGGGGTCGAGGCGCCGCCCGCGTCCTTCCTGCTGGTTCGTCATTGCAGTGTTGTCCCAGAACCGTCGTCGCGCGTAGCGAGCTCCATCTCCGCGAGTGCCACAAGAGCGTCGGCGCGCGCGCAAAGATCTTTGGCCTCGAGCAGGCACTGCTTCTCCTCCGGCCCATAGGGGCTCAGGATGGCGAGAGCGTTCACCAGGCGCTCGGTGGTTGCGCTGTTGATCCGCTCCCAGTCGGCATTGAGGCCGTTGGCCTTGAGGTAGCTCCTGAGCGCGGCAATGAGGCGAGGGCGGTCGACCTCCTCCTCGCCGTAGCCCGGCACGAAATCGTCAGCATAGGGCGCCGAATCGATGGCGCAGACGCGGTACGGCTGTTCGGTTGGGATGTCGTCCCCGCGAAGAAAGCGCGCGATGCCGGCAAGCGAGATCGACATCCTGCCGTCCTCGCCCTCGGTGAAGCCGACGATCCGCCCCGCGCATCCGACCTCTCGCAAGGGGAAGTCCTTGCCGGGCGGCGACTCGGCGAGACCCGACTCGGGCGCCGGCTGAACGATGCCGATCAACCTGTCCGAGCCGAGCGCGGCGTCGACCATGGCGAGGTAGCGCGGCTCGAACACGTTCAGCGACAGCGAAGCGCGCGGCAGGAGAATGGCGCCGCGGAGCGGAAATAGCGGCAATCTGCCCGGCAAATCGGCAGGAGATCGGTAGCGGTCGGTCAGGCCCAAAAGACCCTCCTGCTCACGCAAACAGCAAGGACGACAGCCGCTGGCGCCCCGAAATCGTGACTGGGTCGGTCGGCCCCCATGCCTCGAAGAGCTGTATGATCTGCTTCCGCGCGGCGTCGTCCTTCCACGCTCTGTTCTTGGCGACGAGGGTCAGAAGCTCATCCAGCGCGCCTTTGCGGTCACCCTTTGCGTTCAGCGCGAGCGCGAGATCGAAACGGGCTTGCGGATCGTTCGGTTCCGCCGCGAGCTTGGCGCGCAGGCTCTCGACGTCGCCGGCCTGTCCCGCCTTGCGCGCAAGCTCAAGCGCCGCTTTCGCGCTCGCAACGGGTGCCGCATCGGCCTTGGCCGGCGGGACGAGCGCAAGCGTCTGCTCGGCGCGGGCGAGGTCT
>NZ_DASRGO010000016.1:0-11163 GCF_035650995.1 Methyloceanibacter sp. | reverse complement strand
GGCGTCGGCTCGCCGATGGCGGCGTTCACCACCGCGCCTTTCGGGATGTCGAACTGGTTCAAGATGTGGAAGGCCGAGAGCACGGCATCGTTCGCCGTCGCATTGGGCGCGGCCGACTGGCTGAAGATCGCCGCGCGCACGAAGCGCGAGGGCGGGGTGAAGTCGCCGGGGAGCCCAAGGAGACCCGCGCCCGAGCCGAAGGCGGCGACCGTCTCCGGGCCGAGCTTGATCTCGTTGATGTCCTTCACCGACAGATTGATGTAGTTGGCGAGGTTCATCATGTGCCAGTCGTAGGTCGGGGCGTTGGTCATCACACCGAGCGGCGCGTCGTGAACTTTAAGGGTGCCGTCGACCGGCTCGACGGCGATCGACTTGCCCGACCTGTCCTGAAGGAAGAAATGCGTGCCGGGCACCATGCCTTGCGCGCTGCCGAGGCCGGGCGCCGGCGTCGGCACCAGCACGATCGACTTCACCGCCTCGCGCACCTCATCGACGGTGGCGAAATTGGCGAGCGCCCATAGGCCGAACTCGTAAGGCGCAAGCGCATGGCTCGCGTTCTCCGCCGTCACCTCGGTGTACTTGGCGTAATTCGGGAAATAGAACAAGCCGACCGAAAGCCCCTGATCGTTGATGCCGTCGAGGATGACGGGCATGTTAAGCGCGTTTGCGCCGACGACGGCGTAGCGGCTCTTATAGGTGAGGCCTTTGCTTCCGTCGGGGAGCGTGCCGCTGAACTCCTTGCCGGCGGGAATCACGATCACCTTCGACTGCATGGGAAAGCCGAATTCGAGCGTGCGCCCGCGGATCGCGGCGCCGTCGGCCGCCTTGAGGCTGATGCCGGTGCAGGCGACGCCTGGGCTCGCGGCCTGGGCGAAGGCAACGATCAACGCTGCGGTCAGGATTTTGCGGATCATGGGTCTGATCTCCTCCTCGAGAGGTTGCCCAGCGGCCGGCGCGCAAATGTCGAGGAGAGACGTAAAATCCGCATTAAGCACGCGGCCTTTCGGTGCGTTCGTGCTTAACGGGGACTCCCGGAACCGTTGGAAATTTTTCGCAAATCCTCAGCGACCGGCTCACCGGTGGCTCTAGAGCCGGGATCATGTTCGGCGGCGGCGACGGCGTTTGCGAGATAGGAAGCCGTCTTCTCCGACTGCCAGCGCTCGAGCGCGTCTTCCATGGCCTCATCGACTCAGATGAGACGAACTTTTCCGGTGGCGATGTCGTACACGCCGCCCGAGACGGCGATTTTCTTGGCGGCAAGGGCATCGGAGATGATCGGCGTGTCGTCGATCAGGCGCTTCACGTTGAGGCGCACGTTCTCGTCGATGGTGGCGGCGACGAGGTCGGGCGTGTGCTTGTCGTGGGCGGCGATGACGGCGGGCTCGATGGATTGGACGAGCTCCGGCAGGTGGCCCGGCAGCTCGGCGTGCTCGGTCACCACCTTGACCGCCGCCGAGACGGCTCCGCAATTCGAGTGGCCGAGCACCATCAAGAGCGGCACGCCGAGAATCTTGACCGCATATTCCATGCTGGCGAGCCCGTCGGGATTGACGAAGTTGCCGGCCACCCGCACCACGAAGATGTCGCCCGGTCCTTGCTCGAAAAGCAGCTCGGGCGACACCCGGCTGTCCGAACAGCTCAGCACCGCCACGATCGGATATTGCGCGCCGACGCGCTCGGCGCGGTCGAGCGAATAGTCCTTGCATTCGGTCGCGCCGGCGGCATAGCGCGCGTTGCCCGCCATCAGGCGATTGAGCGCCTCATCGGGCGGAATGGCGTTCGGCGGCGGTCCCGCCAACACGGGCTGATCGGCGCGGGCGAAGGCCCACGGCAGTGAACTGGCGGCAAGAAGCGCCGCTCCGCCCGCCATCACATGCCGCCGCGACAGGCGGTTCTCATTGTGCTCGCATCTCTCGCACATAGCTGTCTCCTCCTGGTGGTTTGCGCAAGTGTCGCGCCCGCCACGCCTCGCGGGTCAAGCCCGCGCGCGAGACATGATTGGCGAAGATTGAAGCCGCACTCTTAAGCCGCCGCCGGTTTCCTCAGGATCAGCCGGTAGCAATCGAGGTGTCGGTGAAGGAACTCGTAGGTTGCCCCCCAAAGATAGAGGCGGAACTTGCGAAACTCGAACTCGCCGAAGGTTTTGACGATGTAATCGCGGTGCGCGTCGAGGTTGCGCGCCCATTGGCGGAAGGTGAGGAAGTAGCTCCAGCGGTCGTTATGCACCTCCATCAGCTCGAAATCCGTCTTGAACAGCTTGTTGATGAAATCGTCGAGCACGAGGAAGGAGTGGTTGCCGGGATAGATGTGCCGCACCATGAAGGTCGACAGCTCGTATTTTTTCTTCCAGGCGCTGCCGTCGAGGAAGACGCTTCCGCCCGGCTTCAAGAGCGCGGAGAACTTCTTCAGGACGCGCTCGTAGTCGGGCAGGTGCTCGATCACGCCCATGATGACGATAGCGTCGAACTTCTCCTTCGGCTGATAGTCGTAGAAATCGGTGAGGACGATGTCGAAATTGTCGCCGAAATTGGCGAGTTTGCCCTTCAAATAGCTCTGCGAAACCTCCGAGTTGGTTATGCCGGTAAAGCGTGCGCCGGCTTGCAAGGCATGTCCGGCGAAAGCGCCCCAGCCGGGGCCGATCTCAAGCACGCGTGTGCCCTTGCCGATGCCGCATTGCTCGAGCGCCCAGTCGAATTTCCGCTGCAGCGCCTTCGACAGAGGCTCGTCTTCATTTTCGTACACGCCCTGGCTATAGGCCGGAAAAACCGGATCGAGGAAGCTCAGGAACAGGTTCGGATCGGCGTTGTAATGGGAGGCGATCGCGCGCTTGTTGGTGTAGACCTGCCCGAACAGGAGCGGCTCGATGAAGCGCCAAGCGGCGACCAACGGGTGACGATCATCGAGAGAGGCCCGCAACGCGAACGGCTTCAGCATGTCGCCTTCGATGTCGATGTCGCCGGCGAGATAGGCCTCGGAAATGTTGCCTTCATCGAGCGAGCGGAGCGCACGGAGCGCTTTCTCGTTGCGAAGGCCAACGTGGAACTCGGGTTTCCCTTCGCCCACATGCCGCGTCTCGCCGTCGGGCAATTCGACCGAGAAGGGCACCGCAACCCCTCCCACGCGATTGACCAAAGCCTCGATTGTCCGTGCCGCTGTTGACATGTCTCTGTTTCCCCGGCTTGCCAGGCAGGGCTCCGGCCCCGAAGCGGCCGAAGCCGTGCGTCCGCGGGCGATTTTGCCTCGGAATTCCCAAGATTGAAATGGGAAGCTGTTGCCTAAGCGACGCCAGATGCCGCTATGTTCCGTCCACTTACGATCAAATTCGGGGGAGGCGCATGCGCCAAGTCGAAATCCGTCTTCTGTCCCTGATGGGACTCGCCGTCCTTGCCCTTTGCCTTTGCCTTGCCCTGTGCCTCGGCGGAATCGCCAAGGCGGCCAATGAAGGGCCCGGATCGATCATCAGGGTCTGGCCGCTCGAAGGCGGCGGCCCGAGCGGGGCCGGGGGCACCGCCTTCCGCATTCTCTACCGCTCGACCGGACTCTCAGGAGAGCCGATCGAGGTCTCGGGCGCGATCTTCATCCCGCCGGGATCGCCGCCTCCGGGGGGACGCGACATCATCGCCTGGGCGCATCCCACGAGCGGCGTGGTCGAGGCGTGCGCGCCCTCGCTCATGCCCGATCTCGCCGGCACCATCTGGGGCCTCTCCGAGATGCTCGCCCGCGGCTATGTGGTGGTCGCGACCGACTATCCCGGCCTCGGAACGCCGGGCATCCACCCTTATCTCATCGGCGTCAGCGAAGGCCGCGCCGTGCTCGACAGCGTGCGCGCGGCGCGCGATCTGCCCGACGCGGGCGCCTCGAACCGGTTCGCGGTGTGGGGTCACAGCCAGGGCGGCCACGCCTCCCTCTTCACCGGCGAGCTTGCCGCAAGCTACGCGCCCGACCTGAAGCTTGTCGGCGTCGCGGCCGCCGCGCCCGCCACCTATCTTATCGAGCTGTTCGACGCCGACAAATCGAGCCCGGCCGGCAAGGAACTGACGGCCATGGCGCTCTATTCGTGGTCCAATCTCTATCACGACCCGGCATCGAGCCTGGTCGATGCCGATGCCATGCCGGTGTTCGAGCAGTTGGCGCATGACTGCATCGAATCGATCGCCGAATTCGCGGCCATCGAGAACGCCGAGAAGCCGCTCAACCGCGAGCCGTTCCTGAAAGCCGATCCCACCGAGATCGAACCCTGGCGCGGGATCATGGAGAAGAACACGCCGGGCCAGCTTCCGGCCGGCGCGCCCGTCTTCATCGCGCAAGGATCGGCCGATACCACGGTGCGGCCCGAGATCACCAAGCAGTTCGGCGAGGTGCTGTGCAAGCAGGGGGCGCGGGTCGAGTATGTCGTGCTGCCCGGCGTCAATCACACCTTCGCCGCCAAGGACAGCGTGGGACAGGCCCTCAACTGGATCACTGAGCGCTTCAGGGGCGCGCCCGCACCATCGGTATGCGAGTAACGCGCAGGGATCAGAACACGAGCTGGTTGGCGAAGAGCGCGAGGATAACGATCACGATGAAGATCACGAGGAAGAGGAAGAAGAGGATCTTGGCGATCTGAGCGGCGCCGCGCGCGAGGCCGGTGAAGCCGAGCGCGCCCGCGACCAGCGAGATCAGGAGGCAGATCAGCGCCCATTTCAGCAGGCTCATGGCCGACTCCGCTCGCCTAGTAGCTGATCTCGATGAGCGTGTTGCCCGCGCCGTATTGCTTCACCAGCGAATAGAGCACGGCCGCATTCGCCGGATGCAGCCTGATGCAGCCATGCGAGGCGGGACGGCCGAGATACCGCGTCTCGTAGGAGCCGTGGATGGCATAGCCGCGCAGGAAGAAGATCGAAAAGGGCATCGGCGAGCCGCTATAGATGGTCGAGGCGTGGTAGCGCACCACAGCGGTCGGGCGAAACGTCCCGGTCGGGGTGCGGTAGCCGGGCCGTGCGGTGGAGACGAGCCAAATATAGCGCGGCATGCCGTCGACATAAACGCTCATGCGCTGGCTCGAAATGTTGACCTTGGCGACGATTCCGGCCTCGGCGAGGCAAGGAACGAGAAGGACGAGGCAGAAGACCGCGGCCAGAAGCGCTGAGCGTCGCATGGATCCCCCCGGGAAGGCGCGAATCTTGATCTGCCTCTTCACCTTGTCGCCCCGCGCCGCAGGCGAATCAAGCCATCGCGGAAACTGTTACCATTTGACGGCTGAACGCAGCGTGAACGGGGTGACAATTGCGCCACGCCGTTTGCGGTCCTCGCGCCAGCCCCTGTTCGACAGGGTCAATTTGGCGCCATCATTTGTGCTAGGGTTCGACGTTGACCGGGCGTGCTTTCGGCCCTCGAGGGAAAGTGGTCGAGAATGATGCTAAGGCTGGTCTTGGGCCTCATTCTGATATTGTGCTGTGGGGCTGTCGCCGCCGAGCAGGTCAAGCCCGCGAAGACCGCCGCGACGGCCGTGCCGCCGAAGCCCGACGCCAAGCCCGGCCCGAAGAAGCCCGCGCCGCCAAAACAGCCGCCGGCACGCGACCTATTCGGGGCGGCGACGACGCCTGCTCCGCTTGCCACGCGCTCGATCGGCTCCTACGCCAAGGGATGCCTCGCCGGCGGCGTCTCGCTTCCCATCAACGGACCCGATTGGCAGGTGATGCGGCTCTCGCGCAACCGCAATTGGGGCACCCCGCAACTGCTCGACTATCTCGAGCGGCTGGCGAGCGATGCGCGCGCCTTCGACGGCTGGTCCGGGCTCCTGATCGGCGACATGTCGCAGCCGCGCGGCGGCCCCATGGTGAACGGCCATACCAGCCACCAGGTCGGGCTCGACGCAGACATCTGGCTCACGCCGATGCCGGACCGCATCCTCACCCCAGAGGAGCGCGAGGATATGACGGCGGTTTCGATGCTGAAGGATCCGTTCAGCGTCGATCCGGCGATTTTCACGACGATGCAGATGAAGCTGATCAAGCGCGCCGCCTCCTATCCGCAGGTCGCGCGCATCTTCGTGCACCCGGCCATCAAGAAGGCCCTCTGCGAGCACGCCAAAGAGCTCGGCACGGATACGGCATGGCTCGGCAAGGTGAGGCCGTGGTGGAACCATCACTATCATTTCCACGTGCGGCTCAAATGCCCCGCGGGCTGGGACAGTTGCGAGAACCAGAAGGACGTCTCGGGCGACGACGGCTGCGGCCAGGAGCTTACCAATTGGTACGCCATGCTGAAGAAGGCGGCGATCGCCGCGGCTGAGGCCCCGCCGCCGAGCGGCAAGCCGTGGACCGGCAAGCCGCCGCTCACCATGGCGCAACTGCCGAAGGAGTGCGCGACCGTGCTGACCGCCGGGGGATTCGTGCCGCCCGCGCTCGGCGACGACCGGCCAGAATCCGTGCTGAAGGCCATAGCGGCCAAGGATGCCGGGCCGCCGATTCCGCTGCTCACCGCTGAGCAGCTCAAGGCGTTGACCGAGGCCAAGAACGACAAGACCGCCAAAGCCGCGACGACGGCCGATGCCGCCGATCCGCCCGGCATGCCGCTGCCCGACCGCAATCCCGTCCGCTGAAGCATCGCCGCCCAAATCCGCTCGGCAAGGCTTCACGGGCGGTGCCTGATCGGGCAATATCGTTCACCATGCAGGAGCGGCGAACGAACCCCCTCGAAGGCCAAAAGAATGTCTATGGCGAGCCGCTGAAGAGCTGCTCCGAACGGCCGATGACGGGCTTCTTCCGCACCGGCTGCTGCCATACCGGGCCTCAGGATGTCGGGCTGCACACCGTCTGCGTCGAGGTGACGGCCGACTTCCTCGCCTTCTCCAAGGCGCGCGGCAACGACCTGTCGACGCCGCAGCCCGATCTCGACTTTCCGGGGCTGAAGCCCGGCGACCGCTGGTGCCTGTGCGCGGCGCGCTGGCGCGAAGCGTTCGAGGCCGGGAGAGCGCCGAAAGTCATTCTCGCCGCCACCCACGAGGCGACGCTCAAGGTCGTCGCCCTCAACGATTTGAAGCGCTACGCCATCGATCTCGCCTGACGGCGCACTATAGCCATGGCCAAGAAGAAAGCGGCTGAAGAGACCAAAGCGCCCGCTCATGCGCCGGCCAAGCCGCGCAAGAAGCGCGAGATGTTCGCCGAGGGGCACAAGCGCAAGTTCCTCGTTGTGGTCGATGAGACGCCGGAATGCGAGAGCGCGCTCGCGTTCGCCGCCTCGCGGGTGAAGCGCACCCACGGCCAGCTTGCGCTCCTCTACGTCATCGAGCCCGGGGTCGAATTCCAGCATTGGCTCGGCATCGAGGAGGTGGCGCGCGAGGAAGGGCACAACAAGGCGCGCGCGGTGTTCCGCCTGTTCGGGCGCAAGCTGAAGGCGATGGGCTTCGAGGACGTGGTGCCCGAGGAGATCGTGCGCGAAGGCGGCAAGGCGGAGGAGATCATGAAGCTCGTCGAAGAGGACCAGGATATCGGCGTGCTCGTGCTCGGCGCCTCCAAGGACCCGGCCGGCCCGGGGCAACTCGTCACAACCCTTGCCGGCGGGGGCCATGTCGGCACCTTCCCGGTGCCGATCACCTTCGTCCCCGGCCACCTCAGTATCGAGGAAATCCTGGCGCTCGCCTGAGGAAAAGGGCCGATTCAGTGCCCTTCCGGCAACAGTGGCAGGCAACTGTCAATTCGCCAAAATTTGAGCCGTTTTGCGCTCTAAATCGGTTAGCATGATTTTCGGGGGCAGCCGGCTCGACCGTGAGAGGGAACGGATCATGAGGCCAATCTTTTTGGGACTGATCGCGGCTTGGTGCCTGAGCCTTCCCGCCTATGCGGCCGAGCCCGACGGTCCTTCCGACCTCATCAACCAGTCAGAGGCGCTGCGCATCGCCGTTCAAGGCAAGATCGCCGAGAAGCCTGCGGGGCGGAAGTCCGAGCAGGTGGCGCTCCTCGACTATTATTCGGTGCCGGATCAGAAGCTCTTGTGGGTCGACGAGAACGGGCTCAACGCGCGCGCCAAGTCGGCCATCGCGGAAATCGCCAAGGCCGACGATTACGGTCTCAGGGCCTCGGATTACGACCTTCCCAAGCCGGAGCAATTCAACCCGCTCGATGCCAAGGCCGCCGACTGGCTCGCCGAGGCCGAGGCGAAGCTGAGCTACGCCGTGCTCGACTATACGGCGGATGCGCGCGGCGGCCGCATCAATCCGCAGCGCATCAGCGGCGAAAATCTCGATCCCACGCTGATGCTCCCCAACCCTGCCGAGGTGTTGGGCTCGATTGCCATCAGGTCGGACGCGGGCGCGTACTTGCGCAGCTTCCAGCCCGACCAGCCGCAATTCGAGCTGCTCAGGCAGAAGCTGATCGAGCTCCGCGGCGGCGGGACGGCGGCCGAGGCGCCGAAGCCCGACGTGGTGGTCATTCCCGACGGGCCGGTGCTCAAGTTCGGCGTGGCCGACGATCAGGTCGTCTTGCTGCGCAAGCGGCTCGAGGTTCCGGCTGAAGCGGGCGCCGACGAGAGGCTGTTCGACAAGGCCGTGTACAACGCGGTCAGGCAGTTCCAGCTCGCCCACGGCATGGCGCCCGACGGCGTGGTGGGCGCCGGCACGCGGCGCATCCTCAACAACCCGCAAGCGCCGCAGCAGCGTCCGGTGTCGAACTCGCAGCGCATCCAGCAGATCCTCGTCAACATGGAGCGCTGGCGCTGGCTGCCGCACGATCTCGGGCCCTATTACGTGACGGTCAACATCCCGGAGTTCATGCTGCGCGTGGTCGAGGACGACAAGGTGGTCCACTCCACCCGCGTGGTGACCGGCAAGCCCGACCACCAGACGCCGGTGATCTCCGACGAGATGGAAGAGATCGTGTTCAACCCCTATTGGAACGTGCCGACCTCGATCAAGATGCAGGAGATCGCGCCCTATTTCGGGGGAGGCGGCGGCTTCTTCGGCGGCTGGGACACCTCGATCCTCCAGCGCCACGGCTTGCGCGTCAAACTGGGCGGGCGCGACGTCGATCCCGACTCGATCGACTGGAGCCGGAACGACCTGCGCAATTTCGACCTGGTGCAGCCGCCGGGGCCGACCAACGTGCTCGGGACGGTGAAATTCCTGTTCCCCAACAAGCATGACGTCTACATGCACGACACCACGCAGAAGAATCTGTTCGCGCAAACCGTGCGCGCCGAGAGCCACGGCTGCATGCGGGTGCAGAACCCGCAGCAGCTTGCGCTGCTGATCCTGCATCACGATCAGGGCTGGTCGCAGGCCAATATCGAGGAGGCGTTGCAGAGGGACGACAATCACGTCCAGCTCAAGACGCACATCCCGGTCTACATCACCTACTTCACCTTGAAGGTGAACGACGACGGCTCGATCTCGACCTTCAACGACATCTACGGCCACGACGCGCGCATGGCGGCCGCGCTCAACGGCAAGCCCGTCTATTACGAGGAGCCGGAGGCGAGCGAGCCGGACGTGGTCGCCGGCCAATGGACGCCGCGGCCGGGCATGCGGCGGAAGCGCGAAGCCTTCGAGAACGACTTCACCCGCGCCCTGTTCGGGTTCTAACCCGCGCTCAAGCAGCGGAGCGGTAGCGCGTTAAATAGCCCGCGCTCAAGCAGCGCAGCGATAGCGCATCAAGATAAACCGCGCTCAAGCAGCGCAGCAAAAAAGCCCCGGAGCAATATTCCGGGGCTTTTCCATGTGCGGCGGGGTCCGATCTGCGGGCGGGAGACAGTCCGCAGCACCGTTCAGGACCGGAACGCACGCAGCGCACTTCGGTTCCAGCCCCTCCCCCTTGCTCTCCCCGCCCCGGCACGCATAGTCCTTCAGCGCTTCGAGCATCGGAGGAGGAGCCAATGATCCGCGACTATGCCGACCACGCCGCCAACGAGCGGACCTTCCTTGCCTGGCTCCGCACCGGGATCGCCGTCATCGCCTTCGGCTTCGTGATCGAGAAGTTCGACCTGTTCGCGCTCACCCTGCTCGCCGGCACGGGGCCGGGCGAAGAGGCCCGCGCGGAGCTCGAGCGCTATTCGGGTCCGTTCGGTTTCGGCGCGGGCCACGCCTTCATCGCCGTCGGCATCCTCGTCATCCTCGGCGCCACGGTCCGCTTCGTGCGCACCGGGCGGCTCCTCGACGACACGGCGGTGCATGCGCCGGGCATCCTCCCCGACCTCGCCTTCGGCGTCATCCTCGCCGCGCTGCTCGTGGCCTTGAGCGCATATCTCGTGTTCGCGTGAGGGGCGGGTTTCGACCCTGGGTCTCTCTTTGGTTCGTCATGGCCGAGGATAGCGACGCTGTCGCCCCTCGCTTTGTCGCCTCGAGCGGGTGCATCATCAGAGGGTGACGCGCAGTAGCCAGCCAGACCTGTTCGGGGACGCGCTCGCCCCGCGACAAGCCTTTGTCCCCGATCCCCGAAGCCGCGCGCTTCCGCGCCGCGATCGAGGCCGAGGCTGCGCGGCTCGACGCGGCCTGAGCGAGCCTTATCCCCGCCCTCCAAGACGGCGGTAAACTCGGCCCACCTCGTCCAGTTGAGGGGCGCGCTCATGAGGCGTCTTGAACGCGGGACGGGGGGCGGCGCCCCGCGGGTTCATGCACGCAGCATGGGCACTCGGGCGGACATTGGGGCTCCTCCCGGGACCACTACGAGTCCCTGCCAGGAGCTGGCTGATGGATTGGCTCCGGCCAGCCTGCCTCGCGGCGGCCGGCGGGGGCCAAACAAGAAGCGAGGCCCGGTGTTCGCCAAATCGCCGCAAAATGAGCATGCGCTCGAAGGGCGCGGAAGCTGCGCCATGCGCTCAAGTAGCGCAAGGCGCGGTAGCGCACTCAAAAGAGCGCTTGCTGGCGCGCCGAAAGGCGCCCGCCGCGCTTCCCAAAAGGAAGCGCGGACACCATAGGTTTGCGCTTTTCGGCGCGCCACCCCCTCCCTCGGGTCAAGCCCGAGGGCAAGCATGGGGGTAGGGTGGGCTTCGCCCACCCGACGGCTCTTTGAAACGGTGGGCTTCGCCCACCCGACGGCTCTTTGACATGACCTCACGCCTTGGCGGCGAGGCGCTGAATCGTGCCGAAATGCCCGCGGCTCTTTCCAGAGCGCCGCAACAGGCTCCCCGCTCTCCGCAAAGGGAGAGGAGTCTTGTCTTATGCTTGCCCCAAATCTTTGCTGGTCATGC
>NZ_DASRGO010000015.1:0-18348 GCF_035650995.1 Methyloceanibacter sp. | reverse complement strand
CCGCTGGCGCCGCTCTTCACGTCCTCGATCTTGGCGAAACCTCCTTCGTGGCCGACCACGCGGAAGGACCGGCCGGCTGGAAAGCCAAACGTGGTCGGCGCGGAGGAGGATGGACCCGCCCTCACTTCGACAGGCTGTCTGGAAACGAGGATCATTCCCGAGCCCGGAAGGTTGGGGGGCTCGGCGTGCTCAACCGCCTCGTCACTGTGTTCAGCCGGTTTGACAACCTCGCCTGTCTGTGCGGCCTGCTCGTTGGGCGCGGTTGCGGGGCCCGGCGCGGGCGTCGGTGTCTTCGCAACGGAGTCGGTCGGTTCCAAAGCGGGAGCGGGCGCAAGGGGCGCGACAACCGTGACCGGCGCATTCTGCTCCACGTCCGGCTGGCCGAAATATTGACCCGCGCGCAAGAGAACGCCTGCGATAAGGACGAGGCCCGCAACGATAAGGAATGCGAGCCGTTTCGTGGAGGCGGACGCCCTCCGCTTCGACAGGGCCTTCCGCGCGACTTCCAGGTCCATGGCCCGGATCATGACACAGCCGTGCTCTTCGATCCACGAGCCAGTATTCCACCGGCGGCCGAGCGCGATCGGCCCCCCGAATTGGTGAAGGCGCTCAAGCGCTTAAATGGATCGGTTGCGTGTTCGGAAAACGCCCGGAACAGTTCCCGCGCGCCGCCGTTGGTTCCTTGTGGGGGCAGCCGACGAAAGGAGGCTTGACCCATGAGAATAAGCACGAAGCAAGGCGCCCTTGCGCTCGCCTTATTGGGCGGCGCGGCGCTGTTCAGCGGCCCGGCCATCGCCAATTCGATTCATGATGAGGGCGATTTCGGGGGCGGCTACCTGATCATCGGACCGGGCGGACCGGAGCGGCACCACTATCTGCGCCACCACGTCTTCCGTCCTAACGACGAAGCACGTCCGATCTACTCATTCAGCTATGGTCCGGCTACCGGCTTTTATGACGTTTACGGACCTGTCGTAGTCTACTAGCGCCCGACGGCAAACGCGCCGCTTTGCTGGCTCCGTCCCTGCGCATCGACGGGCAGCAACGACACGGGGTTCGCTCGGAGCGGCCGTTCAATAGCCTCTGAGCTGCTTAAGCTGGGCGTAGCTCAAGCCCTCGATGTCCTCTTGGGTGAGGTTTTCGACACCCGCGCGCTTGGCTTTCGCCTGGGCGGCCTTGAACTTGGCCTCCCCGTTTTGCGCGGCGTTTGGGGAGGGTGCCGCCTTGGCCGGATTTCTTGACGGCAAAGGCACGGCATGGGTTTGGCTCGCATCCCGCGGTCGAGGCGCCTTCAAACGCGGGTGTGGTCGCGGCGGCGGAGGCGGCCCGTAGTCGTCCGGTTCATAGCCGTAGTCCGGTGCGTAATCGACCGGCCCGTAATCGTCGTAGCCGTAATAGTCGTAGGGGTCCGGCGGGGGCGGCGGTCCGTAATAGACTTCGGAAGGAGTGAGCATGCTGCCCACGACAGCGCCGACGCCGAATCCGACCAGACCCGCTCCGATCGCCGAGCCATTTCCAGCATGAGCGGGGCCGGCATTCGCAAGCGCAGCCATGCCGATCATTGCCGCCGTGATGCCGAGCCTAAGGCCTTTGTCCATGGCAATCTCCACTCGCCCTCCGCTGCATCGGTTTCGAGCCGTGTGGCGTGAGCATCCTCCAAGGATGGCGCGAAGAAATTAAGGCACCTCTAAGTCGGGGGCGTGGCGTGCGGACAGCCGTTGCGATTGGCGCGGCCGAGTCGACCCTGACCTGCCGGGCAAAATGCCCGCTTTTTACCGCAAGGGTCCATCGTCTAAACTCAGGGCAAGAGGGCTTCGGTGATCTTTAGGGAACGGGGGCCGTTCGCATCGGCCGCGTTGGGCCGCAGCGGTTGCGGCCAAACGGCGGAAGTGTCGAGGGGAGACTTGGTCGTTGCAGGTCAGATCGCTTGTTCTTGCTATTGCCGGGACCGTCAGTCTTCTCGCCGCCATGTCGGCGGCGCGGGTCTTTGCGGTGGAGCAGGCAGCGGAGATTCCGGCCTGGCTCAAGGCCCATATCGGGGAGGGCGACGGCCAGATCGCGCCGGTGGTGCTGCAGAGGGCGCGCGCGCTCTATCTGCAAAAGGTGAGCGAGGGAAAGGTCAAGAATCCCTGCTACTTCGCCATGGACGCGACCCGGCCCGGGGGGTTCACGCGCAGGTTCTACGTCATCTGCGAAGCCGATCAGACGTTTCGCGCCGTACCTTCCGGGCACGGCAGCGGCCGCAACGTAGCGGGTGTAAATTTCACCAACGGAATCCGCTGTGCGAAGAATTTCAGCAATGCAATGGATTCCAAGCTGACGACGGGTGGTCCCTACGTGACCGAAGAGACGATCACGCGTTTTAAGGGCTATTACCGCAACGGCGCAGGCAAATATGTCGCCTTCAACCGCTCGTTCGTCCAGTTCGACGGCGAAGGCGAAACGGCAAATGCCCGACCTCGCGTCATCGGCGGGCATCCGGCGGTGGTGCTGCGGGTCGCATGTCGGCGAAAAGATCCGGACAGTCCGTACGCGAACGAGGAGGGATATGTTCCGTTCGGAACGCTGGTGGATTACGCGGCTGGCCGCAGCAACGGTTGCACCAGTTGGTCGCAGTCGGACGCGGCAAAAATCATTCCGATGATGAAAGAGCCGTCGACGCTTTACATCTATCCTGAGTCCGGCGATATCGCCGCCGTCGCGCAAGCCGTGAAGGCCGGCAAGTCGCCGGCGCGCGTCGGCCTATACTGGAATGCGTCGTGCCTCAAAGAGATCGGCGCTCCGAAGTTTTGGCCGAAAGAGACGCTCGAGCCGATCATCGAACAATACAAGAAGGATCATCCGGCGCCTCCGCCCCAGCCGCTTCCCCTGTGCAAGGGGCAGTAGCGAGAAGCCAAATCCCGTCGTGAGTTCACCGGGCTGTGGCAGCATCCCGGGAAGGACCGGCGCGTCGAGATCGTATTCGACAAGCAGTGAGGGTCCACCTGGCCCCGGGCGAGGTCCGATCGCGTTGCGCGTTGCAGCCGGATAATCAACCCATGTGTTGACTATCAATAACTCTGTTGATAATCATTCGGGCATGGCGTTGCCCTCGTTGCATGTGGTGAAGCATGGCGTCTCCGCCGCCGAAGCCGAGCAGGAGGCGCTAAGCGGGGTGTTCTTTGCGCTCAGCGATCCGGTGCGACGCGAAATCCTCACGCGTCTCGACGGACGCGACCTCCTGGTCTCTGAAATCGCGGCACCGTTCGACATCTCGCTACAGGCGATCTCGCGACACATTCAGGTGCTCGTGCGTGCAGGGCTGATCGCACAGGAGCGCACCGGACGCATCAGCCGCTGCCGGCTCGATGCCGGGCCGATTTATACCGCCGCGGTCTGGCTCAACCGCTACAGCAGGTATTGGCAAGCTCAGTTCGACCTGCTGGCCGCTTCGCTGCACGAAATCGAGGAGCGGCGCGGCCGGCGCGGGGCGCCACGGGACGGCAGGCGGACCTCCAAATTGGGCCGGAGCGCGAAGAGGCGGACCCTTCGCAAGCCGAAAGCGGAGAAATAGTCATGCAGCAGCACGGT
Source organism: Methyloceanibacter sp. (assembly GCF_035650995.1). Taxonomy (GTDB): domain Bacteria; phylum Pseudomonadota; class Alphaproteobacteria; order Rhizobiales; family Methyloligellaceae; genus Methyloceanibacter. The sequence continues at coordinate 14,778 of NZ_DASRGO010000015.1, read as the reverse complement.
AGTGCCTTTCAGAACGAATGCGCATCGTGTGAGAGCAACGGAGTGCGGCGATGAACTATGCCAAGACGGCGCAGAAGCTTGCCGAGTATCGCGGCCAGATCGGCGAGCTGCGCAAGAAGATGCGCAAGTTGCAGGCCGAGATCGAGCCGGAGGAGGTGAGCGACTACGAATTCGCGACGATGGACGGCGTAACGCGGCTCTCGGAGCTGTTCGGCGACAAGGACACGCTGTTCGTCGTGCACAACATGGGCAAGGGCTGCGCTTATTGCACGCTCTGGGCGGACGGTTTCAACGGAGCCTACGACCATCTGCGGAGTCGGGCCGCTTTCGTGGTCGCCTCGCCGGATTCGCCCGACGCGCAAATGGAATTCGCCCAAAGTCGCGGTTGGAGATTCCCCATGGTGTCCTACCAAGGCACGAATTTCGCCGAGCACATGGGTTACCGCGGCAAGGACGGATATCTGCCCGGCGTCTCGGTGTTCAAGCGCAAGGGCAAGAAGCTGGTGCGCGTTGCCGATACCTCGTTCTCGCCCGGCGATGACTTCTGTTTCGTGTGGCACTTCTTCGATCTCCTTCCCGAAGGAGCGGGGGGGGTGGCGGCCGAAATACAAATACGCGAGCTGACCGGTCGGCCCAAAGCCGGCAGGCATGTCCTAGCGCCAAGGAAGGTAGGGTGCCGATCACCTGAAGAGAGTGGGTGCGATGACGAAACACAAGACCGGAACACGCGAAGAGTGGCTCAAAGCGCGGCTCGAGCTGCTCGAAGCGGAAAAGGAACTTACGCGGCGAAGCGACGAATTGGCCGAGCGGCGGCAGGAGCTGCCATGGGTCAGAATCGATAAGGAGTACCGGTTCGAAACCGATGAGGGGAGCGCATCGCTGGCGGATCTCTTCAGGGGACGCTCGCAGCTCCTCGTCTACCACTTCATGTTCGGCCCCGACTACAAGGCAGGCTGTCCGTCATGCTCGATGATCGCCGACGGGTTCAACGGTTTTGCCGTTCACCTCGCGAACCATGACGTCATGTTGTGGGCGGTATCGCGGGCGCCGCTGGCAACGCTCCGGGCGTACAAGCGGCGGATGGGGTGGGCCTTCCCCTGGGCATCGTCCATCGACGGCGACTTCAATTTTGACTTCGACGTTTCGATCACCGAGAGGCAGCAGCGCGCCGGAAACGTCGAATACAACTACCGGCGCGGCGGCCATCCGTTGGCGGCCGAGCAGTTCCCTGAGCCCGTCGTCAAGTTTGCGACGATGTGCGGAACCGATGCGCCGAGCTATATGCGCGAGAGACCGGGCATGAGCGCATTCGCACTCGAGGACGGCGTGGTCTATCACACTTACTCCACCTACGCCCGCGGCTTGGACAGTCTCTGGGGTGCCTATCAGTGGCTCGACCGCGCGCCTAAGGGCCGCAACGAGACCGGCATCTGGTGGCGGCGCCGCGACGAGTACGGCAGCCGCTGAGCTGAAACCGGGTGCCTCGGCGGTTTTGGCACGCGCGCGGCTCATCATGCACGTGCTCATGTAAGCGCGAGAACCCGGATGTGGGCCTCCGGCTGATGCCTTGTCGCGCCTGTTCGCGGCCTCGGCATTGCGAGGGTACGCAAGCGTCGTTGACATGCGGCCTACGAAGTTGTTATTACAAATTCATAAAAAGTAATTACAAATAGACGGGAGGAATCCATGAGTCGCGCATCCGAGGTCCCTGCGACCGCGCCGTCCTCGGCCGCTCCTGCCTTCGATGAGTTCGGCAAGATCGAGGTCTACGGCATCGACATTATCCCCGACGCGCATCGCCACGGCTCGCCGAAAGAGTTGTTCTGGCCGTGGTTCGGCGCCAATTCGACGTTCATTAACATGATCGCCGGCGGCGTCTTGATCCTGTACGGGCTCAACCTTTGGCAGGGTTTGTCGATCGTGATCGTGGGCAGCTTGGCCTACGTGATCGTCGGCCTGTGCAGCCTGCCGGGACCGCGGGCCGGCACCGCCACGCTGATCATCAGCCGGGCGCCGTTCGGACTTCGCGGCAACGCCATACCGACCGCATTTTCGTGGGCTGCCACGCTCGGCTGGGAAACGGTGAACATCATCATCGGCACCTTCGCCATCAAGACGCTGCTCGAGCAGGCGGGCATTGCGACGCCGCACTGGATGCTGGCGCCTTTCCTCGTGATCATGGCGATCCTGACCTTCGCCATTCCGGTTCTCGGTCATGCGACGCTCGTCGTGGCCCAGAAATGGCTCTCCTATCTGTTGACGGCCCTTACGCTCGTGATGGCCGCGCTCACCATCCCCAAGGTCAATTGGGACTACCAGCCGGCGGCAAATTTGGCGGCAGCGACGCCGATGGCGACCTGGTTCCTCGGGCTCGCCACGGTGCTCGGCGCCGGGGCGATGAGCTGGGTAAATTTCGCCTCGGACTACTCGCGCTATCTGCCGAAGAATTCGGATCGCGCGGCGATCGTCGGTTGGGTGACTGTCGCCAACTTCATACCGTCGGTGCTTTACGGCGGATTGGGCGTCGTCATCGGCACCCTGGTCGACACGTCGGACCCGGTGGGCAATCTGCCCAAGATTCTTCCGAATTGGTTCCTGTTCCCGTTCTTGATCGTGGTCATCGCCGGCGTCGTCGCCAACAACGTGATGAACAGCTACTCGAGCGGTCTCAATCTCCTGGCGCTCGGGGTCAGGGTCGCGCGCTACAAGAGCGTCCTTATCGACGGCGTGATAACCGTCGGCGCCGCGTGCGTCGCACTGTTCGTCTACGACTTTTCGATCGTCTTCACCCAGTTCCTGTCGTTGCTCGTGATCGTGATGTCACCGTGGGCCGGCATCTTCATCGTCGACTACTTTCGCCGGCGCGGCCAATACACGTCGTCTGATCTGGTGAGGAGCAGCGGCGGACTCTATTGGTACCAGCAGGGATTCAACTGGCCGGCCCTGCTGTCCCTGATCGTCGGCATTGTGGCCGGCGGGCTCTGCGCCAACACCGCTCTTTGGCAGGGATACGTCTCGATGAACTACCTCGACGGCGCCGATCTGTCGCCGATCGTGGGACTGATCGTCGGCGGTCTGCTGTACTCGCTGACCACCTTGAGCACCGAAGCGGGATCGACCCAACTTTCATACGCCAAGCCAAATCAATGATGAACGATATCGCTGTTGAGGGACCGAGCGCGACATGCGGCTCGGTCACCGTACCCGCGCGGCTGTTGGGCTGTTGGTACCGCCGCTACATCCGCTTCGCCGACGGGACGGAGGATACCAGCACGCGCGTCATCTGGGTCCAGACGCTTTCCGGTGTGGGCGACATTCGCGTATCGGCGACGCGCCCCGACCTCAGGTCGCGAGGAGGGCTCGAAGATTGCTCCATTGAGGAGCTGCTCGCGTTAGCGGAACAGGACTGCTTTTGCGGAGTGACGCTGTTCGACGCCAAAGCCAAACCGTTCCCCACCGCGAGCTGGCCGAGGGAGAGCTATCTGTTCCGGTTTCAGCCGGTTATTACCTTCCCCGAGCCGGGATGGATGGAGTGGCTCGAGGGCGGGACCTGCATGATCGAGAGGGCGCCGAGCGGCGCCTATGTCGAGGATTGGCGGCTGCAGCCAGGCTCGCAGAAATTTGGCGGCCATCTGGTGCAACGTGATGCGCCGTCCGCCACCTGCCTTTACGTCGCCGGCGACCATGCGATCTTCGCGCGCAATCGTTCGGAATTGCTCCCGGGGGACAAGACGCTGCCGGAGCTTGCCCGCGAGGCGAGATACGATCCGAAGCGCTTGCGTGAGCTGTTGGACTGCGAATTCTCCTACGCGCGGCGCGCGGAGCCCGGCCACGATTACGTAATCGAGCTATCCACCTTTCCTTGGCGCGAGGGGAAGCGGCTCGACGTTCCGCCGGTCGAAAAATTCGTTCCCAACGCCCGTGAAGCAGCAGACGTCGTGATGGATGACCGCTGGACGATCAGAAGCTGCTGGCGGCTCTAAGATGCGTCAATTCGCTTCGGAGAGCTGCCAAGTGGCTTGCGGGATGGCGCTGTGGCCTGAAAGCTCCAGATGAAATTGAACGCGGTCGGCGCGGTAGACTGCCCTGGCGACCTCGAAGGGACGATCCTGATGGCCCGCGGCGCGATGCTCGACGATCAGCGTCACGAACACGGCGCCGCGGAAGGGTATCGCCAGTTGTTCCGCTTCCCACTTGCTGCAAAAGCTGGTCTCGATGGTGACTTCGGTTTTGGTCAGCTCGATGGTTCGGCGCGGGCGATTGGTCAGCACGCTGGGGAAGGCGCGGGGAAGAATGCGCCGCAATTCGGTGCTATCCGAAACCGGAAAGAACGAGTCGAACAGGGCGACCGGCACGTCGCGAATATGCAGCAAGCTCATCACTCTCAGAATGTCGCTATCGCTTTTCAGATTGAGCTGAGCGCCGATGCGGCGAGAAGCCGTCTGGGTGCGTGCGTCTAGGATCGTGATTTGCGCCCCGGGGGTCGCCGAGTCCAGCAGCCGGCTGAAGCCTCCGGCGCGCTGCTCGACCTTGGGAACGGCGACAAACGTGCCGCTGCCCCGAACGCGAATGATCTGGCGATCCTGCTCCAATATTGCGAGCGCCTGACGCACAACCGTTCGGCTCACATCGTAGGTGGCGCACAATTCCTCCTCGGGGGGAAGGGCCTCGCCCGCGTTCCACAATCCGAGCTCGATCTTCTCCTTGAGGATTTCCTGAAGCTGGAAATAGAGCGGGACGACGCTGTCGCGATCAAGGTGATCGCTCCGTTCCAATTGATCCATCCTTTTTGCAGGCATCACAGAGCTCTCGCAGTCAGCGGCGCTGCACCTTGGTCGTTGCGGGGCGTCGCTCGATTTAGCAATGCAGCCTAGCGAGGATCAATCTCTAATGCCCCATCATTTGCTCCGTGCGCGGCCTTTACGACAGATGCCATTCAGCGCCTCACATGCCGATGCAATGTTCGTATGCGTTCCAATAGCGCGGGTCGGGCGTGTCGATCTCGATCGCGTCGCGCAGGAGCGGGGCGCAGGGGCCGCTGAAATCGCCGAAGAAGCGGAAATTGAGCCAGCCCTCCGCGGCATAGGGCCTGACATAGCGCGGGGCTTTGTAGCATTTGGCGCCGTGACGGCAGGCCTTGTGCTGCCCGGCTTCGGCGAGTGGTGTGGCAACCGTGAGCGCAACGAGAATGGCGATGGCAGCGAGACTCACTCTTTCGATCTTCATTGCGTTGTCTCCTTGCCAACAGTTCGGCGAGGCCGTCGTTTGAGCTTTATCGCACCGTCCATCTCAAGGCTAATGGTTCGAAGCGACAATAGTCTTTCAGTCGTCCCAGGCGCAGGCCCACCGATCGCAGTTGACGGCGAGGCGATCCCGGTCTTTGTTGCCACGGTTTGGAGGGCAGGGGCATGACGCTACTCATCGCGGCCATTGTCATCTTCTTCGGCATCCATCTCGTGCCGACGATGGGAGATTTGCGCGGCCGGTTGGTCGGGCGGCTCGGCGAATCGGGCTACAGGGCGATGTTCGCGGTGCTTTCGGCCGCAAGCCTCATCCTCCTCATCTACGCCTTCGCGAAGGCGCCTTCGGTTACCATCTGGTCGCCGCCTTCCTGGACGCGATGGATCGCGATCATCCTGATGTGGCCCGCCTTCATCTTCCTGGTCGCCGCCTATGTGCCCGGCAAGATCAAGGAAAGGCTCAAGCATCCGTTCCTTGTCGCCATCAAGACCTGGGCGCTCGCCCATCTCATCGCCAACGGCGACCTCGCCTCGATGATCCTGTTCGCTTCCTTTCTCGCCTATGCCGTGTACGACCGCATCAGCCTGAAGACGGGGCGGCGGCCGACGAGCTTGGTCGCAGTCGAGGGGGCGCCGAAGCCTAGGAACGACGCAATCGCCGTGGTCGCCGGGACGGCCCTTTATCTCGCGACCCTGTTTTGGCTGCATCAGGCGGTGATCGGCGTTGCGCCATTGCCGCATTGACCCAAAGCAAGTTCCGGGCTGATTTTTTGCAGTGCACAAGCTTCCTATATTCTGCGATAAGGAGTGGAGATCCGGGCCCCCTTTGGGCCTTTAATGCTTTGAGGAGCTCGACGAGACGTGTCGAAAGATTTCTCAGTTAAGCGCATCACGGCGCCCGAGATCAGGGCCCGCAAAGGCGGTGCTCCTATCGTGGCGCTGACCGCCTACCACGCCCATACCGCCCGCATCATCGATCCCTATGTCGATTTCCTGTTGGTCGGCGACTCGCTCGGCATGGTGATGCACGGCTACGAGACGACCGTGCCGGTGCCGCTCGAGCTCATGATCATGCATGCCCAGGCCGTGGTGCGCGGCTCCTCGCGCGCGCTCGTCGTGGTCGACATGCCGTTCGGCTCCTACGAGGAGAGCCCGGCGGTTGCCTTCCGCAACGCAGCGCGAGTGATGAAGGAGACGGGGGCCGGCGCGATCAAGCTCGAGGGCGGCGTCCAGATGGCCGAGACGATCCGTTATCTCGCCGATCGCGGTATTCCGGTGATGAGCCATATCGGCATGACGCCGCAGGCGATCAACACGATCGGCAGCTTCAAGCCGCGCGGTCGCTACCGCTCGGAATGGGCGGCCTACGAAGCCGATGCCCAGGCGATCGCCGAAGCCGGCGCGTTCGCCGTGGTGATCGAGGCGCTCGCCGAACTGCTTGCTGCGCGTATTACCAAGCAAATCTCGATCCCGACCATCGGCATCGGCGCGTCCGCCGAATGCGACGGGCAGATCCTCGTGCTCGAGGATATGCTCGGGCTCTCGCAGCGCGTTCCGAAATTCGTCAAGGAATACGCCCAGCTCGGCGCTGGCATCGAGAATGCGGTCAAAGCCTTCGCAAGCGAGGTGAGAACACGCGCCTTCCCAACGGCCGAGTACACCTATCCGATGTGCGACGAGCCCGAGGCAGCCACGAAAAAGACCAAAATGACAGGCAGTTAGCCGGCCCACGGGATTTCGTTACAAGCCTGGAGCGACGGTCCGGGCTCTTTACCTTGCGCGAGCAAGCCGGCTTCACTATACGGCGGGCAGGGAGGAGCGACGGCCGTCCAATTGCGCCGCTCGTTCGCCCTAAGAGAGCGACCAGTCGATTAAGAGTCCGCAACCATGGCCGACCGCGACAGTGAATTCATCCGTGAAGTAGACGAAGCGGTCCGCCAGGACCAATACAAGAAGCTGTGGGACCAGTACGGCATCTACGTGCTCGCGGCGGCGGTCGTGCTGGTGGCGGGCGTTGCCGGCTATAAGACTTGGAACACTTGGCAGGAGCGGAAATCGGCCGAGGCCGGCGACCAATTCAGCAAGGCGCTGGCCGTGGAAGACGGGCCCGACGCGGCCAAGGCCAAGGACATCTTTGCTCAGCTCGTCAAGGACGGCCCGGACGGCTATCGTGTCCTTTCGCGCTTCCAGATCGCGGCCGGCGAAGCGAAGGCCGGGGATGCCGACAAGGCGGTTGCCGATTACGACGCGCTCGCCAGCGATCAGAGCGTCGATTCTATTCTGCGCGGCTACGCCACGATCCAGGCCGCCGCGCTGAGGCTCGACAAGGCCGATTACGCCGAGATGGAGAAGCGGCTCAAGGGCCTCGCCGAGTCGAACGGCGCGTGGAGCTTCTCGGCGCGCGAGCTGCTCGGGCTCTCGGCCTACCGGAACAACGACATGCGGACGGCGGAGAAGGAGTTCAGCGATCTGCTCGCCGATCAGGCCACGCCGCCGAATTTACGAGATCGCGCCGACATGATGCTCGCGCTTATTGTGGGAACGCCGCAGGCGCTGAGCACCACGGCGAAATAGCGCGCATCTGGCGCGGAGGGCGGCTCGAAGTTGGGCGTTCGTCTTACACGGGGAACGGGCGGGCGCCTGTTCGGCGCCGGACTTGCGGCGACTCTCGTTGTGAGCCTCGCCGCTTGCAGCGGGCCACTCTCCAATATTCGCAATCCCTTTGCCAAGAAAGAAGAGATTCTTCCCGGTGAGCGCATCGCGGTCATCACCGATCCGAGCGCGAACGACCTCAACCCATCCGGGGCACCCAAGCCAGTGTCACTGCCGGCGCCTCGCGCCAACGACTCCTGGACCGAGCCCGGCGGTACGGCGTCCAATAATCTCGGTCACCTGGCGCTCAACGAGCAGGTGCAGAAAGTCTGGTCGGCCGACGCCGGCACCGGTTCCTCGTCGAGCGGCCGCTTGAGCGCGATGCCACTCGCCGCCAACGGCTATGTGTACACGCTCGATGCCGCGGGGAACGTCTCGGCCTTCCAAGCATCGAGCGGGGCGCGAGCCTGGTCGGTGAGCGTCACGCCGGAGAACGAGAAGAGCAAGGAGGGCTTCGGGGGCGGCCTCGCGCTCGACGGCGGCAGGCTCTACGTCACGACCGGCTACGGCACGGCGGTAGCCATCGATCCCGGCAGCGGGGCGATTCAATGGACCAAGGTCATAGGCGAGCCGGTGCGGAGCTCGCCCACGGCCGCTGCCGGAAAAGTGTTCTTCATCTCGGCCGACAATGTGCTGCATGCGCTGAACGCAGCCGACGGCTCAGAGGCGTGGACGGCGCGTGGCCTCCCGCAAATCGCGACCATCCTCAGCAACGTCAGTCCGGCGGTCAGCGACAATGTCGTCATCGCGCCGTTCCCGGCCGGCGACATCGCCGCCTACGACGTGGCAAGCGGCAAGCCGACATGGAGCGACTCGCTTGCGCGCACCACCGAGACCTCGGCCGCCGGCATTCTCGGCGATCCGGCGCGGCCGGTGATCGACAAGGGCGTGGTGTTCGCGGTGAGCCATGGCGGCAAGATGATCGCGACCTCCGAATCGGACGGGGTGCGGGTGTGGACCCGCAACATCGCCAGCACGCAGATGCCGTGGGTCGCCGGCGACACCGTTTACGTCGTGGACCTCAACGGCAAGCTGCTTGCCCTTTCGCGCAGCGACGGGTCGGTCAAATGGACGAGCGACTTGCCGGGTTCCGGACGCTGGAGCGGACCGGTGCTTGCGGGAGGGAAGCTGTGGCTCGTCTCGGGCGACGGCCTCCTGGTTGCCGCCGATGCGCGCAGCGGGCAGGTCGTTTCCAATCTCGATCTCGGAACCAAGGTGTTCGTCTCCCCCATTGTAGCCGGCGGGCGCATGTATATCCTGGCCGACAACGCCACGCTGATCGCCCTCAACTAGGGGTGAGCCGACGCGCTACTCGTTTTCTTCCCGGACGCCCCAATGTCCTACACCATCGCCATCGTCGGACGGCCGAATGTCGGCAAGTCCACGCTGTTCAATAGGCTCGCCGGCAAGCGGCTCGCGCTCGTCGACGATCAGCCGGGGCTGACCCGCGACCGGCGCGAAACCGAGGCGATGGTGGGAATTTACGACGTGACGCTGGTCGATACCGCGGGCCTCGAGCCCGGCGATGAGGGCTTGACGCCGCGCATGCGCAGGCAGACCGAAGCCGCTATCGCCCATGCCGATCTCGTCGTCTTCCTCATCGATGCGCGGGCCGGACTGGTTCCGGCCGACGAGATGTTCGCGGCCATGGTGCGGGAGGCGGGCAAGCCCGTGATCCTCGCCGCCAATAAATGCGAGGGGAGGGCGGCCGAGGCGGGACTCTACGAAGCCTACGAGCTCGGGCTCGGCGAGCCGCTGGCGATCTCGGCCGAGCACGGCCTTGGCATCGGCGACTTGACCGAGGCGATCGAGCAAAGCGTCAAGGCAGCCTCTGGCGACAGGGAGAGCGGCATTGCTGAGACGGAAGAAGCGGACGCGGAAGGCGCCCGCCCGCTCCGCATCGCCATCGTGGGCAGGCCGAACGTCGGCAAATCCACGCTGGTCAATGCGCTGCTCGGCGAAGAGCGCATGATCACAGGGCCCGAGGCAGGCATCACGCGCGACTCGGTCGCGTCACCGCTGTCCTACCAGGGGCGGCCTCTCCTTCTGTTCGATACCGCGGGGCTTCGCCGCAAGATGCGAATCGAAGGCCGCGCCGAGGAGCTTTCCGTCGGCGATGCGCTGAAGGCGATCCGTTTCGCCGAGGTGGTCGTGCTTCTGCTCGACGTGGAGCATCCATTCGAGAAGCAGGATCTCCAGATCGCCGAGCTGATCGCCGAGGAGGGGCGGGCGCTCGTCATCGCCGTCAACAAATGGGACCTCGTGCGCGACCGCGAGAAGCGCCTCGGGGAACTGCGCGAAATGTGCCAGCGGCTGCTCCCGCAAGTGAAAGGAGTCGCGCTCGTGCCGGTTTCGGCGCTCGCCGGCAGCGGCCTCGACCGGCTGATGCAGGCGGTGATCGAGGCCGACCGCTTGTGGAACGTGAGGCTGCCGACGCATGGGCTCAATCAGTGGCTGCAATCGGCCATCGAGGCGCATGCGCCGCCGGCGGTCTCGGGGCGGCGCATCAAGCTTAGATACGTCACGCAGGCGAATGCGCGGCCACCGACCTTCGTCGTGTTCTGCTCGCGGCCCAAGGCCCTGCCCGATTCCTATGTGCGCTACCTCGTGAACTCGTTGCGCGAGACGTTCGACCTGCCGGGCACCCCGATCAGGCTCCATCTGCGCAAGGGCGACAATCCCTATGTGTGAGGCGTAGCGATGAGCGGGGGCGCGACGGAAATCTACTTCTATCATCTCGAGCAGCGTTCGCTCGATGACGTGCTGCCCAATCTGCTCGAGCGCTCGCTCGAGCGCGGTTGGCGTGCGGTCGTGCAGGCCGCGAGCGAAGAACGTATCGAGGCGCTCAACACGCTGCTATGGACCTATCGTGAGGAGAGCTTCCTGCCGCACGGCACCGCGCGCGAGGGGAAGCCCGAGGCGCATCCCGTCTACCTCACCACCGGCGAAGACAACCCGAACGGCGCGCGCGTTCGCTTCCTGGTCGACGGCGCGGCGCTTGCCGACGCCTCGGGATACGATCGCGTCGTGTTCATCTTCGACGGACGCGACGATGCCGCTGTGGCCAAGGCGCGCGAAGACTGGCAGGCGGCCAAGGCGCGGGGATACGCGGTGAGCTACTGGCAGCAGGACGATGCAGGCCGCTGGCAAAAGAAGGCGTAGAGCGTCCGGGCTCGACCGAAATCAAGGTGACGAGGATTGCCTTGCCGCTGTCATGCGGCGCCGCTATAAGCCCGCCACAGCCGAAATCCTCTGGAGACTGATTGTATGGCCGTTGAACGCACGCTTTCGATTATCAAACCCGACGCCACCGAGCGGAACCTGACGGGACTGATCATCGCCCGGCTCGAGGCGGCAGGCTTGCGCGTGGTCGCGCAGAAGCGTGTGCTGTGGAAGAAGAAGGACGCGCGCAAGTTCTACGACGTACACAAGGACCAGCCCTTCTTCAAGGACCTGATCAATTTCATGACGTCGGGGCCGATCGTGATCCAGGTGCTCGAGGGCGAAGACGCAATCGCCAAGAACCGCGCGGTGATGGGCGCAACCAATCCGGTCGATGCGGCGCCCGGCACCATCCGCAAGGACTTCGCCGTCAATCTCCAGCGCAACTCCGTGCACGGCTCCGATAGCCCCGCCAACGCGAAGCGCGAAATCGCGCTGTGCTTCAAGAAGAGCGAGATCGTCGGATAGAGCGCGGCCGCGCCTTCCGCTAGTGTTTGAGAATGCCGGAGCGTTTGAGCAGCCAGAGCACGATCGCCGACGCGACCGCCACGATCGCCATCGCCCACCAGAATCCATTACTGTCCTGAACAAACGGCAGCCCGCCGACATTCATGCCGAAAATTCCGGCGATCAGGCTCGCCGGCATGAACAGCGTGGTGACGACGGCGAGAACGTGGAGATTGCGGTTGGTCTGCTCGGCCGTCTTCATGGTGACCTCCTCTTGGAGGAGATGGGCGCGATCGCGCAGCGACACGATCTCGGCGTCGAGCCACTCAATGCGCTGACCGAGACGCGCCGGCGCAAGATCGAGAGTGAGCTTGCCGGCGAGATCGAGCTCGAACCGGTGCAATAGGGCGCGAAAGATCACGAGTTGGCGGTGCAGGCGTACCGTGGCGCGACGAATGCGGCCCAGCACGCGCCGGCCCTCGTAGACATCGTCGGCGACGATCTTCTCCTCGATGCGGTCGAGCTTTGCCGCTGCGTCGTCGGCGTAGCGGTCGATCGAGTCGACCACCTGCTCGATCAGCGCTTGCAGGAGCGCCGCCGGCGAGGAAAAGCTTGCGCCGCCGTGAACGATCTTGCGCGTGGCGTTCACCGCGCTGAGCGAGCGCCTCCGTCCGGTGACGAGAAGCTTGTCGCTCAAGGCGAAATGGAGGAATCCGATCTCCTCGGTGAGCCCGTCGAGATCGCAGACGAGGTCGGCGAACACACCGTAGAGGCACGCGCCGCTCACATTGATCTGCTGATGCTCGTCGGGGGAGACGAGGAGATCGCGTGCAACAGCGGGCAGCCAAAGTCCGCCCTTGATGAGGCGGCAAGCCCGCGCGTCGGCGAGGTTGAAATGGAGCCAGAGCCAGCCATCCGGAGTTTCGTCGATCGGCTTCTCGACGGGCAGTTCCTCTGCGCCATCGGACGTGAAACGAAAAGCAAAGACGAGGCCAGGCAAAGTCTCGCCGGTCGCGCCCGGGTGTACGCCGTCTGTCAGGGCCTCGTGCATGCGCGGTACGGAGCCTGTTCGGGCATCAGACGACGGACCGGCAGATCGAGGCCCGCGTTAGGATTTCAGCCAGCCGAGTTGTTGAGCCTTGGCGTGTGCCGCCTTCCACGCCGAGACGAGAAATTTGACGCGCGCCGCATCGGGATCGGCTCTGAGCGGGTCCATCAATACCAGGAGCGGAGAGTTACCGTCGCGGCGGTAGACCACCTTCTCGCCCGTCCTGGGCTCGGTGACCACGAGGTCCTGGTCCTGCAACACTTGCACGTTCAAGCCCGCCACGTCGCTCATCGCTTAGGCTCCCAACCGACCGCATGAAGTTTAAGGCGTCTGCGTGCATCTGAGAAGCCTTACGCCTTTCATGCGGATTTTCCTAACTCGATCTGAGAGATAGCGAAGGGCTCGATCGCTATCGGACAGCCTGCGAGAGCATCGGGCAGCCAAGCGTCTTCTCCAGCGCCGCGATGAGCTCGTCTTCCTGCTCTACGGTGATGTACAGACCCTCGTTCTGATCGGCGAGGCATTTCACGTCGAGAATGCTCTGCTCCCCGGTCCACGAATAGCCCTTCACTCGAAGTCCGATGACGTGAACGGTAAGATGGTTGGCGGCAGCGTGAAGCGCCTTGCCGAGATCGCACGGCTGCCGCCCGCACGTCTCCTCGCCGTCGGTGAGCAGTACGATGACGCCAGGCTTGCTGCGATAGTCGAGCACGTTGGCGGCCTGCTCGACGGCCGAGGTCAAGGGCGTTCTTCCGGCTGGAACGAGCGCATTGATGACCTGCATGATGCGATCCGCCGCGTTCTCGGCGGGCGCAAGATCGAGATGGACGTTGCACTGGTTATAGGGACCGGGACCATAGGTGATCAGCCCGACGCGGCGGGTGCGGGTTATGCTCGGCAGGACCTTGGCGAGGGCATGACGCACCTTGTCCATGCGGCTCACCTCGCTCGGGCTCTCGCTGCCATAGCCCCAGCCGTCGCCGGACATCGATCCCGAGGCGTCGAAGACAAGCATGGCATCCTCGGTGCAAGGCCTCGCCTCGGTATCCGCAACGGCAAGCCTGGCGGCAAGACCGGCAAAGACCGCGAGCCCCGCCGCGGCGAGGAGCGCGATTAGCCGCCTTCGGTTTCCGAGCCTCATGAGCGCGTGCTCCAACGTCGGTGCAAAGCACAGTACAGGGGATTTCCGGGCTTTTTCTTTGCTTTGTGCCAGTCTCATTCTTTGAACCCTGCGTCATAAGGGTTGGCCCCGTGTCCGCACCGCGTCCTTGCCCCGCGCGGCAAGAAGCCTCACTTTGCCCGCCAAGGAGACCGGTCCATGAGCGTCATAGAAACCCGCCACCAGCAAATGTTCCCCGTGCTCGACGCGGCGCAGATCGAGACGGCGCGCCGCTTCGCAAGCGGCCCCGAGCGGACTTTCAGGCCGGGAGAGATCGTATTCGATGTGGGCCAGCGCGCTACGCCGTCGTGGCTCGTTCTGCAAGGCTCGATCGACGTCGGGCGGCGCGACGGACTCAACAACGAAGCATCGATCACGACGCATCATCCGGGCCAGTTCTCGGGAGAGATCAGTCAGCTTGCGGGGCACGAGTCGCTCGCCCAGGGGCGGGCCGGAGCGGAAGGGTGCACAGCGCTGCCGTTCGACCCGGCTCACGTGCGCGCGCTGATGATCGGTTCGGCCGAGGTCGGCGAGATCATGATGCGGGCCTTCATCCTTCGTCGTGTCGGACTGCTCGAGATAAGAGACGGCGGCGTAGGCTCGGTGCTGGTCGGCATTCCCGGCACGGCGCGTTTAGGTCAGTTGCAGGATTTTCTGCGGCGCAACGGATATCCGTACACCGTTCTCGATGCCGATCGAGCCGACGGGCGCGCCATCGTCGAGCGGCTCGGCGTGCTGCCGGACGAATTGCCGCTCATGATTTGTCCGAACGGGACGCTGTTGAAGCGCCCAACCGAGGCTGAGGCCGGGCTCTGTCTCGGCCTGACGCCGGAACTCGATGAGAAGAAGATCTACGACGTGGCGGTGGTGGGAGCGGGGCCGGCGGGTCTTGCGGCCGCGGTCTATGCCGGGTCGGAGGGCCTCTCCGTGCTCGTGCTCGACTCCCGCGCATTCGGCGGTCAGGCCGGTGCCTCGGCCCGCATCGAGAACTATCTCGGCTTTCCGACCGG
>NZ_DASRGO010000014.1:0-10837 GCF_035650995.1 Methyloceanibacter sp. | reverse complement strand
AGCGGCGTCGTGCTCGGCCAGGTTCTAGCCGGGGGCGCGGCGAGCCTTATCAATCTCGTCATCCACGCTGTTCTGCTCGCCGCCGTGGTGTGGACGGTGCGGCGGCTTTCTGTAAGCGACAGATTCGTGCCGCATCTTGCCCAATACACGCTCATCATCGTCGCCACCGGAACGCTGCTCGTGGCCGGACATTGCGTCGAGGTCGTGCTGTGGGCGGTCACCTACGGTTTCGTCGGCGCGGCGGCGCCCGGCGCGCGTCTCGTCGAGCTCGCCTTCGCCAATTACACCACGCTCGGCTATAACGGCACGCCGCTCGCCGAGAATTGGTGGCTGCTCGCGCCCATGACGGCGCTGAACGGCATCATGCTGATCGGCTGGTCGACGGCGCTCATCATCGAGATCCTGCGGCACGGCGGCGAGACGGCGCCTTCTTCTTAGCGGCGGCGGCGCGTTTCCGCGCGGCGCGCTTCTTGGCGGCCTCCTCGTGCTTCTCGCCCCATTTCATGCCTTCGAGCTTCATGCCGTCGGGGTCGAGGAAGAACACGGCGTAATAGTCGTCGTAATATTCGCCGGCCGGATCGACGATGGTCGCGCCACTCTTTTCGAGATAGGCCTGAAGCGCATCGACGTCCTTCCGGCTGCGGAGCCGAAAGGCATAATGGTGAAAGCCGATATCGCCCTTGCGGTATTTGTGCTTCTTGCCCTCCGCGTCGGCGGCGGCGATCCAGAACAGCGTCTTGCCGTTGGCCCAGCCCATCATGCTGCCTTCATATTCGGCCTCGACGCCGAAGCCCAAGAACTCCATCAACGGGGCATAGAAGGCCTTGGACTTCTCGAAGTCGCCGACGCTCAAGACGAGATGATCGATCCCTGTGACGCGCACCATGAGTCTCTCCCTTTTTGGCCGAATAACGCGTGTCCGTGCTTAGCGACGCACGCGAAAAGCACAATTTTGCGTCATGACGGGTTAGGCCGGGCATGACGAACGCCTATGGGATTGGTATTAGGGACAGATGACGGCGGGAGAGGGAACGGCAGCGAAGCCAAGCTTCGGCGAGCGGATAGCGCGCGCGGCGGCCGTCTTCCTCGATCCGCGCGTGCTGATCATCCTTCTGCTCGGCTTCTCCTCGGGGCTGCCGCTCGCGCTGTCCGCCTCGACGCTCCTTCTGTGGATGAAGGACGTCGGCGTCGATCTCAAGACCATCGGCCTCTTCTCCCTGGTCGGCGTCCCTTACACCATCAAGTTCCTGTGGGCGCCGATCGTCGATGCGTTCCAGATTCCGATCCTCGGGCGGCTGCTCGGCCACCGGCGCGGCTGGCTTGTATTCTCGCAACTCCTGCTGATGGCGACGATCGTGTTCCTCGGATTTCAGAATCCGCTCGCCAACCCCTGGATGGTGGCGCTTGCCGCAGTGATCGTCGCCACCGCCTCGGCCACCCAGGACATCGTCATCGACGCCTTCCGCGTCGAATATCTGCCGACCGAGAACCAGGCGGCCGGCATGGCCTATTTCGTCGCCGCCTACCGCGTCGGCATGCTGATCTCGACCGCGGGAGCGGTGGCGCTGGTCGCCTATTTCGAGCATGTCGGCGTCGATAAGAGCCTGGTGTGGGCCTACGGCTATGCGGTGATGGCGGCGCTCGTCGTCATCGGCATGGTGGCGGCGCTGCTGGCCAAGGAGCCGCGCGCCAAGGAGCGCGAGGCGGAGGCCGAGGCTCTCGGCGAGCGCGAGGGCAATCCCCTGTTCCGCTTCTTCCGCGCGGCCTACGCCGCGTTCGCCGATTTCTTCTCCAAGAAGGACGCCCTGCTCATCCTCCTGTTCGTGGTTCTCTACAAGCTCACCGACACCTTCGCCGGGGTGATGACCGGACCGTTCGTGCTCGATATCGGCTTCGACAAGGCGAGCTATGCCGCCATCGTGAAGGGCGTGGGCTTCGCCGCGCTTCTCATCGGCGGCGTCGCGGGCGGAGTGCTCGCGCGCGCCATGCCGCTCTCCCGCGCACTGCTCGTTGCGGGCGTGCTCCAGGCGGTGGCGAATTTCACCTTCTCCTGGCTCGCCTGGCTCGGCACCAACCATCTCGGGCTCGCCGTCGCCATCTCGACCGAGAACTTCACGAGCGCGATCGGCACCGTCGTGTTCATTGCCTATCTCTCGGCGCTCTGCTCGAGCCCGGCGCACACGGCGACGCAGTTCGCGCTGCTGACCGCGCTCGCGTCGTTCGGGCGCACGACGCTTGCCTCGATCACGGGCTACGTGGCCGAGAGCGTCGGCTGGATCGCGTTCTTCGCGCTGTGCGCCGCCGCCGCGATCCCGGGCCTCCTGCTGCTCTGGCTGCTTACGGCCCGCGGCGATTTCGCCGAGATCGAGGCGAAGGAACGCGCCGCCAATTCGGGGTGACGGCCCGCGCGCGTCACTGATTCAAACGGCTACCACCACCAGCCGCCGCAGGGGACCCAGCCGTAGCCCGGCGCCCAGCAGCCGCGATAGCGCGGCCCGATATAGATGCGCGGGCCCCAGCCCCAGCCCCAGCCGCCCCACCCGCGGCCCCAATGGCCGTGCCAGTGACCGTGGCCGCCGTGCCAGTGCCCGTGCCAATGGCCGTGGCCGCCGTGCCCGTGGCCATGGCCATGGCCCGCGGAAGCGGTGACAGGCGCGAGCGCTACCGAAGCGAGCGCCAGCGCCCCAAGAACCAACATCAAAAATCGTCGCATGGTCGTCTCCTTGCAAATGGCAAAGGAATTATCGAGTGCCCATTACAAAATGTATGAGGGCGCGACGTGGTTCCTAGCGCCGCGCTCCGGAACATTGCGTCTCAGGCCGGGCGCCGTTGGTTACATGGCCTTGCGCGACTTGACGGCGGCGGCGAGCGTGCCCTCGTCGAGATAGTCGAGCTCGCCGCCGATCGGCACGCCATGGGCAAGCCGCGAGACGGTCACCTCGGTGCCGGCGAGCTGGTCCATCAAATAGTGCGCGGTCGACTGGCCCTCGACGGTGGCATTGAGCGCGAGCAGCACTTCCTTGACGTGCGGGTCGCGCGCCCGCTCGATCAGCTTGGCGATGGCGAGGTCCTCGGGACCTATGCCGTCGAGCGGGGAGAGCGTGCCGCCGAGCACGTGATAGAGCCCGTTGAGCACCCCTGCGCGCTCGAGCGCCCACAGGTCGCCGACCTCCTCGACCACGCAGATCAGAGAGCGGTCGCGGGCAGGATCGCGGCAGAGCGTGCACGGGCTCTGCGTGTCGATATTGCCGCAAATCTCGCAGGTGAGGATCGTGTCGCGCGTCTCGGCGAGCGCGGCGGCAAGCGGGGCGAGAAGCTGCTCCTTCTTCTTCACGAGAGCGAGCGCGGCACGGCGCGCCGAGCGGGGGCCGAGTCCCGGCAGCCGCGCCAAGAGCTGGATCAGCCGTTCGATCTCGGGCCCTGCCGCGACTTTCGCCATTAAAGGCGCTCCGCGCACGGTTGGGCGGCTCGGAGCGGCCAAGCTGTATCCCCTCGCTCCTGGTGGGATAGGGAGGAGGGGTCTGCAAATAGGCACGCACTGCCCTTCACCCCCCTCCGATCGCGCCTGGCGCGAACGTGCTCCCCCACCAGGGGGGAGCGGGGAGCGAGCGGCAAGTTTGTCGGCTTGTTCGGAGTCATCAGAACAGCTTGAGGCCGGGAGGGAGCGGGAGGCCGCCAGCGAGCGCCTTCATCTTCTCCTTCATCGCCTCTTCGACCTTCGACTTGGCGTCGGCGTGGGCCGCCACGACCAAATCCTCGAGGATCTCGCCCTCGCCGGGCTTGAGCAGAGACGCATCGATGCTCAACCCGGTCATGTCGCCCTTGCCGTTGAGCGACACCACGACCATGCCGCCGCCGGAGCGTCCTTCGACGACGGTGCGCTCCATCTCGGCCTGCATCTCCGCCATGCGGCCTTGCAGCTGTTGCGCCTGCTTCATCATCTCAGTGAAGTTCTTCATCGGCTCGTCCCGTCCTCTCTCACATCGTCGGTCTCCTCGCCCGGCCCATCGGCGTCCTGCGGCGTGGCCGCCGGCCTCACCGCGGCGATGCGGGCGTCGGGAAAATGCTGGAGCACTTCCTTGACCTTGGGGTGCTCGCGAATCGTCTCGATCTCGCGCGCTTCCTTCTCCCGGCGCTGCTGGCCGAGCGGCTCGGCGCCGGGCTCGTCGCTGACGGCAACGATCCACACCCGGCCCGTCCAGGACTTCAGCTTGCGCATCAGCTCCTGCGTCAGGTTCTTGGCGGCCTGCGGCAGCGGATTGAGCTCGATATTGCCCGGCTTGAAATGGACGAGGCGCACTTGCTCAAGGAGCGCGTGCTTCAGTTTCAAGTCGCGCTTTGCCTCGGCAAGAGCCACCACGTCATCGAAGCTCCTGAGCTCCAAGGAGGGCGCGGCCTCGGGCGGGGCCGAATTTTCCGACTCTTCGGCTTGCCGCCCCGCTGGCGATGGCGCCGGGGAGGATATTGCCGGAGCAGCCTTTGCTTCGCTCGGAGCGGGCTTGCGTGCGGGCTTCGGTGGAGGCGATGGCGGTGACGGCGCCTTCTCGCTCCGGCCGCCGCCATCGCGCAACTGCCGGGCAAGCTCGGCGGGCGGCGGAAGCTCCGCGGCATAAGCGAGCCTGACCAGGACCATGTCGGCGGCGGCAAGCGGGCGCGGGCTCGAGCGCACCTCCTCATGCCCCTTGAGCAGCATCTGCCAGGCGCGGGCGAGCGCGGGCATGGAGAGGCGCTTGGCGAGATCGGCGGCGCGCGCGCGCTCGGCCTCGCTTATGGCGGGATCGGCGCTCCCTTCGCCGGCCGCCTTGACGAGCGTCACGGCATGCACCGCATCGGCAAGGTCGGCGATCACCTGGCCGGGCTCGGCGCCGTCGCGATTGAGCTCGGCAAGCTGGCCAAGGGCAGCGCCCGCGTCGCCCTTCAACACCGTCTCGAGCAGATCGAAGATGCGGCCGCGGTCGGCAAGGCCCAAGAGACCGCGCACGGACTCGGTCTCGACCTTGCCGGCGCCAAAGGCGATAGCGCGGTCGAGGATCGAAAGCGCGTCGCGCACGGAGCCTTCGGCGGCGCGCGCGATCAGCGCGAGCGCGCCCTCCTCGGCGGTCGCGCCTTCCTGCGCGGTGACGCGCTTAAGATGCTCGATGAGCTCATCGCTTTCGATGCGCTTCAGGTCGAAGCGCTGGCAGCGCGAGAGCACGGTGACCGGCACTTTGCGCACCTCGGTGGTGGCGAAGATGAACTTCACGTGCTCAGGCGGCTCTTCGAGCGTCTTGAGCAGGCCGGCGAAGGCCGGCTTGGAGAGCATGTGCACCTCGTCGAGGATGTAGACCTTGTAGCGGGCGGTGTTCGGCTTGTAGTGCGCGCTGTCGATCAGATCGCGGATGTCGTCGATCCCGGTATGGGAGGCCGCGTCCATCTCGACCACGTCGAGGTGGCGGCTCTCGAGGATGGCGCGGCAATGGGCGCCCTCACCGTCCATGTCGAGCGTTGGGCCCGACACGCCCGGCGCCTCGTAATTGAGCGCGCGGGCGATGAGCCGCGCGGTCGTGGTCTTGCCCACCCCGCGCACGCCGGTCAGCATATAGGCCTGGGCGATGCGGCCCGACGCGAAGGCGTTGCGCAAGGTGCGCACCATGGCGTCCTGGCCGATCAGCTCGGCGAAGACCTTGGGGCGGTACTTGCGCGCAAGCGCGATATGGCTCTCGCCAATCGCGGCGGAAGAGGCCTGAGCGTTGCCGGCTGAGCCGGGCGTACTCTTCTGATGGCGAGGTTCGGACATTTTCGTGGGACTATCACGCCAGGCTCGAGCCCAGCAAATACGCACTATAGCGCTTTAAGGCGAGGTGGGAGGCTGGACGAGCAACCCGCGAAACGCTCGTTAGGGCTGCTTCCTTCCGGACCTGACCCGGTTGGCGAGGCACGCGCCTGCCGCCAACCTCCCGAAGAGAGTATATCGGAGATCGGCTGCCCCGTGGCAACCCGGCTTCACGCCTCCGGCAATCTCGCGCCGGGCAGATCCTTGCCTATAGGCGAAGCGCAAGGTTCGAGGTCCTGCCCGGCTCTGGCCACTTCAAAAAAGGGGGTGTCCGGAACTTTTCGGCGAAGCTCAAGGTTTCTGCCGGCGAGACTCGCTTCATTTCTGGGCAATGCAAGGAGTGCTCGCATGACCAATCCATCCGACTCGCCAAAGAAGGGAATTTGCCGCCGTTCGGTGCTGAAGAGCGTGCCGATGGTGGCGGGCGCCATCATCTCGACAAGCGCGGTTGCGCCGAACCTCTTCGCGCAGACGAAGCTCACGCACGACGCCGCCAAATATCAGGATCACCCCAATAACGGCCAGCAGTGCTCGGGTTGCGTGCAGTTCGTGGCGCCGGCGTCCTGCAAGGTCGTTGAGGATCCGATCAGCGCGAGCGGATGGTGCCAGCTCTTCCAGGCCAAGTCTGCCTAGATTCAATCGAGCGGCGCGAGCTTATCACGCAGCGCGGGCGCGGAACTTCAACGGGGCCTCCGCGTTAGGTTGCGTAGAGGCACGGTTATGTTTATGCCCGCTGAATATGCCTGGTTTGAGCCGGTGCTCATCGCGGCGATCATCGTTTTCATCGTCGACTTCGTCGGTAGCGTCATAGTCTTCAGCCGGCGTCCCGCCCTGAACGCACTTACCTCGGCCGTCTTGTTTGCCATCGGCTTCGGAGCCTTGGTCTATTACGGTTATGGCAAGATAGACGTGTCGCTTTCGACCACGCCTTCGCCAAGCGCCCCGGTGCACGGCGCCCAAGCGTCCGCGCCGCAATCCTCGCCGGCTCAATAGCTGGGTCAAGTGTTCCCGGTCTTCGGAATTGTTGCGGCTTCGGCGGTATTGTATTTTCTCGGCGGAGTTTTTCGCCTAGCCCGCCTGCAGCAAGAAGGAATGCCCACCAACAAATTTTAACAGAAGGAAGCGCCGGCATGACCCACACGCAGCTCTTGACGTTCGTAGTGTGCTTGGTGGTTCCGATGGCGGCGCTCGCCGCCCAGAAGCAGTGCGGGGCCGAGACCTGCGGCAGCCCCGTGAAGACACAAAAGACCATCAACGGCGTGGTGCACAATTGCGACTCGACGACGTGCTCGAAATCGTGCTGCACGCTCGGAGATCCGCCGGTATGCAGCGTGGAGAAGACCACGACGAGCAGCTGCACGCCGGCAAAGACGATCAGCCCCGGCAAGCAAATCCAAAAATACAAAGCGCCATCGGCGACCATGAAGCAGCAATAGGCTCTCCCCGCGTCCGGAGGCTCGACGCCGTGCGCTCGGGGCGGCCGCTAGCCGCTCGGCTCGAATCCGCCCTCGCGCCAATAGAGCCAAAGCAGGAGAAGCAGCCAGGCGGCGATGAACCCGTCTGAGAAGACGGTCAGGAAGTTGTAGGGCGCGTAGTCCGAATTGAGCATCGTCTCGCGGATGTGCCCGTAAGCGGCGCCCAGCATGAACAGCGACCAGCCGAGCCCGGTCGCAAGCCAGAACGTGCCGCCGATCCAGATGCATAGAAAACCGAGCACGCCCCAGGCGCCGTCGTGCATGCCGACCTCGAATTGGAACGGGCTTCCCGGCGCCCAGCCGATCATGCGCGCCGTTTCGTCGGCAAAAAAGACATGGGGAATGAAGCCGAGCGGCAGACCGATGACGCCGACATCCAGCACGAGCGCGTAGAGCAGGAGAATATGAATGACGCGGCGCCGCGTCCGGGGCAGCTTGCTCACATAAAGATGCAGGACAGGAAGCAACACGCTTAAGAGCGCGATGGCAATGCCGATCATGGGAGCCTCCCGACCCTAAGGCTTCCGCAAGATAAGCGATTCGCGCTCTTCAGCCGTGCGTCGCCTTGAGCTTGGCGCGGAAGGGACTCGCCGGGTAGGTGCCGAGCACGGTCACTTCACTCGAGAAGAAGTGCAGCTCTTCAAGCGCAAGCGCGACCGGCCGCTCCTCGGGGTGGCCCTCGATATCGGCATAGAACATGGTGGCGTTGAACGAACCTTCGAGCTGATAGGACTCGAGCTTGGTCATGTTCACGCCGTTGGTGGCGAAACCGCCGAGCGCCTTGTAGAGCGCGGCCGGCACGTTACGCACGCGAAACACGAAGCTCGTGACCACCGGGCCGTCGCTCTTCGGCACCTTGACAGGCTTGGCGGCGAGCACGACGAAGCGCGTGGTGTTGTGCTCGGCATCCTCGATATCGGCTTTGGCGATCTTGAGACCATAGATCTTGGCGGCAAGGCTCGAGGCGATCGCGGCCTTGGTGCGGTCGCCCTGCTCGCGCACGTGGCGGGCGGCGCCCGCGGTGTCGGCCTCGATCACCGGCTTCAACTTGAGCGCGGCGATCGCCTTGCGGCATTGGCCGAGGGCCATAGTGTGGCTGTGCACCGTCTTGAGATCGGAGAGCTTGGCGCCGGGGAGGGTGAGAAGCTGATGACGCACGCGCTCGAAGTGCTCGCCGACGATATAGAGACCCGAATGCGGCAGCAGATGATGGATGTCGGCGACCCGGCCGGCCACCGAATTCTCGATCGGGATCATGGCGAGCCTGGCTTCGCCCGATTTCACCGCCGCGAGCGCATCCTCGAAGGTATTGCAGGGAAGCGCCTCCATGTCGGGAAAGGCGTCGCGCGCGGCGAGGTGCGAATTGGCGCCGGGCTCGCCCTGGAAGGCGATCTTGTTCACCTTTGACTTGATCATAGGAGTGCGGCTTGTGGAACTCGTCATGCCCGCGAACACAGGGCATGACTGGAAATCAGGATGGCCGGGAAAGAATTTCACGCGCCCGTTTGAGGTCGGCGGGAGTATCGACACCGAGGGGGACGGTGTCAACGAGACCGACATGGATGCGCATGCCGGCTTCGAGCGCGCGGAGCTGCTCGAGTTTCTCCCGCTGTTCGAGCGGCGATGGAGGCAGCGAGACGAAGCGCTTCAGCGCCTGCCGGCGGTAGGCATAGATGCCGATATGGTGGAGGAGCGGGCCCTCGCCGTGGGGCGCGGTGGCGCGGGTGAAATAGAGCGCGCGCAGCGTCACTCCTCCCTTGAGCGGGGTGCCCACGACCTTAACCACGTTGGGGTCGGTGCGCTCCTCCTCGCGCGCGATGACCGCCGCGATGGTGCCGATGTCGCCGTCGTGGTCGCGCAGGGCGGCGAGACAGCTCCGCACGAGGCGGGGGTCGAGCGTGGGCAGGTCGCCCTGGAGATTGACCACGACCTCGATCTCGCCCTTGGGGTCGAAGGTCTCGACGGCCTCGAACACGCGGTCGGAACCGCTCGGGTGATCGGCCCGTGTCATCAAGGCCTTACCGCCAGCACGCAGGACCGCATCGCGCACCGCCTCTGCATCGGTTGCGACCACGACCGGCCCGCAACCCGCCTCGGTCGCGCGGCGCCAGACATGCACGATCATCGGCTCGCCGGCAATGTCGGCAAGCGGCTTGTCCGGAAGCCTTGTCGCTTTCAATCTGGCCGGTATAACGATAAGGCAATCTGCCATGAGCGTGGGTCCTGGCTTGGCGGGAAATTTTCCTAGGCCAGAGCCGGGCGTAAGGCAAATTGTCTGAGTTGCAACAAGCCCATACGCTCTATAGTGTCGCGCCGCGTCGCAAGAGCTGCTCAAGTAGCCTTGCTTTGGGGGGAATTGGACCATGAATTATTACCGCTTCAATCAGATCGCCATGGCAGTGCTCGGGGCGCTGTTGCTGTTTTTCGGCGCAAGAACGCTGATCAACATCGCGTTCGAGGAGCACGAGGAGACGCCGGGCTACGAGGTTCCCGGCACCGAGGCCGGCAAGCCCGGCGGCGAGAAGCCGGCCGGCGACGAACTCCCTGCCCTGCTCGCCAAGGCTGACGCCAAGCATGGCGAAGAGGTCGCCAAGAAATGCGCGCTCTGCCACAATTTCGAGAAGGGCGGCCCCAACATGATCGGCCCCAATCTCTACGGCGTGCTCGGCCGCAAGATCGCAGGCCACGAAGGCTACGAATATTCCGACGCGCTCAAGGCGAAGAACAACGAGACCTGGGACTATGAGAAGATCGACAAGATGATCACGAACCCCGGCGAATACGTGCCGGGCACCAAGATGTCCATCTTCCCCGGCTTGCCCGATGCCAAGGACCGGGCCGACGTGCTCGCCTTCCTGCGCACGAAGAACGACAACCCGCCGCCGCTTCCCGAGGCGAAGCCGGGCGGAGAGACGCCGGCGCCGGCCCCCGGCGGCGAGGCCCCGCCGGCCGCGGGCGGAGGCGACTTCATGGCGCTTCTCGCCACCGCAGACCCCAAGGCGGGCGAAGCCGATGTCGGCCTCTGCAAGGTGTGCCACACCTTCAACAAGGGGGGCGCGGCGCTCGTCGGGCCGAACCTCTATGGCGTTGTCGGGCGCAAGATCGCTTCGGTCGAGGGCTTCAACTACACGCCGGGGCTGAAGGCGCATGAAGGCGACTGGACCTTCGACAAGCTCGATGCGTGGCTCACCAACCCGGCGGCGTTCGCTCCCGGCACGATGATGGCCTTCCCCGGCATTCCCGAGGCCAAGAAGCGGGCCGACGTGATCGCCTACCTCAATGCCAACAGCGACAGCCCGCTGCCGCTGCCGAAACCCGGCGCGGGCGGGGCGCCGGAGGAGAAGAAGAGCGAAGCACCAGCCGCCGCGCCGGAGGAGAAGAAGAGCGAAGCACCAGCCGCCGCGCCGGAGGCCGCGCCCCCCGCTGCTCCCGCGCCCGAGGCCGCTCCTGCGCCTTCGGCCGAGACGCCTGCGGCTCCCGCGCCCGAAGCTGCGCCGTCAGCCGAGACGCCGCCGGCTCCGGCTCCAGAAGCTGCGCCTTCGGCTGAGAC
>NZ_DASRGO010000013.1:0-8811 GCF_035650995.1 Methyloceanibacter sp. | reverse complement strand
ACCTTCTTGAGTGTGGAAAGATAAGGCCCAACCAGGGACAAGGGAATGAATGCGCCGCGCGCGGTCGGATCGAGCCTGGCAATCTCCGCCCGCGCCTCGGCCAAGGACTCACACGCGCTCGCGCGGAGTTCGGCAAGCAGGCGCTCAAGCCCTGCGCTCGTTCGTCCCGCAAGCACCTCGAATTGCGATGTTCCGTGCCGCCGAAGCCCTTGTTCGGGGAGGAAGACGAGCCCCAACGCGGCATGGACCGGCAGCGCCCGCATCAGCCCGGTCAAGCCATAGGCTCTACCGGCGGGGCGCGCCGCCGCTTCGATAGCCTCAGCTTTCGCGCCGAGGATCTCGGCGGCAAGCGTGAACAGAGCGCCGGCGGTCGCATCGAGGTAGGCGTCGAGCGATGCCATGTCCGGCATGCGCTTCGTCTCGACGTCGAAGCTGCGCGCATCGATCAGGGCCAAGATTCGACCGCGGGAAAGAGTGCGGCGGGCGATCGCGGCGCCGAACGCGTCGGCGACGGGATGACCGGCTGCTTCTCCTCCCGCCGCGCGCTCGATCGCCTCGCGCCACCATTGCAACCGGATCGCCCCGAGCCCGGGCTCGCTCACAAGCTCGCCGACGCGGGCAAGCTCGGCGTTGAAGGCATAGAGGGCGAAAAGATCGGCACGGGCCTCGCGCGGAGCGAACAGGGCCGCAAGGCTACGGTCGGGATCCGCACCCCGCGCGATGCGCCTGACTGCCTCCGCTCGCTCGGCCTCATCCAAGCTCGGCCCGCCTCAAGGCTCAGATGCGCGCCGCCGCAGGGCCCCTTCCCTTGGCCTTGGCTGGGCTCGTGCTCCACGCCTCGCGCTGCACGCCCAGGATCAATTGCAGAGGCGAAGCCACGAAGATGGACGAATAGGCGCCGATCACGATGCCCCAGCACATGGCAAGCGCAAAGCCGAAGATCGTCTCGCCGCCAAAGAACAGGAAGGGCAGCATGGCGAGGAAGGTGGTGACGTGGGTCAGCACCGCGCGCGACAAGGTCTCGTTGATCGAGAGGTCGAGCAGCTCGACGAGCGGCATGCGCTTGAACTTGCGCAAATTCTCGCGCACGCGGTCGAAGATCACGACCTTGTCGTTGAGCGAGTAGCCGATGATGGTGAGCAGCGCCGCAATGCTCGAGACGTTGAATTCGAGCTGGAACAAGGAATAGAGCCCGATGGTGCCGGTCACATCGTGGATCAGGGACGCGATGGCCGCGACGGCGAACTGCCATTCGAAGCGGAACCACACATAGATGAGGATGCCGATCATGGCGATGACCACGGCGATGGTGCCGCTCGCGATCAGCTCGCCGGAAATGGTCGGCCCCACGATTTCGACACGGCGGTACTCGACAGTGTCGCCAAGCGCCTCCTTCACCTTGCCGATCGAGGCCTGCTGCTCCTGCTCGGTGGGTTGCGAGGCGATGCGGATGAGGACGGCGTCCGGCGCGCCGAATTCCTGCACCTGAACCTCGCCCAGCCCAAGGCCGCTGATCTTGCTGCGGATGTCGGCGAGGCTCGCCGGGCTTTCCTTGGTCTTGATCTCGATCAGCGTTCCGCCTTCGAAATCGATGCCCATGTTGAGGCCGATCGTGGCGACGAGGAACACAGGCGCCAAGGTCAGGAACGCCGAGACGATCCAGGTGATCGCCCGCATTCCGACGAAGTCGATCTTGGTGTGCGGTGGAATGAAATGAATGCCGCGAAACATCGGTCAGAATCCTTAGATCGGTATGAGCTGCGGCCGCGTCCAGCGCAGCCAGTAAGCGACCATGAGCCGCGTCACCGTCACGGCCGTGAACATCGAGGCGATGACGCCGATGGTCAGCGTGACGGCAAAGCCGCGCACCGGCCCCGAACCGAGCCAGAACAGGACGAGCACCGCGATCAGCGTCGTCACGTTCGAATCGACGATGGTGATGAGCGCGCGCGAATAGCCGGCGTCGACCGCCGCGAACGGCGATTTTCCGGCGCGTATCTCCTCGCGTATGCGCTCGTTGATCAGCACGTTGGCGTCGACGGCGATGCCGAGCGTGAGCACGATGCCGGCGATGCCGGGGAGCGTGAGCGTCGCTCCGATCAGCGACAAGACGGCGAAGATCAGCACGATGTTGATGATGAGCGCGAGATCGGCGAACAGACCGAACAGTCCGTAACCCACCAGCATGAAGATCATCACCAGCGCCAAGCCCATCAGGGCCGCCTTCTTGCCCGACTCGATCGAATCGGCGCCGAGACTCGCGCCGACGGTGCGCTCCTCGATCACGGTGAGCTTGGCGGGAAGGGCGCCGGATCGCAGCAGCACGGCCAGATCGTTCGCCTCCTGCACGGTGAAGTTGCCGCTGATCTGCCCGGTTCCGCCCAAGATCGGCTCGCGGATCACCGGCGCCGAGATCACCTTGTTGTCGAGAACGATGGCGAAGGGCAACCCGACATTCTCCTGGGTAACCATGGCGAAGCGCTTGGCGCCCGCGGCATCGAAGCGGAAGGTCACCACCGGCTCGCCGGTGCGCTGATCGAACGAGGCCTGGGCATCGACAAGATTTTGGCCGCTGACCAGCACTTGGCTCTTGAGCACGTAGGGAATTTGCGGCGATCCAGGCGGCGCGCCGCTCGGCGGATTGCCGTAGATGAGCTCGTCGCCGATCGGCACCTGCTTGGTCTCGGCCACCTGGGCGGCGTTGACCGACGGGTCGACCAGCTTGAATTCGAGCTTGCCGGTCTCGCCGATCAGCTTCTTCAGCCGCTCGACGTCCTGAATGCCGGGGACCTGCACAAGCACGCGGTCGCGGCCCTCGCGCTGGATGCTGGGCTCGGTGGTGCCGAAGGCGTCGACGCGGCGCCTGATGGTCTCGATCGAGGCTTGGATGGCCGCGCCCATACGATGAGTCAGGCCGACGTCGGTGATGGTCAGCGAGATGCCGTCGTTCCCGTCCTTGGCGACGTCCATGTCGTAGCCGGAGAAGCCGGAGAACACGTTGCCGCCGACCGGCTGGGCGAGCTTACGCAGCTCATCATAGGCCTTGTCCGTCTCGGCGGCATCGCGGATCTTTACTGACACCGAGCGATTGGCCACGTTCAGCTGGAGATCGGTATAGCCGATGCGCGCGCGCCTCAACGTCTCGCGCACGTCGCCTCTGGTCGTGTTCAGCCAATCCCCGACCATCTCCTTCTCGTCGAGCTGATAAAGCAGGTGGGCGCCGCCTTGCAGATCGAGGCCGAGATTGACCTGCTTGTGCGGAAGCCAAGCCGGCATGCGCTCCATGGTCGCGGCGGGGAAGACATTGGGAAGCGCAAACAGGAGGCCGGCGACGACGATGCCGAATACCAGGATCAGCTTCCATTTTTGGAAATGCAGCATGAAGCCCAAAACTCCAGTCAGGCTGGCGGTCGAAGCGCGGGCGTTAGGCCCCCCGTGTCACTCCGAAGCGGCCTTGTCCTTTTCCTTGTCCTTATCCTTGTCCTTGGCCTTGGCGGGAGCGGCGGCGCCCTCCCCCTTGCCGCGCACTTCCGAGACGGTCGAGCGCAGGATCTTGATCTTGACGCCCTCGGCGATCTCGACCTGAAGCTCCTGGTCGTCGACCTTCACCACCTTGCCGATAATGCCGCCCGAGGTCACGATGGTGTCGCCGCGGCGGATGGCTGCGATCATCGCCTGATGCTCCTTGAGCCGCTTCTGCTGCGGCCGGATCATCAGGAAATACATGATCCCGATGATTAGCATGGTCGGGATCAGGAGGCTATTCAGGTAGTCGAAGGCGCCTGGGGCGGCTTGAGCGTAAGCGAATCCGGTCATTGCTCCTGTCCTTTGCTTGGCTTAAGGATGGCCGCCCTCGGCCAACGCGGCCTTTTTCAGGCCCTTATCGCGCGAAGTGGCGCGACTATAGCGGCCAAATGAGCCTTTGCAACGGGCTGAACCATGAACTTTCAGGACCCCATTTCGGGCCTCATCGAACGCATTGCCCGCGCGCTCGAGCGGCTTGCCCCCTCCGAGCCCGAGGGCCCGGACTTCGAGGCCAGCGGGGCCTTCGTGTGGCACGCCGAGACCGACAGCTTCCTCCCCGTGGCCAAGGTCAACCGCCTGCCGCTTTCCCTGCTCAAGGGCATCGACGCGATGCGCGACACACTGCTCGCCAATACCGAGCGTTTCGCGCGCGGGTTGCCGGCCAACAATGCGCTCCTGTGGGGCGCACGCGGCATGGGCAAGAGCTCGCTTGTCAAGGCGGTGCATGGCGCGGTCGACGGGGTGAAGCTCGTCGAGATCCACCGCGACGATATCGGCTCCCTGCCTCGGCTTCTCTCCCATCTTCGCGCCGAGCCGGCGCACCGCTTCATCCTGTTCTGCGACGATCTCTCCTTCGAGGCGGTCGATGCCTCCTACAAGTCGCTCAAGGCCGTGCTCGAAGGCGGCATCGAGGGGCGTCCGGCCAATGTGATCTTCTATGCGACCTCGAACCGGCGCCACCTCATGCCGCGCGAGATGGTCGAGAACGAGCGCTCGACTGCAATCAATCCCGGCGAAGCCGTCGAGGAGAAGGTGTCGCTGTCAGACCGCTTCGGACTGTGGATCGGCTTCCACAATTGCAGCCAGGACGATTATCTCGCCATGGTGCGGGGCTACGCCGCCCATCATGGGCTCGGCGTAGCTCAAGAGGACCTCGACCGGGACGCGCTCGAATGGGCGCGCGGACGCGGCAGCCGCTCGGGACGCGTCGCCTGGCAATTCATCCAGGACCTCGCCGGGCGCCTCGGCAAACCGCTCGACTGACCTAGTCGGCGCTCGCCGCCTCGCTGCTCATGTATTTGGTGGGATCGACCGGCCGCGAGCCCTTGCGCAGCTCGAAATGCACCTCGGGCTGGCTCACCGCGCCGGTGGCGCCGGCCTTGGCGATAACCTGCCCGCGCCTCACCTTGTCGCCGCGCTTGACGAGGATCTCCTCGTTATGGGCATAGGCCGACACCCAGTTGTTGGCGTGGCGGATGAGAACGAGATTGCCGTAGCCCTTGAGCTCGTTGCCGGCATAGGCGACGACGCCGTTCTCGGCGGCCATCACTGCGGTCCCTTGCGGGACGGCGAGATCGATGCCGTCATTGTGGCCGCCGTCGGGCCTCGCGCCGAAGACCGAGATCACGCGGCCCTTGACCGGCCAGCGGAAGGTGGCGCCGGTCATGGGATCGGGCGCGGGCAGATTCTCGTTGGTGGCCACGTGCCCGGCATCCTCGCCGGTCACATCCGGAGAAGCAGCCGCCGCGTCCGTTGCCGGCTTCGTCTTCTGATCAGGCTTGCCTTTCGCCTTGGCGAGGTTGGCTTGCGCCTCTTCCTCCTCGGCGAGCGAGGGCCCCTGTCCCGCAGCCTCGGCGTTCGGGGGCGTGATGGTCGTGGTCCTGACCTTATGGACTTGCGGTTCGGCCGAGCCATTCGGCTTTGTGTCCGCCGGCGTTTCGGGCTCGGGCTCGTTCGCCGCGACGCTTTGCGCCGTCTTAGGCGCCGCGGGCTTGGGGGCTGCAGCTTGAGCGGTGGCTTGCGCCTTGGCGCCGGGGATCACCAGTTCCTGCCCGGGATGCAGGCGGCCGTCGCTCAGGTCGTTCGCGCCCATGATGGTCTCGACCGGCACGCCATAGCGGCGCGAGAGGCTCGAGAGCGTATCGCCCTTGCCGACCTTAACGTGGAGGCCCGCGAGGTGTTTCTTGTCCGCGCGCAAGGCGCTCTCGCCGTTCGGCGCGATCGGGCCCGAATAGTTCGGGCGGGCGATGCGCGACCGGTCGGGTGGCGGCAGCGGAGAATAGGACGCGGACTTCGGCGTATAGTCGGGCGGCGGCAAGTTCGCGCGTCCGACCTGCCCGCCATAGCCGCCGGGTGTGTACCCGGCCGAGTTATAGACGGTCTCCGGCGGCACCGGGATCGAGGATGTGGTCGAAGGATCGGCCGCACCCGAGCTGTCGTTGAAGCTGAGAGAACCGAGGCGCGAGGACGTGCCCGAGCTGCATCCTGCCACCAACAAGGCAACGCCGGCCGCCGCCATGAACCCGCAAGCGCCGCGGCCAGCACCCGACCAGAACGCCTGACGCATACCCTCGAACCCTCAGAACCCCCGCTCTCAGCGAGTAAAGCGCGCGAGCGGTTAACAACGCATAAAGGACTCGCTTGGCGAGCCTCTGGCGCCGCGCTAAGGCTCAGGTCTCGTCATCGTCCTCGGGCCCGCCATGCTTGCCGCGCCTCGGCTTGCGTGCGGCGAGCCCCGCGCGGCCATGCACGAGGGGCACGAAGCGCACGGGAAGAAGCGGGGTCTCGCTGATGCCGGCCTCATTCTTGTCGATCTGCACGAGCTGCTGAGCATCCCTGGTCTCGCCCAAGGGAATGATCATGCGGCCGCCCATCTTGAGCTGGTCGATCAGGGCCAAAGGAGCCTCGGGCGCCGCGGCCGTCACGATGATGCGGTCGAAGGGCGCCTGCGGCGGCCAGCCGAGCCAACCGTCGCCGATGATGGTGGTGACGTTGGTAATGCCGAGTTCGGCGAAGCGCCGGTCTGCCGCCTTCTGCAGCTCGCGCCAGCGCTCGATGGTGTAGACGCGGCGGCAAAGATGCGACAGCACCGCCGCCTGGTAGCCCGAGCCGGTGCCGATCTCGAGCACCTTGTGGCGCGGATCGAGCTCGAGCTTCTCGGTCATGAAGGCGACCACGTAAGGCTGGGAGATGGTCTGGCCGCAGTCGATCGGGAGCGCGATGTCCTTGTAGGCGTGGTCCTCGAAGGCGGGATCGACGAACAGATCGCGCGGCACAAGCTCCATAGCGCGCAACACCGCGTGGTCGCGGATGCCGCGCTGCCTGAGCTGCATGATCAGCTCGATCGGTTCGTGGGGCCTGGCCATGGCGTCCACCCCTCGTAGAGGTGGCTGGTCAGTATCCGACGATTCTTACGCCTTGTGTGAAAGACTCTTGACGTGCCCGTTCAAGACCTTGGCGAGCTTCGCCTTTGTCTTGCGGTCGGTGTAGTCGAGGCAAAGCGGGGTGACCGAGATCAGGTTGGAGCGAACCGCCCAGAGATCGGTGCCTTCCGGAGGTTTGGTGCGGCGGCGCTCGAAGACGATCCAGTAATAGGCAAGCCCGCGCGTATCGAGGCGGTCCTCGATGCGAAGCATGCCTGGATTGCGCTGGCCCTGCTCGGTGGCGACGAAGCCCGCGATCTTCTCGGGCACACAGGCCGGGAAGTTGATGTTGAGCACGATACCTTCCGGCCAGCCGGTATCGAGCAGCTTGCGCACGAGGTCCGAGCCGTGGCGCATCGGCGTCTCCCAATTGGGCACGCCCTGCTCGGGGCTCCCCTCGCCCTCGATGGCGAGGCTCATGGCCATCGACGGCACGCCGAGGAGGGTGCCTTGGATCGCGCCCGCGACGGTGCCCGAATAGGTGATGTCGTCGGCGATGTTCTGGCCGCGATTGACGCCCGACAGCACGAGATCGGGCGGAGAGCTCTTCAAGAGGTAGAGCACGCCCATGATCACGCAGTCGGTCGGCGTGCCTTTGACCGCGTAACGGCGCTTGCCGATCTCGCGGAGCCGCAGCGGCTCATGCAGGGTGAGCGAGTGCGAGGCGCCGCTGTTGTCGGTCTCCGGCGCCACGACCCAGACGTCCTCGGTGAGGTCGGTCGCGATCTTCTCGAGCACGTCGAGGCCCGGCGCCTCGATGCCGTCGTCGTTGGTGATCAGGATGCGCATTTCTGAGTCTTTTCAATGATCCAATCCAACGCGCTCGCACGTGTTCGCAAGTGCAGCGTCATGGCCGGGCTTGTCCCGCCGTCGACGATTGAGTCGACAGCACGGGCGAAAATCGTGGATGCCCGGCACAAGGCCGGGCATGACAGTTTCTGGGATATGAGGCCAACCATCACTTCGGGGCTTCGATTCTATCGAGCCCGCCCATATAGGGCTTGAGCGCGTCGGGAATGCGAACCGAGCCGTCCTCCTCCTGGTAGTTCTCGAGCACGGCGATGAGGGCGCGGCCGACGGCGACGCCAGAGCCGTTCAGCGTATGCACGAAGCGCGTCTCCTTGGCCCCCTTCGGCTTATAGCGCGCGTTCATGCGGCGGGCCTGGAAGTCGCCGCAATTCGAGCAGGAGGAGATCTCGCGATACATCCCCTGCCCCGGCAGCCAGACCTCGATGTCGTAGGTCTTCTGCGCGGCGAAGCCCATGTCGCCGGTGGAGAGCACCATCACCCGATAAGGAAGTTCGAGTCTTTTCAACACCGTCTCGGCGCAGGCTGTCATGCGCTCGTGCTCCTCGGCCGATTGCTCGGGCGTGGTGATCGACACAAGCTCGACCTTGAAGAACTGATGCTGGCGGATCATGCCGCGCGTGTCCTTGCCTGCGGCGCCTGCCTCGGCGCGGAAGCACTGCGTGCCGGCAGTTACCCGCATCGGGAGCCTCGCCTCTTCGACGATCTCCTCGCGCACGAGATTGGTCAGGGGCACTTCGGCGGTCGGGATGAGCCAACGTCTATCGCGTTGCTGTTCTAGTGATTCGAAGCCGATCTCCAATTTTCTCGCGGCATCGAGGCCTAGCTGTTGAGCAGCCTCTAGCGCTCGTTGCCAAATCGCGTTCAATCCTTCGGTTTCCAACACCTGCTCGATATGGCCGGGAAATGTTGCAAACTGGTCTTCAAAGAACTTCGGCAATTGCGCCGTGCCGAACATGGTGTCGTCGCGCACGAGAAGCGGCGGGGCGACTTCGGTGTAGCCGTGCTCGCCTGTGTGCAGGTCGAGCATGAATTGGGCGAGCGCGCGCTCGAGCCG
>NZ_DASRGO010000012.1:0-32314 GCF_035650995.1 Methyloceanibacter sp. | reverse complement strand
GTCGGATTCACCGGACAGGTGTTCATCCTGGACACCAAGGTCCCGGCCGTGGTCATCGGCGCGGTGCGCGATGGCGAGATGTCGGTGGCGGGTTTCGGCGAGCGCGCCGGTCCCGGCAGCCCGGCGCCGGACGGCAATACCGTCATGCGGCTCGGTTCGATCACCAAAGCCTTCACCGGCGACGTGCTCGCTCATCTCGTCGCCAACGGCACGGTGGGACTGACCGACCCCTTGACCAAATGGCGGCCCGATCTTGGGCCCGGCGCGAACGGCGACCTTAATCGCGTCACGCTGCTCAATCTCGTCACCCATTCGGGCGGCTTCCCGCGCGAGGTCCCGCATCAGCCGGGCCCCGACGACGATCCGTTCTCGACCATCACGCCCGACGCCTTTTCCGGTTGGATCAAAAAGGAGCCGCTCCTGTTCGCTCCCGGCTCGTCGATCCTCTATTCCAATTTCGGCTTCGACCTGCTTGCCATGGCCATGTCGGCAGCGGCCAAGAAGCCCTATCCCGACCTGCTCAAAGAGAACATCACCGCTCCGCTCGGCATGACGGACACGGGCTTCACTCTCACCGACGAGCAGAAGACGCGCTTCATGATGGGCCACGACTTCGACGGCAAGCCGTTGCCCAACGTGCCGACGGGCGACGTCATCGTCGGCTCGGGCGGCCTTTATTCGACGGCGAACGACCTCTTGAAATGGATGAAATGGCATCTCGACCGCCTCTCCCCCGACGATGCCGAGGCGCGCACACTCGACCACGCGCTCTATCTCAACCGCGACGGGCTGAAGACCGTATCGGGCATGGACGAGTCCGGTCACATGGACGCGATGGGACTCGGCTGGGTCGGCATGATGGCCAGGGACGATCGTCCCTTCATCCTGCAAAAGGCGGGCGGACTTCAGGGCACTTTCACCTACATCGCGTTCGCGCCCGGGCGGAACGCCGCGGTGTTCATCGCCATCAACAAGTTCGATTTCGGCGCGGCCTCCACCATGGGCGAGTTCGCCAATGAGCTGCTGGAGCAGATCGCGCCGCGTTAGAGCCGCTTCGGCTAAGCCGCGTGAGAGGCGGCTTCCTCGGTTAGCACCGCATAAAGCGCCGCGGCGTCCTTGGAGGCCCTGAGCTTCTCGACGGCGCTTCCCTCGCGCAACAGGCGCGAGATGCGCGCGAGCGCCTTCAGGTGATCGGCGCCCGCGCCCTCGGGCGCAAGCAGAAGGAACACGATATCGACCGGCTCGCCGTCCACGGCCTCGAAATCGATCGGTTCGGCCAGCCTGGCAAAAAGCCCGACGATACGCTTGAGCCCGGCGAACTTGCCGTGCGGAATGGCAATGCCCTGGCCGAGCCCGGTCGAGCCCAGCCGCTCGCGCTGCAGCAGTACGTCGAAGATGTAGCGCTCCTCGAGCCCGGTGAGGACGGCGGCGCGCGCCGACAGGTCCTGCAGGAGCTGCTTCTTGTTCTTCGCCTTGAGCGAGGGAATAACGGCCTCGGGTGCGATGAAATCACCTAGACGCATGGTCTTGCCCATCCATAGGGGAAACGAATTGAAGGTCTCGCCGCTTCAGCGCTGACCGCGTGCCTTTCGGGCTTGCGGACGCGCCTCGGCGACTTTGCTCGAGCGCGCGCTCTTTTCACGCACCGCTGTCCCGCGCATCGCGCGCGACGGCATCGCAGGGTCGATCCAACCGATATTGCCGTCCTCGCGCCGGTAAACCACGTTGATCTCACCATGGCTTGCATTGCGGAACAGAATGAAGGGCCGGTCGGAAAGGTCCATCTGCATCACGGCGTCGGCAACCGCCATCTCGTGTACCGGGGTCGTCGCTTCGGCAATGATGATCGGATTGTCCTCATCGCGCTCCTCCTGCTCCTCTCGCGAGGCCTGGATCACATAAGAGGCGGCTTCGGTCTGCTTGCGCGGGGTCTCGCCCGCGCCGTGTCGCTTGAGCCGCGCCTTGTAGCGGCGGATACGCTTCTCGAGCCGCTCGCAAGCGCGATCGGCGCTCTGGTAGGCGTCGGACGCGACGCCGTGGGCCTCGAGACTCATGCCCTGCCACAAATGGATGGTGCAATTGGTCCGAAAGTCCCCGTGCTCCTTCTCGATGCGCACATGTCCCGTGGGCTCGCGCCCGATGAACTTCTCGACGCTGTGCGCAATCCGCTCCTGGACGTAGCTCCGCAGCGCGTCTCCGACGTCCAAATTCTTTCCGGTAACTTGTATCGCCATCGCCCTAGGGAAGACTTTTCGATGAGCCCTTAACCCCAAGCTTCCCAGGATTTTTGCCGCTGTTCCGGGAGCCGATCTTGCTCTGGCCCATTAACGCCAAAGAGCCCACCTTGTTCGGTCTCCACCCAAGGGCCCGGAAGCTAGACCGCTCACCCCAAGGTGTCAAACCAACTATTTCGAAGCCGCCTCTTTACAGCTTAGTTGTGTCTTGCCAAGGCCTTAGGCAAGGGGTCGGGTCCCGCTCCAAGGGCGATCCGCTTGAGGCGCCGCCGCTGGACCGAAGAGGGGATTCTGAGCGCTTCGCGATATTTCGCGACGGTGCGGCGGGCGATGTCGATGCCGTCGTCCTTGAGCCGCTCGACGATCTTGTCGTCGGACAGGACGTCGCTCGCGGGCTCGGCCTCGATCATCTCGCGGATGCGGTGACGCACCGCCTCCGAGGAGTGCTGCGCATCGCCCTCCGAGGTCGCGGCGATCGCCGAGGTGAAGAAATATTTGAGCTCGAACAGTCCGCGATTGGTTGCCATGTACTTGTTGGCGGTCACGCGGCTCACCGTCGATTCGTGCATCGAAATGGCGTCGGCCACCGTCTTCAGATTGAGCGGCCGCAGATGCCTGACGCCATAGGTCAGAAACGCGTCCTGCTGGCGCACGATCTCCTGCGCCACCTTGAGAATGGTGCGCGCGCGCTGATCGAGACTTTTCACCAGCCAGTTCGCCGTTTGGAGGCAATCGACGAGATAGCTCTTGTCCTCTTTGCTGATCGCCGATTTGGAGACCGTGGCGTAATAGGACTGGTTGATCAGGACGCGGGGCAGCGTGTCGCTGTTCAGCTCGACATGGAAGCTGCCGTCGGGCAGCGCGCGCACGAGCACGTCGGGAACGATCGGCTGGGTGGGGCTCGAGCCGTATTTCAGCCCGGGCTTCGGGTTCAGTCGCTTCACTTCCTGGATCATGTCGCATAGGTCCTCGTCGGACACGCGCGCCGCGCGCTTGAGGGCCACGAGGTCATGAGCGGCCAAGAGGTGCAAATTCTCGACGAGCCCGGCCATAGCCGGGTCGTAGCGGTCCCGCTCCTTGAGCTGGAGCATGAGACATTCGCGCAAGTCGCGGGCGAACACGCCGCACGGTTCGAAACCCTGCATCACGGTCAAGACTTCCTCGATGAGATCGAGCGGCGCGCCGAGAAGCTCGGCGAGCGCATCGAGATCACCGCGCAGATAGCCTGCCTCGTCGGTCATGTCGATGAGATGCTGGCCGATGAGACGGCGTGCGGGATCCTGGAAGGCGAGCATCAGTTGCTCGGCGAGATGATCGCGCAGCGTGCGCTCCTCGGCGACATAGGCCTCGAGATTCGATTCCTCGTCGCCGTCGACGCGCGGGCCCTGCCCAAGCGTGCTCCAGCCGGAGTCTTTGAGCGCTCCGGGCGAAAACACGTCCCCGTCGGGAAAGACATCCTGGGGCTCGGCATCCATCGCGTCGGTCCCGGCCGGACCGGGAGCTTCGAGATCGACAAAAGCCTCGGCCTCGGACGGCTCGCCGTCGGATGCCTCGTCCGACCCGGACGCCGTCTCGCCCTGATCCTCGACGTTGCCGTTGTGGATTTGAGACTCAGGCGGTTCGTCAGACTCGGCCCGCTCGAGCAGAGGGTTGCGCTCGAGCTCGGTCTCGACAAAGCTCGCCAGATCAAGATTGGAGAGTTGCAGCAGCTTGATCGCCTGCTGCAGCTGCGGCGTCATGACCAGACTGTGGGTCTGACGAAGCTCGAGCTTTGTGTTGATCGCCATTTATCGAACTCACTCGCGATCAGCCGGCTCAGATCTTGAATTGGTCGCCGAGATAGACCCGCCGAACGTCCTCGTTGTTTATAATCTCATGCGCGGTTCCATGGGTGAGAACCATGCCATCATGGATAATATATGCTCGACTGACGAGGTCGAGCGTCTCGCGCACGTTGTGGTCGGTGATCAAGACGCCGATGCCGCGCTGAGTCAAATGGCGCACCAGCGCGCGGATGTCGCCCACCGCGATGGGGTCGATACCTGCGAAGGGCTCGTCGAGCAGCATGAAGGAGGGGCGGGAAGCAAGCGCCCGGGCAATCTCGACACGACGCCGCTCGCCGCCCGACAGCCGCATCGCGGGCGATGTCCTGAGCCGCGTGATACGGAACTCGTCGAGCAGGGCGTCGAGCTGGGCCTGCCGCTCGGCCTTGCTGGGCTCGACCATCTCGAGCACGGCGAGAATATTCTCCTCCACGGTCAAGCCGCGGAAGATCGAGGCTTCTTGCGGCAGATAGCCGATGCCCAATCGCGCCCGGCGGTACATCGGCAGCTTGGTGACATCGTAGCCGTCGATCTTGATCGAGCCTTCGTCGGCGGGGATGAGGCCGGTAATCATGTAAAACACGGTGGTCTTGCCCGCGCCGTTCGGACCGAGCAGCCCGACCGCCTCGCCGCGCCGCACGTCGAGGCTCACGCCCCTTACCACGGTACGCTTCTTGAAGCTCTTGACCACATCGCGCACGGTCAGCCAGCCGGTCGCGGCCTCCGCCTGAATTCCGGGAGCGGGCTTGCCGTCCGGTTTGGCGCGCTGCTCGGGCGGCGGCGTGGCCGGCGCGCCGCGCGCCTGTTTGACGGCCGGCGCGGCAGGGGCAGCCGGGCGCTTTTCGCCTTGCGCGGGCGTTTGCGTCGCCTTGGTCTCGCCGCCGGGGAATGACAGCAATTTGCCCACTGGCCTTTCGCTCACTCGGTTCAAGCGCGGCCGGTCAGCGCCGGATGGAGCACTGACGCCCGATTACCGGGCCACGCCGGGGATGAGGGACCACGGCTCGCCCTCAGCGGCAGGTTTGCTTGGCTGAGGTGCCGCTTCGCCGTTTCCGCTCGCCGCAGCACCTGCGTCGGGCTCCTCAGTGCCCGCCGCCTCGCCTGACTCGGTCGCCGCAGCGGAGGACTTCGCCGCGCCGGAGTTGGCATCGCCCGATTTCCCGCTCGCCTTCTCGTCATCAGCCTTCGGAACGAACAGTGCACGAATACGGCCCCCGGCCGCGTTGGTGCCAGGATTTTCAAATCGGCTTTCGCCCGTCTTCAGATCGATGACGAGCCGGTCACCCTTTAGCACATTCTGACCTTGGGTTAACACCACATTGCCGCCGACCGTGACGAGCTGCGCGGGCACGTCGTAAAGCGCCCAGTCGCTGGTCGTGGTTTGGTCCTGTTCGCTCGTGATGATGACGTTGCCCTTGGCCTCGATCTTGGTGATCTGGGCTTGCTGGCCTTGCGATGCGTCGGCCGGCTTATCGCCCGCAGGAGCCGGGCCGGCAGCGGGCGCCGGCTTCGTTTCGCCGGTGGCGAGTTTATCGCCGCCGCCGACATAGTGAACGTCAAGCTGTTCGGCGCGCAGCGTCGTCGTGCCCTGCACGGCTTTAACGTTGCCGGTGAAGGTCGCGTATTTCTGCTGGTCGTGGACGACGAGCACGTCGGACTCGATGTCGATCGGCTCGTTCGAGTTCTTCGACAGACCTCCGAAACTAT
The DNA here is from genome assembly GCF_035650995.1 of Methyloceanibacter sp. Taxonomy (GTDB): domain Bacteria; phylum Pseudomonadota; class Alphaproteobacteria; order Rhizobiales; family Methyloligellaceae; genus Methyloceanibacter. The sequence goes on along the minus strand of NZ_DASRGO010000012.1, from coordinate 26,550 downwards.
TGGTCAGGGTCTGCGCTGCGAGCGGAGTCGCGAACAACAGGCTGGTCATCGCGATGGCGGCAAGGCCGAGCCGTAGGCGCGCGGTTAAACCGAGATTCGGGCATCTGATCATTGCGGCGACACCGCTTGGGCCGTGGCGCCGGCCGTCGCGTCGGTCGCCGCGGCGCCGGCCGTCCCGGGCGCCGGCTGTGCCGCTTGCGGCTCGGCGCTTTGCGTCTTGTTCGCCTTCGCTCCATCGGTGGCGACGTTCTGCTCGGGCTTGACGACATGAACCCGAACGTTGCCCCTGAAAATCAGCACGTGATCGCCCGAGCGGTAGGTGAGAGCGTTGGCCTTGACCGTGCCGTTGGTCAACTCGAAATGCACCCGCTGATGCGCGCGGAGGGTCTGAGTCTTGGTGTCGAGGCTCGCATAGGTGAGCTCGCCGGTCACGCCCGAGCTCGTGGCTATGGTGATCTTGTCGAGCATCACGAGCCGGTCGGCGCTGCTGTTGTACACGCCCCGCACAGCTTGCATGCGCGACCAGCTGCCGGAGGGCGTATTGAGGTCAGCTTTGATGGCGTGAAGCTTGATGATCTTCGGATTCTTGAGGTCTTGATCGGCATATTCGGCGGCGATCACGTAGGCGCCGTTCTTCTTGTCGGTGCCCTGGAATTTGGGGTTGGTCATGCGCAACGCGCCATTGTTCACCTCGAAGCCGGAGACGCTCGCGGTCACGTCGCCGACGGTGACGCTCATGCGTGAGGAGATGAAATAGCCCGCGAGCACGGCCACGGCAAAGGCGGGGAGCACCTTGCGCAGCAGCGCCACGTGCCTGCTGTGCTGCTCGGCCTTGCGGAGGGCGCGCTCGTTCTCCGCCACCGTGCGCACGCGGTAGCGCTGGCCAGCCGTGAGCGTCGCTTCGACAGTCGTCATTTCTCCGCCCAGGACTAAGGCCCGAGACCCCTGCAACCCGGCAAATCGCCGGTCACGACAGCTAGCCGCAGGACTTTGATCACATTGCGACGGGTTCCGGCCCGAGGTTCATTGCCTCGACCCGCCGAAGAGCCCGCGCAAAGCCTAATGCGCGAAGGGATCGATCTCGGACCAGCCGCGCAAATCGAGCTCGGCCCGCACCGGCAGGAACTCGAAGCAGGCCCTCGCGAGCCCGTCGCGCCCCTCGCGCTTCAGCATGGCGTCAAGTTTCTCTCTTAGCGCGTGCAGATGCAACACGTCGCTCGCGGCATAATTGAGCTGGTCCTGAGTGAGCACCGGGGCCCCCCAGTCGGAAGATTGCTGCTGTTTTGACAGCTCGATGCCGAGCAGTTCGCGGCAAAGGTCCTTGAGCCCGTGGCGGTCGGTGAAGGTGCGGGCGAGCTTGGAGGCCACCTTGGTGCAGTAGACCGGGCGGGGCATCACGCCGAAAAAGTGCTTGAGCACGGCCATGTCGAAGCGGCCGAAATGAAACAGCTTGAGCACGTTCTCGTCGGCGAGCAGGCGCTTCAGTTCGGGCGCGTCGTAGCGGCCCTGGAACTGGACCAGAGCGGCGCGGCCGTCCCCGGCCGAAAGCTGCACCAGGCAAAGCCGGTCGCGGTAGGGGTTCAAGCCCAGCGTCTCGGTGTCGATGGCGATGACGCGGGCGCCCGCGAAGCGCCCTTGGGGAAGGTCGCCTTGATATAGCTCTGGCGGATGCGGCTGGCTCAAGCTCGGTTCACGGCTCCTCGGCGGTCGCATTATGGATGCGACCGCTTAAGAAAGCGGGAATGGTGCCCAGGAGAAGACTCGAACTTCCACGCCCTTTCGGGCACTAGAACCTGAATCTAGCGCGTCTACCAGTTCCGCCACCTGGGCTTGAACGCCAGGACGTACGATCGGCCTTGATCAAAGTCAATTGCCGGAGAGCGGCTTCAAGCCTTTATTCCGGTCGTGTATTGCTTCGGCGCGCTCCCGCGAACGGGCAAGGCTTGGAGGAAGGAAGCTCCGGTGGCGATCAGTCTCAACAACAAGGCGCTGATCACGATCTATGGCGGCTCGGGCTTCATCGGGCGGCACGTGGTGCGCGCAATCGCCAAGACCGGGGCACGCATGCGCATCGCGGTGAGGCGTCCCGAATTGGCGGGCTTCCTCCAGCCCCTCGGGGATGTGGGCCAGATCAACGCGGTCCAGGCCAACGTGCGCTACCCCGACTCGCTCTTGGCAGCCGCGCAAGACGCCGACGCGGTGGTCAATCTCGTCGGCATCCTGTTCCCCTCGGGGAAGCAGACCTTCAAAGCGGTGATGGACGAGGGGGCGCGGAACGTCGCGGAAGCGGCCCGGGCGCAAGGGGCGCGCACGTTTGTGCATATCTCGGCGATCGGCGCGAGCCCCACCGCGCCCTCCTACTACGCGCGCAGCAAAGCCGCCGGAGAAGAGGCCGTCAGGGAGACGTTTCCCGGTGCGGTGATCCTGCGGCCTTCGATCGTGTTCGGGCCCGGGGACGATTTCTTCAACCGCTTCGCGGCGATGGCCCGCATCTTCCCCGTTCTTCCCCTGATTGGCGGCGGCAAGACCAAAATCCAGCCCGTGTTTGCGGGCGACGTGGCCAAGGCGGTCATCGCCGGGCTGACCGGCAAGACGGAAGGGCATGACCCTTACGAGCTTGGCGGGCCCGAGGTGCTTACCATGAAAGAGATCATCCGGCGCGTGCTCGCCTACACCATGCGGAAGCGGCTCCTCCTGAGCGAACCATTCTTCATCGCGAAGCTGCAAGGCGCCTTGTTGCAATGGCTGCCGAAGCCGCTCCTCACCGTCGACCAAGTCCGCATGTTGGAAACGGACAACGTAGTGAGCGAGGAGGCAAAACGCGCGGGCCGCACGCTCGAAGGGCTCGGCATCGAGCCGGTCGCGATCGAAAGCGTTGTGCCGGACTATCTCGAGCAATACCGCCCACGCGGCCAGTTCTCGGTCTACCGCCCGGAGCCTTGAGGCTCCCTTTCCCTGCGCGGAGAGACGATTTCAGGTGTAGAGCATCACCAGCAGAAAACCGCCGAGCACCATGCGGTAGAGCACGAAGGGCAGGAAGCTCACGCGGCGGACCAGGTTCATGAGGAAGGCGATGGCGAGGATGCCGGCGACGAAGGTGAGCGCCGCGCAGTAGACCGCGTCCATGGTCACACCCTCGCCGCTCGCAACCGCGTCGCCGACAGTGAAGACGATCGCTCCCGCCGTGGCCGGAATGGCGAGGAGGAAGGAGAAGCGCGCCGAATCGGGCCGCGTGAAGCCGAGGAAGCGGCCTGCCGTCATGGTGACGCCGGAGCGGCTCGTCCCCGGAATGAGCGCAAGTGCCTGAGCCACGCCGATGATCAGCGCGCTGCCGAGCGTCATGTTGGCGATGGTGCGCTCCTGCGGGCCCACCATGTCGGCGATCATCATCAGGATGCCGTAGAGGATGGTGTTCCAGGCGACGATGGCGACGTTCCGCTCGAGATCGGTGTAGCCGAATTTCTTGAGGAATACGCCGAAGGCGACGGCGGGAATGGTAGCGAGCACGATATAGATGGCGAGGCGTCCGTCGTCTGTGACCCTGCCCCTCAGCAGGTTGAGGGCGCCCACGATCAGCCGCCACACATCGCGCCAGAAATAAATGAGAACGGCGAGAAGCGTGCCGAGATGCGTCATGACGTCGACAACGATGCCCTGGTCCTGCCAATGCATGATCTGCGGGACCAGGATCAGGTGGCCTGACGAGGAAATGGGCAGGAACTCGGTGATGCCCTGCACCACCGCGAGCACGATAATCTGCTCTATCGACATCCCCTCGCCCCGCTTGTTCCCAGCGCGTGCAGGTTCTATACCGAGGTCTTAGCCCGCGCGATTCATTTTCTAGAGCTTTTCAACGTCCAGCCACCGAACGGGTCGATGGCGAAACTCCTGCACTATCCTCTCGATGCCCTTTCCCGGTCGATCCGCCTCGCCCTTTCCGAGTGCGGGGTCGAGGTGGAGCTTGTCGAGGAAAAGCCCTGGGAGTGGCGGCAGGAATTCCTCGCGATCAACCCGGCCGGCAACCTGCCGGTGCTCATCGCCGACGAGCACGGGCCCATCGTTGGCGCCTACGCCATCTCCGAGTATCTCAGCGACGTCATGGCGGGCCGGGATGGCAACGAGACGCCGGGCTTCCGCCTGTTCCCGGGCGATGCGCGGTCGCGGGCGGAGGCGCGGCGGCTGGTCGACTGGTTCCATCGCAAATTCCACGACGAGGTAACCGCCTATCTCGTCGAGGAAAAGGTGTTTCGCAGGTTCGGGCCGCAGAGCTCCTCACCCGACATGGAGGCGATGCGCGCCGGTCACGAGAACCTGCGCTATCACCTGTCCTATATCGGCCATCTCGCCGAAAGCCGAAGCTGGCTCGCGGGCGACGCCATGAGCTTCGCCGATCTCGCCGCCGCGGCGCACCTCTCGACGCTCGACTATCTCGGCGAGGTTCCGTGGGAAGAGCACGAGGCGGCCAAGAACTGGTACGCCCTCCTCAAGTCGAGGCCGTCATTCAGGCCTTTGCTGCAAGACCGGCTGGCAGGCTTTATTCCGTCGGGCACCTATGCCGATCTCGATTTTTGACCCTCCGCCAGCCGGATTCCGGCTTGCGCCGGAATGATCAAAGGGCCAAATCGGGCCTATGGCGGAGACGCTAAAGGACCGGATCGCGGCCGAGGCCAAGGCGCTTGGCTTCGATGCCGTCCGCTTCGCGTCGGCCGACCCTGTCGAGGGTGCCGGAGCCGCCCTTGCCGCCTTCCTCGCCGAGGGGCGCCACGGCGACATGGGGTGGCTCGCAGACACGAGTGGGCGGCGCAAGAGCCCGCTGGCGCTCTGGCCCGAGGCGCGGAGCGTCATCCTGCTCGGGCTCAACTACGGGCGCGGCGGCGATCCGCTCGCGATTTTGAACGAGACGTCGCGCGGCGCGATCTCGATCTACGCGCAAGGCGAGGATTACCACGACATCCTCAAGGCGAAGCTGAAGCAGCTCGCTGCCCGCGTGCAGGCGCTGACTGGAGGCGATGTGAAGATCTTCGTCGATACCGCGCCGGTAATGGAGAAGCCGCTTGCCGCGCGCGCGGGCCTCGGCTGGCAGGGCAAACACACCAATCTCGTCTCGCGCGAGTTCGGCTCGTGGCTGTTCCTCGCCGAGATCTTCACCAGCGCCGAGATCGAACCCGACGCGCCGGAGGAGGATCATTGCGGGGCCTGCCGGCGTTGCCTCGACATCTGCCCGACGAACGCTTTCACCGCGCCCTATCGACTCGACCCGAGGGCCTGCATCTCCTACCTGACCATCGAGCACAAGGGCCACATCGCGCCGCACTACCGTACCGCGATGGGAAACCGCATCTTCGGCTGCGACGATTGCCTCGCGGTCTGCCCGTGGAACAAGTTCGCGCAAGCCGCACGCAATAGCGCGCTCGCTGTGAAGGAAGGAAGCGACAATCCCCCGCTCGCCGAGCTTCTCGTCCTTGACGATCAAGCCTTTCGCGCGCGCTTCCGCGGCACGCCGATCAAGCGCACGGGCCGCGACCGGTTCCTGCGCAACGTGCTGATCGCCGCCGGCAATTCCGCCGATGCGGCGCTCGTTCCTCTCGTCGAAGCGCGGCTCGATGATGCCTCTCCGCTCGTGCGGGCCATGGCGGTGTGGGCCTTGTCGCGTCTTGCGCCAGGTCGCTTCGCGGCCCTGCGCCCGCTGGGCGCGGCCGATCCCGACGCTGATGTGAGGAGCGAATGGTTGCGGGAGGCGGCGTGAACAAGCTGTTCGCTTTCGGCCTCGGCTTTTCGGCGCAGGAGCTTGCCGCGCGCCTTGCCGCCAAGGACTGGCAGATCGCGGGCACCGCCCGGGACGAGGCCAATGTCGCCAGAGCGAGAGCGCAAGGCTACGCTATGGCGCGCTTCGCCGGCGAACCCGGCAATCGCGAGGTCCCGCGGCTGCTGCAAGGCACGACCCATCTCGTGCATTCGATCCCGCCGGGACATGACGGCGATCCGGTGCTCGCGCATTACCGCGATCAGGTCGCTACCATCGGAACGCTTCGCTGGATCGGCTACCTCTCGACCGTCGGCGTCTATGGCGATCAAGGCGGAGCCTGGGTCGACGAGACGACGCCGCCGAAGCCGAACAGCGAGCGCACCGAAGCGCGGGTCGAAGCCGAGGCGGCGTGGCTCCGCTTCGGTGAGGAGATCGGCGTGCCGACCCACGTGTTCCGACTGGCTGGCATCTACGGACTTGGCCGGAGCGCTTTCGATAAGCTCATCGCGGGCACGGCGCGGCGCATCAAGAAGGACGGCCAGGTGTTCAGCCGCATTCACGTCGCCGATATCGCGAGCGTGCTCGAAGCTTCGATCGCGAAGCCCAATGCTGGCGCGATCTACAATGTCGCCGACGACGAGCCGGCTGCGCCCGACGCGGTCGTGGCCTATGCCGCCGAGCTTCTCGGCGTGCCTCCGCCGCCCGAGGTGGAGTTCGCCGACGCCGACCTTTCGCCCATGGCGCGGAGCTTCTACGAGGGGAGCCGGCGCATCTCGAATGCCCGCATCAAGTCAGAGCTCGGCGTGAAGCTGCGCTATCCGACCTATCGCGAGGGCCTGGCCTCGCTTGTCCCCTCGCGTTGAAGCTCGGCGAGGAGGGCGGCGACCGTCGTTTCGAGGCGGCGGAGATCCTCGGGCCGCGACTGGCGATGATCTGCGCCCTTGATCAGCGTCAGCTCGACGTCGGAGCAGTGGAGGAGATCGACGAGGTCGAGAGCGTGTCCCCACGGCACGTCGGGATCGCGCATGCCTTGCAGGATGCGCACCGGCACGTCGAGGTGAAGCGTCTCGACGCCGAGCAGATGGTTGCGTCCCTCCTCGATGAGGTGCTTGGTGATCGGATAAGGCTCCCCGTAGAGCGAGGGCTCGTAATGCACGCCGTCGCGCTCGAGCGTCGCCTTGATCTCGGGCGTCATGCGATGCGCCATCAGCCGCTCGGTCATGTCCCAGGCCGGCGCGATGAGGACGAGGCCCGCGATCTTTTCGAGCTTCCCCGCGCGCGCCAATTCGCGGGCGAGGAGAAGCGCGATCCATGCGCCCATCGAGGAGCCGACCACAAGCGCGCGCCGCCTCTCGATGACGCCGAGCACGGCCGCGGCCTCCTCGACCCAGTCGCCGATCGAGGCTTCGAGCAGGCTGCCCGAGGAGAGCCCGTGGCCCGAATAGTCGAAGCGGAGCATCGGAAGCCCGCGCTCTTGCGCAAACTCAGCCATCACCAGCGCCTTGGTGCTTCCCATGTCCGAGAGGAAGCCCGAGAGCCAGAAAAGAGTGAGATCGCGGTAAGCGCCGCCGCCGCTCAGGCGATAGGCGATGCGCCGGCGCTTCTCGCCCGCGCCGACCTCCAGGAATTGCGGTTCTTGATCGTCCATCCTAAGAAGCATCCGGGCGCGAGCAGACGTGGGACCAAAGCATAGAAGATGACCGGGGTCACCATATTGCAGGTCGTGCCGCGCCTCGACACCGGAGGAAGCGAGCAGGCGACCGTCGAAATCGCCGAGGCGCTCACGCGCGCGGGCGCAACGGCGCTCGTCGCAACCGCCGGCGGGCGACTCGCGGCCGCCGTCACCCGCGCGGGCGGCGAGGTCATCACGCTGCCTGCGGCGAGCAAGAATCCGTTCACCATCCTCGCCAACGCAGCGCGCATCGAGCGCATCATCAACGAGCGGAACGTCGCCCTCGTGCATGCGCGGAGCCGGGCGCCCGGCTGGAGCGCCTTTCTTGCCGCGCGCCGCACAGGGCGCCCGTTCGTCACCACCTATCACGGCGCTTACGGCAATCTCGGGCCGATCAAGGCCGCCTATAACAGCGTGATGAGTCGCGGCGACCGGGTGATCGCCAACTCGCTCTACACCGCGCGGCTGATCGCCGAGCGCGATCCCGCCACGCGCGAGCGCATCCGCGTCATCTATCGCGGCATCGACAGCGCGACCTTCGATCCTCTGGTCGTGCCGCCCGGCCCCGTTGCCAAACTGCGAGAGCGGTGGGGCGTGAGGCCTGGGATGAAGATCGTGCTCCACGCCGCGCGGCTCACCGGGCTCAAGGGCCATCGCCATACCGTCGAGGCGGCGGCAAGACTTGCCGGGCAAGGCCTGCTCGATGGCGCGGTGATCGTCTTTGCCGGCGATTGGCCGGGAAAAGACTATTACCGGCAAGAACTTATCGAGCTGATCGCCAAGCATGACTTGGACGAGAAGGTGCTCCTCGTCGGCCATTGCGAGGACATGCCCTCGGCCTTCCTCGCCGCCCACGTCGCCATCCTTCCCTCGCTCGTGGCGGAAACCTTCGGGCGCACGAGCATCGAGGCGCAAGCCATGGGCTGCCCCGTCATTGTCAGCAATCTCGGCGCGCTGCCGGAGACGATCGACGATGCCGACACAACGCCTTCGCGTTTCACCGGGTGGCTCGTACCTGCCGGCGATTCCGGGGCGCTCGCCGCAAAGATCGCGCTTGCGCTCAAGCTCACGCCGGAGGAGCGCTCGGCCATCGGCGCGCGGGCGCACGCGCGGGTATGCGCGCTGTTCGAGCTCGCACAGATGCAGTCGAAGACGCTACACGTCTATGACGAGCTGCTCGGCACCGATTTGGCCCGACGGTTCGCCGATCCGCCCGCCTTGCGCGATGCGTCAACCGTCGCCAACGGCGCTTGAACGGTCGTCTCGATGCGATGGCGGCTTGACTTTGTGGGGCCATTTCCCATCCTGTACACCCGTGTAGGGTCTAGCAGCAGCTTTAGAGCGTGGCGTGCCGCCGTGAGCGGATAGGAGGCCGCGTTCTCATAGAGGAGACTGAAACATCGTAAGACGGCCTACGAAGCTCACCCCCGAAAAGGGCGGCCCTCGCATCAACGAGGGCATCGACATCCCCAAAATCCAGCTCATCGACGCCACCGGCCATAATGTGGGTGTGGTTCCCACGTCGGAGGCGCTCGCCCGCGCGGCCGAGGCCGGGCTCGATCTCGTCGAGATCGCGCCGAACTCGGAACCGCCGGTCTGCAAGATCCTGGACTACGGCAAGTACAAGTACCAGGCGCAAAAAAAGGCCGCCGAGGCGCGCAAGAAGCAGCGCACCGTCGAGATCAAGGAGATCAAGATGCGGCCGAACATCGACACGCACGACTACGACGTGAAGATGCGCTCCATCCGCCGCTTCTTCGAGGAGGGCGACAAGGTCAAGGTGACCTTGCGCTTCAGGGGCCGCGAGATGGCCCATCAGGAGCTCGGCGCGCAACTGCTCGACCGCGTCAAGCAGGACACCTCGACCATCGCCAAGGTCGAATCAGAGCCGCGGCTCGAGGGCCGGCAGATGGTGATGGTGCTCGCGCCGCGTTAGGCCCTCCGGCGGTGCGATCTTGTTCTGGTGTGTTCGGCGATAGCCGTGGCGGTCGTTGCCGCCGGCATCGGCACGCCGAACAGGTCGCCCTGACCCGTTTCGCATCCGAGCTTCACCAGCCGATCGAGGATTTGCGTCGTCTCGACGCCTTCGGCCGTGGTGTGGAGACCGAGCGCGTGCGAGAGGCTGACGATCGCCTTCACGATCTTCGCCTCCTCGGGCTTGTCGAGCATCTTCGTCACGAAGGAGCGGTCGATCTTGATGATGTCGAGGTCGAGCTCGCGCAGATGATAGAGACCGGAATAGCCGGTGCCGAAATCGTCGAGCGCAACGCGCACGCCGGCATCGCGCAGCGATTGGAGCACGGCCTTGGCGTCCTCCAGCCTTTGCACCACGGCGCTCTCGGTGATCTCGATCACCAGGCGATGCGGCGGAAACGAGGACTTGGCAAGCAACCCAAGGATCTTCGTTGCGAGCATCGAATCTGAAATCTGCCGCGGGGTGAAATTGACCGAGACGAACAGCGAATCGGGCCAGGTCTTGGCGTCGTTGAGCGCCTGTTTGAGCAAGCGCTCCGTCATCGCTCCGATATTGCCCGTGTCTTCGGCGATGGTGATGAACGCTTCCGGCGGGAGCACGCCGCGTAGCGGATGGAGCCAGCGGGCCAGGACCTCGAATCCGACAGTCTTCGATGTCGTAAGATCGACGAGCGGCTGATAATAGGGAACGATCTGGCCCGCCTCGATAGCGCCGGCGATCTCGGCTTCGAGCTCGACCCGCTGCTGCAGCTTCTCATCCATGGTCCGGTCGAAGAAGCAATAGCGGGCGCGGCCCTCGGCCTTGGCCCAGTACATGGCCATATCGGCTTGGCGAAGCGCGGTATGCACCGGGGCTCCGTCGCGATTGGCCATGGTGAGGTTGCCCGAGACGCCTGGGATCGACGTGGAAACTCCGACGCTCACGCCCACTTGAAGCGCGAGCGAGGCAAGATGGATTGGCTTGGAGACCTGGTGCACGATCTGGCGCGCCAGCCGCTCGGGCGCGTCGGAATTGCCCCGGTAGTGCATGATGATGCCGAACTCGTCGCCGCCAAGTCTTGCCACGGCCGCGCCCTTGGCGAGCTGGCTCAGGCGCTTGGCGATGACGCGGAGCACCTCGTCGCCAAGCCTGTGGCCGTAGACGTCATTGATCGGTTTGAAATTGTCGAGATCGACGACGAACACGGCGCAGGCGTCGCGCGCCGAGGATTGGCCAGTCAATTTGTCGAATTCCTCGATGAACCAGCGCCGGTTGGGCAAACCGGTCAGCACGTCCTGGCGGGCAAGCTCATAGGCTTCGTGCTCGGCCTGGCGACGGCGCCTCACCTCGTGATGCAGGTCCACGGTCCGTCGCACGGAGTAGATCTTGGCGCCGATGCCGAGAAAGACGAACAGGATGATGAGCCAGTCGATCGCATCGCTTTCCGGCTCGTGGGTGAAGGCCAGGAATCGGTCGAAGGCGTCGAACCAGACCGCCGTCACGTAGAGCGGCAGCATGATCGCGCTCATCACGATCAAATCGCGCTTGAGCCGGCTCTGACGTCGGAACCACCGGCTCAGGCGGTGCATGGGAGCGCGAAGCATCTGCATCGGGGATACGCGGTCCGAAGCCGCGCCAAGTGCCTTAGGTTGGGGGTTCGCCTTTGCTCATAGCGAAGCGATCCTAAGTCGGGCTTAAGTGCCATGGTTAATATCCGCCTAGCCCTTGCATATCCCAGGGATTCCACCCTATAAGGCGCGCTCAAGGAGCCGCCCGGCGGGGCATGCCGTGGCGGCTCGCATGCTTTCACAATCGTCAAACTCGTTGCGCCCCCGCCTTACGGCTCGCGTGGGCCGGAAAAAAAGGGAAGCCAAATGCCCAAGATGAAGACCAAGAGCGGTGCCAAGAAGCGCTTCAAGCTCACGGCCTCAGGCAAGGTCAAGTGCCAAGCCTCGCGCAAGCGTCACGGCATGATTCAGCGCCCGACCAAGTTCATTCGGAACGCGCGCGGGACCATGGTCCTGTCGGACGAAGACGCCAAGATCGTGAAGAAGAATTTCTTGCCTTACGGCCGTTAGCGGCCAAAGGCTCAGCTTCGAAGGAGCACTGTCATGTCCCGTGTAAAACGCGGCGTTACCGCCCATGCCCGCCACCGCAAGGTGATCAAGCAGGCCAAGGGCTATTACGGCCGCCGCAAGAACACCATCCGCGTCGCCAAGCAGGCGGTCGAGAAGGCCGGCCAATATGCCTATCGCGACCGCAAGGTGCGGAAGCGCACCTTTCGCGCACTGTGGATCCAGCGCATCAACGCGGCGGCGCGCGCCAACGGTCTCACCTACGGCCGGCTGATCGACGGACTGAAGAAGGCCGGCATCGAGCTCGACCGCAAGGTGCTCGCCGACATCGCCGTGCACGAGCCGCAAACCTTCCAGGGTCTGGTCGAGGCCGCGCAAGCCGCCGCGCGGGCGTGATCCCGCCCGCTTCCGGGCGGCGCGGGGATGGGAGCTTTACGCCATGAGCGCGCCGGAGCTCGACAGCCTCAAATCCGAGTTGATCGACGCGATTGAGCGCGCCGCAACGCTCGGCGCGCTCGAAGAGGTGCGCGTCGCCGCGCTCGGCAAGAAGGGCCGCGTCTCGGAGTTGATGCAGGGCTTGGGCGCGCTTCCGCCCGAAGAGCGCAGGAGCTACGGCCAGGCGGTCAACAGCCTGAAAGAGAGCGTGGCGGCAGCGCTCGAGGCGCGGCGTGCGGTCCTGGCGCGGGAAGCGACCGCGGAGAAGCTCGCCTTAGAGCGCGCCGACGTGACGCTCCCCGTGCGCGAAGGCCCGCTCGCGGAGGGGCGCATCCACCCGGTGAGCCAGGTGACCGACGAGATCACCGAGATCTTCGCCGATATGGGCTTCGCCATCGCCGAGGGGCCCGACATCGAGACCGATTTCAACAATTTCACCGCGCTCAACATCCCGCCCGAGCATCCCGCGCGGCAGGACCACGACACGTTCTATTTCGCGGAAGCCCCCGACGGCTCACGGCCGGTGCTGCGCACGCATACGAGCCCGGTGCAGATCAGGACGATGCTGCGAGAGAAGCCGCCGCTTCGCATCATCGCGCCGGGGCGGGTCTATCGCTGCGACTCCGATCAGACCCACACGCCGATGTTCCATCAGGTCGAGGGGCTCGTGATCGACGAGGAGACCCATCTCGGCCATCTCAAATGGGTGCTCGAGGAATTCTGCAAGGCCTTCTTCGAGGTGCCGGAGGTCAAGATGCGCTTCCGCGCGAGCCACTTCCCCTTCACCGAGCCGTCGATGGAAGTCGATATCGGCTACGCAAAGGTGGGCGAGGAGATCAGGATCGGCGAAGGCGACCGGTGGCTCGAGATTTTGGGCTGCGGCATGGTCCATCCCAACGTTCTGAAGAATGTCGGGCTCGACCCCGACCGCTATCAGGGCTTCGCCTTCGGCTTAGGGATCGACCGCATCGCCATGCTGAAATATGGCATGCCCGACCTGCGCGCGTTCTTTGCGGGCGATCTCCGCTGGCTCACCCATTACGGCTTCCCGCCGCTCGCCATCCCTACCCTCGCCGGGGGCCTCTCGTGAAATTCACGCATGCATGGCTGAAGGAGCATCTCGACACGAAAGCATCCGTGGACGAGATTGCCGACACGCTGACCCGCATCGGGCTCGAAGTCGAGGAGGTGTTCGATCCGGCGGCGGCGCTCGCGCCGTTCCGCGTGGCACAAGTGCTCAAGGCCGAAAAGCACCCCAACGCCGACAAGCTCCAGGTCTGCGAAGTCGACACCGGGACCGAGCGATTGCAAGTCGTGTGTGGGGCGCCGAACGCGCGCGCAGGCCTCAAGGGTGTGTTCGCTCCCGTGGGCTCCTACGTGCCGGGCATCGATCTCACGCTCACCAAGGCTAAGATCAGAGGCGTCGAGTCGAACGGCATGCTGCTCTCGGAGCGCGAGCTGGAATTGTCGGACGAGCACACCGGCATCATCGAGCTTGCCCCCGACGCCGAGGTGGGAAGTCCGGCGGCGGCTGCGCTCGGGCTCGACGATGCGATGATCGAGGTCGCCATCACCCCGAACCGCCCCGATTGCCTCGGCGTGCGCGGTATCGCGCGCGACCTCGCCGCCGCGGGACGCGGCAAGCTCAAGAAGGACGAGGTCAAGCCGGTCAAAGGCGTCTTCGCCAATCCCATTCCCATCGAGCTGGAATTCGACAAGGAAAGCGCGAGCGCCTGCCCCATTTTCGCCGGGCGGCTCGTGCGCGGCGTCAAGAACGGTCCCTCGCCCGCCTGGCTCCAGAAGCGGCTCAAGGCGATCGGGCTTGGCCCCATCAACGCGCTGGTCGATATCACCAACTACATTTCATACGATCGCGCGCGCCCGCTGCACGTCTACGACGCCGACAAGCTCTCCGGCGCGATCAGGGCGCGGCTCGGGCGCAAGGGCGAGTCGTTTGTCGCGCTCGACGGCAAGACCTACGAGGTCGACGGTGACATGTGCGTCATCGCCGACGACGGCAAAGTGCTCGGCCTCGGCGGGGTCATGGGGGGCGAGGAGACGGGCGTCACAGAATCGACCACCAACGTCTTCATCGAATCGGCGTATTTCGACCCGAAGCGTACCGCGCGCACGGGGCGGCGGCTCAACATCCAGTCCGACGCGCGCTTCCGGTTCGAGCGCGGCGTCGATCCCGATTTCGTCGTGCCGGGACTCGAGCTTGCGACGCGCATGGTGCTCGAGCTTTGCGGCGGTGAGCCTGGCAAGATCGAGATCGCCGGCAAGGCGCCGAAACCGAACGCGCCGTTCAAGTTCGATCCCGGCCTTATCGGGCGCTTGAGCGGACTTAAGCTCGAGCCGCGCGAGATCGAGCGCCTGCTCGAGGCGCTCGGCATCGAGCTCGAGGGCAAGGGCAAGCATGTCAAGGCCGCCCCTCCCTCCTGGCGGCCCGACATCACCGCCCCGGCCGATCTCGTCGAAGAGGTGGTGCGGCTCGTTGGCGTCGCCAACGTGCCGTCGACGCCGATGCGGCGCGAGACCGGCGTGGCGAAGCCCGTGCTCACCGAGGGGCAGAGGCGCCAGCGCATCGGGCGCCGTGTGCTTGCCGCGCGCGGCTTTATCGAGGCGGTGACCTGGTCGTTCATCGCGCCCGAGCACGCCAAGTTGTTCGGCGGCGGGGCGCCGGAGCTTGTGCTCGACAATCCGATCTCCTCGGAGCTTGCCGTGATGCGGCCCTCGCTGCTCCCCGGTCTCATCACCGCCGCACAAAGGAACCGCGACCGCGGCTTCGCCGATGGCGCGCTGTTCGAGCTTGGTCAGGCCTATCGCGGTGCTGGGCCGGAAGATCAGTTCATCGCGGCCTCAGGCGTCCGCTTCGGGCGTTCAGCCCCGCAAGGCTCGGGGCGCCATTGGTCGGGCGAAGCGCCGGAAAGCGGCGTGTTTGCCGTGAAGGCGGACGCTGTCGCGGCGCTATCCGCGCTCGGCATCAATCAGAACAACGTCAGCGTCGCGCGCGAGGCGCCGGGATGGTTCCATCCCGGCCGGTCGGGCGCGCTCAAGCTCGGGCCTAAGACGACCCTAGGCGTGTTCGGCGAGTTCCATCCCGATCTTCTCGCCGCGCTCAAGGTCGATGCCCCGATCGCGGGCTTCGAGCTTTATCTCGATGCGTTGCCGAGCGCGAAGAAGAAGGGCACGGCTAGGCCAGCGCTTGAAGCCTCGGACCTCCAGGCCGTGAGGCGCGACTTTGCCTTCCTGCTCGACCGCGACGTCGCGGCCGCCGACGTTCTGCGCGCGGCGTCCGGCGCCGACCGCGCGCTGATCAGCTCGATCGAGGTGTTCGACGTGTTCACCGGACAGGGCGTGCCCGAGGGCAAAAAGTCGCTCGCCATCGAGGTCACGCTCCAGCCGCGCGACAAGACGCTGACCGACGCCGAGATCGAGGCGGTCGCGACCAAGATCGTCGCCGCGGTGAAGAAGGCGACCGGCGGCGAGCTCAGAGGCTAGCGCCTTCCGCGCCGGGTCGCCGCTCGCCCAAACCCAAATTGGGAACCAAATCCGTGTGCGGGGGATTTCCCCTGCGCGATGCGCATTCTCCTGACCAATGACGATGGCATCGAAGCGAAGGGTCTCGATGTCCTGGAAAAGATCGCGACCGATTTGACCGATGATGTCTGGGTGGTCGCGCCGGAGACCGATAACAGCGGCGCCTCGCATTCGCTCACCTTGGCCGAGCCGCTTCGCATGCGCGAGATCGGCAAGCGCCGCTTTGCCGTCAAGGGAACCCCGACCGACTGCGTGATCATGGGCGTGCGCTTTCTGTTGCGCGAACGGCCGCCCGACCTCGTCGTCTCCGGCGTCAATCGGGGACAGAATCTCGCCGACGATATCGGGTACTCCGGCACCGTCGCCGGCGCGATCCAGGGTTGTCTGCTCGGCATTCCATCGATGGCGATGAGCCTCGTCACCGGGCCAGCGGAATCGGACCAGGGAACGGGCGAGCCGCTATGGGCAACGCCGATGCATTTCGGCGCCGATCTCGTGCGCAGGCTGATGCGCGAAGGTTGGCCCGACGGGGTGGTGCTCAACATCAACTTCCCCAATTGCCCGCCCGAGGCGACCAAGGGCATGTGTGCCACGGTGCAAGGCCAGCGCGACCCGGACCTGTTTCGCATCGTCGACCGGCTCGATACGCGCGGAAAGGCCTATTATTGGATCGGAGTCGAGCGGCGGCGCGCCAAGCCTCCGAAGGGGACCGATCTTTGGGCCGTGCGCTGCAATCTCATTTCCGTCACGCCGCTCTGCCTCGACTACACCGACCGCGGAACGCACGACAGGCTGGCGGCGATCCTTTCCGAGACGCCCGACAGGTCACGCCGGGTTGCCTAGCTCGGGAACGAGCACCTTCAGGCTCTCCTTGTCGTGGGCAATATCGACGGGGCTCGTCTGCTTCGGAGGGAGATAAACCCTGTCGTCGATCCGGGCGTGGCCGCGCTCCCAATGCAGACGAACCTTGCGGCCCCGCCGCACGGTCACGGGCGGGAACTTGTCCTCGGGACGCTCCAACCACGACAACATCTTTTTACGGTCGTTTTCGAACACGAAGACGATGTCGAACAGCTTATCGTCGGGCGCCGCGGCCGGAGAAATCGGCAAGGCCGGACCGGTGCGGCTCAGGTTGAGGACCTCGATGAGAAGAAAGTCGCCAATAAATTTCTCGCCCTCCACCTCAATTTCGAACCGCTCAGCTTCGGCTTCCTCCAGGAAGAGCTGCAGCTGCTCCCGGCCCATATCGATCCGTAGAGCCACCGGCGGCTTGGGCCCGCCATGGGCGATGGCCTTGGCGATGGTGCCGAAGCCGACCGCCTCGACGAAGCGGCGCTTGCCCCAGGGACCGCGCGCCAAACCGATATCGAGGCGTTTCGTCTTCGCGGTAGAGAGCCGCCCAATGACCGCCTCGGCGTCGCCTTCGATGCCGAGGGCGCGCGCCACGTTGTTCGCGGTCCCGATGGGCAGAATGGCGAGCGGGGTCTCGCGATCGGCGAGCGCGCGCGCGACCTTGGCCACCGATCCATCGCCGCCCGCGATTAGCACGAGATCCCACGCCTTGCCGAGCGCTTCCTTGTAGTCCTCATCCTTGATCGACTGGTAGCAGGGCGACAGGCCGGCGGCATTCAGCTTGCCCATCAAGTCCTGCGCGTTCGGATGGGCGCCACCCGCGGTCGGATTGTGGATTAGCAAGCTCCGCAACGACGTCTCTCTCGTGGGAAGGATGTGGACCGGAAGGCACGCTCGCGAAGTGCTTGCCTGACAACGCCCGATCGCGGGCGAAGTTTCCGCCCACGCTGAGCCGTAAAGGCCGGATTGGCAGAGCGGCGGTGACCTGCGTGGCGCGGGCTGCGCGGCCGATCAGGCCGCGGCAGCCACCTTCGAGTGGCGCATGCCGTAGAGGAAGTAGACGACAAGGCCGGCCAACATCCAGATGCCGAGCCTGAGCCAAGTGTCGCCAGGAAGGCCGAGCATGAGCGCAAGCGCCGAAAGCGCGCCGGCCGGCGCCACAAGATAGATGGCGGGCGCCTTGAACGGCCGGTCGATCTCGGGATGAGAGATGCGCAGCGCAAGCACGCCGACGCAAACGATGGCAAAAGCGAACAGCGTGCCGATCGATACCAGCTCGCCGACAAGCCCGATCGGCAAAAGGCCTGCGAGCACGGCGACGATGATGCCGACAAGAATGGTGGTGACGTAGGGCGTGCGGAAGCGCTTGTGGATCTTGGCGCCGAACGGCGGCAGGAGCCCGTCGCGGGACATGGAGTAGAAGATGCGCGGCTGGCCGAGCAAGAGGACGAGGATCACCGAGGTCAGGCCGAGGATCGCTCCGAGCTTGATGATCGGCGAGAGCCACTTCAATCCGATCGCGTCCACGCCGACGGCGATCGGGTCGGGCACGTTGAGCTGGTCGTAGGGCATGATGCCGGTGATAACGAAGCTGACCAGCACGTAGAGGACGGTGCAGATGCCGAGCGACCCGAGAATGCCGATCGGCATGTCGCGTTGCGGGTTCTTGGCCTCCTGCGCCGCCGTCGAGACGGCATCGAAGCCGATATAGGCGAAGAACACGATACCGGCCCCGCGCAGCACGCCGCTCCAGCCGTAAATGCCCGGACCCTGGTTCGGCGGAATGAAGTTGCCATCGGGATTGCTGGCCGTGACCCAGTGCTCGGTGCTGACGTAGCCGATGCCCGCCACGATGAAAGCGATGACGATCGCGACCTTGATGACGACGATGACATTGTTCACGCGGCTCGATTCGTGGATGCCGATGACGAGCAGCACGGTGATCGCCGCGATGACGAGCATGGCCGGCAGGTTGAGGAACGCGCCGGTGTGGGACCAGATTCCGTTGGCGGCGTCATAGGCGAGCGGGGCGCTTGCATAGTCGTGGGGAACGTCGATGCCGATGTCGCGGAGGAAGCTCGTCACGTAGCCCGACCAGCCGATGGCGACGGTGGCGGCGCCGAGCGCATATTCGAGGATCAGATCCCAGCCGATGATCCAGGCGATGAACTCGCCCATGGTGGCGTAGGCGTACGTATAGGCGCTGCCCGCGATCGGTACGGTCGAGGCCATCTCGGCGTAGCAAAGTCCGGCGAAGGTGCAGGCGATGCCGCCGAGCACGAAAGATAGAGCGACGGCCGGTCCCGCGTTGGCCGCTGCGGCATGACCGGTGAGCACGAAAATCCCGGCGCCGATGATGCAGCCGATGCCGAGCGAAACCAAGCTCCACGCCGACAGTGTCCGTTTCAGCGGTACGCCATCATGGGTGACGAGGGCCTGAACCTCGCTCTCTTCGGCCTCTTCTTTCAGAACCCCAATCGATTTCTTGGCCAGGATGTTCACCACGACCGCCCTCCCCCCAATTCGCCCGCATGCCCGGCCACAGTCCGCGACTGGTGGGGCTTGGTCAAGCCTCGGTCTGTCAGAACGGACGCAAGCCGCCGAACGGGAACGGCGAAGGCCCAAAGTCGCGCCGCGGGGATGCGCGGCGCTTGGTCATGGCCGGCTGGCCGTAGAACGGCTTGTCGGCGCAGGCTTTTTCGATTTTGTCGGCGACAGGCTTCATGGGTTCGGCGGCCGGCAGCCAGTCCTTGCACAGCGCGCCGATCTTGCCGCCGAGCGCAGCCGCGCCCTCGGCGCAATAGAGTCCTGAGCCGTCGGATTGCGGGGTGAAACGCACGCCTTTGGCGCCCTTTGCCGGATCGTCGAGGCGCGCGGCGAGATGGTTCAAGGCCTCGATGCGAAGCTCGGCCTCCTTCGGCACGAAGCGCTCGGGATGGGTCTGCGTGTTGGTGAGCGGGATCGCCTCGATCGCCATAACGCGCCAGACGCCGTCGATGCGGGCGAGGTAGATCTTGGCCATGAGCCCGTAGTCGCGGCAGGGGCCGAAACGGCTCATCTCGGTCGTGCCGGGATGGAGGAAATTGCCGAGCCCGTAGAAGATGAGCGACTTGCCGTCGAGCTCGACGCCTTGCGCCACGTGCGGATGGTGGCCGACGATGAGGTCGATCCCCTTCTCGCCCGCGGCATAGTCCCGCCACTCGGCGAGCTGGCGATCGTCGGGGACGACGCGGCCTTCGAGCCCGTAATGGATCGAGAGGATGCGGTAGTCGGCGGGAAGCGCCGCGAGCTTGCTCACCACCGCCTCGAAATCGGGCCGGTTGCGATAGGAGGCCTGGCCGGCGCTTTTGTCGGTCGCGCGAAAGCGCTGGTCGTCGCCGCTGATGATGCCGATCGCGTCGAAGCCGATGCGCGTGCCGGAAAGATCGAGGCATGCGGGCTTGATCGCCTCCTCGAAATTGGCGCCGATGCCGGCGAAGGCGACGGGGCGCTCGGTGTTCGCCACGGCGAGATGATAGAGCGTCTCTTCGATCCCGGCCGCGCCGTAGTCTGAGGCGTGGTTGTTGGCGAGCGAGAACAGATTGAAGCCGAGGCCGATGAGATTTTTTACCGCGGCCGGATGACTCCGGAAGTGGAACGGCGCGTCCTTGTCGCCGCCACTCTTCCTCTCGGGTTTCAGGTCGTTGCGGTCGGTGACCACCGTTTCGAGGTTGACGAAGGCGAGGTCGCCGTCGATGTCCTTGGCGATGCCGGAAGTCATGTCGGCGAACGGCGTCACCTGCCTCCCCTTGTGCCAGCCCTTGGCGTCGACCTGCGCATCGCTCGCGTTGAAGCCCGCATCGCCCGCGAGCACGATGGTCATGCGGTCGAGGCCGGCGCCTCCCGACGCCACGCCGTCCGAAATCGACGCGGTGACCTCGTTCGACTCGCACGGTTTAGGGGCCGCGCCGTACAGAGCGCCGCCGGTAAGGAGCGCCGCGAGAAGCGCAGCGCCGCCGAGAAGCGATGCCAGATGCCGCCGTCCAGCCACGTCCGCCTCCCTCAAGCCCCGGGGCGCGAGTGCCGTTCAGAAGAAGGTTAGAAGCGGTCGGGCGGAGGCGCAAGCGATGGCAGGGCGAGGCCCGATTCTCAGGCGCTCCCGATCAGGATTCCGGCGGCGAACACGATAGCGCCGCCGAGCACGACCTCGAAGGCGGCCTGAAGAAAGCGCGTGTCCATGTAGCGCGACCTGATCCAGGCGATGATCCACAGCTCGATCGCCACAACGGCGAAGGCGACCGTCGTTGCCAGGCGGAAATTCCCGATGAGGAAGGGAAGCGTGTGGCCGATGCCGCCGAGCGCAGTCATGGCGCCGGTGATGATCCCCCTGATCAGAGGATGGCCGCGGCCGGTGAGCGAGCCGTCGTCCGACAGCGCCTCGGCGAAGCCCATGGAGATGCCGGCGCCGACGGAGGCGGCAAGGCCGACGAGAAACGTCTCCCAGGTGTTGTGGGTGGCGAAGGCCGCGGCGAAGAGCGGCGCCAGCGTCGAGACCGAGCCGTCCATCAGTCCGGCAAGCCCCGGCTGCACCACCTGCAGCACGAACAGCCGCCGCCGCGTCTCGTCCTCCTCGGCGCGGGCTGAGCGGGTCAGGATGCGCTCGCCGAGACGCGCAGCGAGCGTCTCGTGGCCCTGCTCGGCCTGGGCAAGATCCCCGAGAAGCTCGCGCAGGCCGGCGTCACTGGCGCGCTCAGCGGCGCGCTCGTAGAAGCGCCGCGTCTCGAGTTCCATGATCTCCGCCTGCTTGCGCACCGTGTCGAGGCCGAGCGGGCGAACCATCCAGTAGGGCCTGCGCGTGACGAAGCCCCGCACGTCTTGGCGCCTGATGAGCGGGATGTGGTCGCCGAATTTCTTGCGGTGGAGTTCGATCAGCCGCTGGCGATGATGGTCCTCCTCACGCGCCATCTCGGTGAACACCTTGGCCGAGGCGGGATAGGTGTCCTCGAGCCCCTTTGCGTAGTCGCGATAGATGCGGGCGTCCTCTTCCTCGAGGGTGATGGCGAGCGCGAGGATTTCCTGCTCCGAAAGCTCGGAGAACCTTTTCATACCGTCGTCCCAGGTTGCCAGAAGCAGTCTAGAATAATTCTAATCTGAAGATCGGACGAGCGGCAAGCCGAAGGAGCGGCGAGCCCGTTTGGGATCAAACGATCGGGAGCGGCTCGTGCCCGAGCTTCTCGGCCGCTGCGTGGTCGAAGCCGAGATTGCGGTCGCGGGCAAGGTGGACCATGGCGCGCTCGGCAAGCGCGGTGATGGTCAAGAGCGGATTGACGCCGATCGAGCGCGGGATGATCGAACCGTCGCAGACATAGAGTCCGGAGTACACGCTTCCACCCGAGCTGTCGTCGAACACCTGGCATTTGTGATTGACCACGCCGCTTTTCGCGTCCTCGCCCATGCCGCAGCCGCCGAGCGGATGCGCGGTCGCGGGCTTCGTGCCCATCGAGGTCGCGGCGAGCGGGCTCTTGATGTAGCGCGCCCCGACGGCCGCGGCCGCCTTGGTGAGCGCCTCGTCGACCCTCGCATAGACCGGCTCGTCGCCCGCGCCCGGCCATTCGACCTTGACGCCGCCGTTGTCGAGCACGATGCGCCCTTTCGCCTCGTCGTGCGAGACGACGAAGAAGGTGTGGAGATGCGACAAGGGCCCGCGATAGACGCCCTTGATCAGGCTCTCGGCCGCGCCGAGCAGCCTGCCGCCGGCGATGAAGAACACGGGCAGGAGCGGCGCCAGCGCCGAGGGCAGAACGCCCTCCTGCACGATCATCGAGCGATCGAGATGATTTGCATCGGGAAGCTCGATCTGAGCCGCGACCGCCGCTCCGACCGCATCGCCGACATATTTGGGAGGATGGCCGACGCCGATGCCGTTCACCCGCTCGCGCCCGCCAAGCGCGAAGGCGATGATGTCGCCGTTGGCCGAAAAGCGCATGCCGAGCCGGTCCGACAGCGTGAGCCCCTTCTCGCGCGAGCGGAGCAGGATCTCGGTCGAGCCCAGCGTGCCGGCGGCGAGGATCACGGTCTTGGCATCGACGTGGCCGCCTGCGCCATCCTTCGCATCCGACGGCGCAAAATGAACGCGCCATCCCGCGCCGTGCTTCTCGATATGGCTCACCGAAAGTTCGGTGAACATCTCGGCGCCGTGGGCGCGGGCGTCGGGAAGATAGGTCATGGCGACGGTATTCTTGGCGCCGACGTTGCAGCCCGAGCAGCAATCGCCGCACAGCGTGCACGCGGGCTGGGCGACGCCGGCCGGGTTTACCGTCTCCTCGAAGCTCACCACCACGGGCGCTGCGACCGGCGCCCTGCCGAGGCCCGCACTTGCCGCTTCGAGCGCGCGGACCTTGGTGAGATCGGCGGCCTTCGCGTAGCGCATTGGCCGCAGCATCGCCGAGGCGCGCGCGAAGCCTTGGGCGAGCAGTCCATCGCTGCGGAGCTCCTCGGGCCAGACCGGATCGGCGAACACGCGCGCCTCGGGTTCGAGCGCGACGCCTGCGTTGATGAGCGATCCGCCGCCGAGCCCGCAGCCGACGAGAACATGGATGTCGGAGCCGAGCCGGAAGTCGAACAGGCCGGCGCGCGAGCCCGAGCGCATCTTGCCGCCATGGACCTGGAGCTCGCGGCGAAGCTCGGGCAAGCGGCCCGGGAACTCGCCGGTCAGAAACTCCTTGCCCTTCTCGATGACGCAGACGCTTTGACCGGCGCGCGCGAGGCGCGAGGCGGCGACGCCGCCGCCATAGCCCGAGCCGACCACGACCACGTCGTAGGCCGATCCGATCTCTTCGCGGGGTGAAGACAGACGCTGTTGCATGGCCCTCAATAACCCAAGCCGCGATCCGACCCAAGCGCGGCGAACGCGCTTAAGCATGGATCAATTCATTTCACGGTCGCGCGAGAGAGACTTTGCCGAAATCGGCGCCGCCCCTAGGTTCACGCAGCATCGAACCGGAGAACCTTGATGTTGGCGAGGTGGATTTGCGCGGCGCTTACCGCAGCGCTCCTTGCAGCCTTAATCATCGCCTCGGGCTCAGGCAGCGGCGCGGCGGCGGAAACGAAGACTGCGATTTTCGCCGGCGGCTGCTTCTGGTGCATGGAAGCGGCCTTCGACGAAGTCGACGGCGTCACCGACACGACGTCCGGCTACGCCGGCGGCACCGCCCCGAACCCGACCTATGGGAGCCACGAGGGCTATAAGGAAGCAGTCAAGGTGACCTACGCCCCGGCCAAGGTCACCTACGCGGAGCTGCTTGACCATTACTGGCGGAATATCGATCCGTTCGACGCGAACGGCCAGTTCTGCGACAAGGGCAGCGCCTATCAGAGCGTCATCTTCGTGGGCAACGACGCGGAAAAGGCGCTCGCCGAGAAGACCAAGCAGGAGATCGCCGACCGCTTCAAACAGACCGTGGCGACGGAGGTCCGGCCGGTCACGACCTTCACCCCGGCCGAGGACTACCACCAGGATTACCACACCAAGAATCCGATCGCTTACAAGTACTACAAATGGGGCTGCGGCCGGGCCGAGCGGCTCGAACAAATCTGGGGCAAGGCGCACAGCTGAGTGCATCCAGTTCGCCATGGCGAACGTAGCTATCGCTGAACAGTCCGGTTCCGCTCGGCGCTTAGCTGGTATCTGCGTCATGCCCGGGCGGAGGCCCGGGCGTCCAGGGCAGCGGCCTCACGCGCGGCCCTGGATTGCCGGGCTCTAGAGGAGGAGGACAGCGTGAGCGAGAGAGAGGTCATCTATCGGCATTCCGGCGCGGTGCGCCTTACGCACTGGATCAATGCGCTCGTTCTGCTCGTGCTGCTGATGAGCGGGCTCCAGATCTTCAACGCCCACCCTGCCCTCTATATCGGCCAGAAATCGACCTTCGAGGATCCGGTGCTGGCGATGGGCGCGGTGCAGGAGGGCGAGACAGCCAAGGGCGTGACCTCGATCTTCGGGCATAACTTCGACACGACCGGCGTGTTCGGCCTTTCGACCGACGCCGACGGCCAGCTCGACGAGCGCGGCTTCTCCTGGTCGCTCACCCTTCCCGGCCACCGCGACCTCGCCATGGGGCGCCGCTGGCACTTCTTCTTCGCCTGGCTCTTCCTGTTCAACGGGCTCGCCTATCTCGCCTGGAGCCTCGGCAGCGGGCATCTTGTCCGCGACCTCGCGCCGACAGGCAAGGACCTCAAGCATATCGGCGCCTCGATCCTCGAGCACGCGCGGCTGAAATTCCCCAAAGGCGAAGAGGCCAAGCGCTACAACGTTCTGCAGAAGCTCACCTACCTCGTCGTCGCGCTCGTCCTTCTGCCGCTCATGCTGATCACCGGGCTTGCCATGTCGCCCGGGATGGACGCGGCGTTCCCCTTTCTGCTCGATGTGCTCGGCGGCAGGCAGACGGCGCGCACCATCCACTTCCTCAGCGCGAGCGGCATCGTTCTGTTCGTCGTGGTGCATCTCGTGATGGTGGTGCTGTCGGGCACCTGGAACAACATCAGGTCGATGATCACCGGCCGCTACGTGGTCGAGCCTGCGGAGGAAAAGCCATGAGCAACGAAGCCCCGCTCAATCGGCGCGGATTTATCGGCCGCGGGCTTGCGGCGGCGAGCACGATGCTGCTCGGCGGGTGCGACGATCTCTCCGATCAGCCGTGGGTGAAGCGCGTGCTCGACTCGGCCGAGACGCTGACGCGCGTCACCCAGCGCGCCCTGCTCAGCCCACAGGCCCTCGCGAAAGAATATACCGAGGCCGATATCTCCAAGGAGTTCAAGGCGAACGGCTCGACCGACCCGCAGGAGCCCGATTATCTCGCCCATGTGAAGACCGGCTTCACTGATTGGAAGCTCGCCGTCGGCGGCCTCGTGGAACAGCCGCTCGAATTCTCGCTCGACGAGCTCCGCGCCATGCCCGCGCGCACGCAGATCACGCGGCACGACTGCGTCGAGGGCTGGAGCTGCATCGGCAAGTGGAAGGGCGTTCCCCTCTCCGCCGTTCTCGACAAGGCGAAGCTCAAGGCGAACGCGCGCTACATCGTGCTCTATTGCGCCGACAATCTGTTCGACACGGGCGACGAGAAGGACCGCTATTACGAATCGATCGCTCTCATCGACGCCTATCACCCGCAGACGATCCTCGCCTACGAGATGAACGATCAGGCCCTGCCCGTGGCGCACGGCGCGCCGCTCAGGCTCAGGGTCGAGCGGCAGCTCGGCTACAAGATGGCGAAATATGTCATGCGCATCGAGGCGGTCGACGACATCGCCACGATTCGCGGCGGGCGCGGAGGCTTCTGGGAAGATCTCGGCTACGAGTGGTACGCCGGCATCTGATGTCCGGCGCAAAAAGAGAGGCCCGCGCGGCTTTGCGCGCGGGCCTCTCCAATTCGCAATGGGCTAAGCGACCGCCGCCGATTAGCCGAACAGGTGATGCTTCCGGTGCGCCTTCTTCCAGGCCTTGTGCTTGGCCTTGCAGTGCTTGACGTAGGCATGGCGCGCCTTGCGGTCGTGCGGGTACATCGCCTTGGCGGCCTTGTGGCAGCCGCTGTGGCAGGCCATCGCCGGGGCGGGCGACATCGTCATCGTGGCGCCGGCAAGGACGAGCGAGGCCGCCGCGGCCAAAAACACTTTCTTAAGCATACGCTTACTCCCGTGAGTGATTACGCAACGTTACGCGGCCAGATAAGGCCCTAGCGGTGGAAGTTCGTCAACACGGAACTTCCACTTTCCGAAACGTTGTTGCTTTTCAGTTGATCCCATATCCCCTTCGGGATTGAGACTTTTCCCACTGTTCTTCGGCCGGGAACGATCTTGATGTCGCACCCAAGATGATTGGAGTCTTGGGGAAGTCGGCCGTCGACCGGCAAAAAGAAAGGGGCCGCGAGGCCCCTTTCTTCGCATTTGTGGGCGACCGACAGGTTTAGGCCGGCGCCTTCTTGGTGCTCGCCTTCCAAGCCTGCTTGCATTCCTTGCGGAAGGCATGGCGGGCCTTGTGATCGGCCGGGAACTTCAGCTTCGCAGCCTCCTTGCAGGTGAGCACTGCGGCCTCGGTCGAGCTCATGCCGGCAGGGATCGAAACGGCACCAGCCACGAGAGTCGCCAGGGCAGCAAAAAGCGCTTTCTTCAGCATCAAATGCCTCCGTTTTGAGTGTCTAACGGTTGTCACACGGCGCATCCTGTAGACTCCAACCGCTACGACAATGAGGCAGTTCCGCACACTCTTTTGCCGCAATTCGGGGCGCCTCCGCTTGACCCTGAG
>NZ_DASRGO010000011.1:0-6267 GCF_035650995.1 Methyloceanibacter sp. | reverse complement strand
GGGCGTCGTGCCGCAGCAGCCGCCGACGATGTTGAGGAGCCCGTCCCTCGCCCATTCCTCGAGCAGCCCCGCCATGTATTCGGGGCTCTCGTCATAGCCGCCCATCTCGTTGGGAAGACCGGCATTGGGATAGACGCTGATGAGCGTATCGGCAACGGCAGCCATGTCGGCGACGGCGGGTCTCAGCTGCTCGGCGCCGAAGGAGCAATTGAGCCCGACCGAGAATGGCTTCAGATGCTGCATCGAATACCAGAACGCCTCGGGCGTCTGGCCGGAGAGATTGCGCCCCGACAGATCGGTGATGGTGCCGGAGATCATGACGGGAAGGCGCACGCCCGTCTCGTCGAACACCTGCTCCACGGCGAAGCCGGCGGCCTTGGCGTTCAGCGTGTCGAACACGGTCTCGATCAGGATGATATCCACCCCGCCGTCGATCAGGCCGCGCGCCTGCGTCTTATAGGCCGCGACGAGCTCGTCGAAGCTCACGTTGCGGAAGCCCGGGTTGTTGACGTCGGGCGAGATCGAGGCGGTGCGGTTGGTCGGGCCGATAGCGCCGGCAACGAAGCGCGGCTTGTCAGGCGTCTTCTTGGTCCAGGCGTCGGCCGCCTCGCGCGCGAGCTTGGCGGCGGCGACGTTCATCTCGTAGGCCAAGTCCGCGAGCCCGTAATCGCTCTGCGAGATCGCCTGGGCGTTGAAGGTGTTGGTCTCGACGATGTCGGCGCCGGCCTCGAGATAGGCGTTGTGGATCTCGCTGATGATCTTCGGCTGGGTCAGGACGAGCAGATCGTTGTTGCCCTTGAGATCGCGTGTGAAATCCTTGAAGCGCGCGCCGCGATAGCCCTTCTCGTCGAGCTTGTAGCGCTGGATCATGGTGCCCATGGCGCCGTCGAGGATGAGGATGCGCTCCTTCGCCTCGCGCTTCAGGGCGGCGATGCGTTGTTCACGGGTCATGACGCTGCCTTTGATTCGATGAAGGCCTTGGCCGGGCGAAGGCCGAGCATATGGCAGATGGCGTAAACGAGATCGGCGCGATTCAGCGTGTAGAAGTGGAACTCGGTGATGCCTTGGTCGACGAGGCCGAGCACCTGCTCGGCGGCGACGGCCGCCGCCACGAGATGACGCGTCTCCTGATCGTCGTCGAGGCCCTCGAAGCGGTGGCCGAGCCATTCCGGCACGCTCGCGCCCGATTTCGCCGCGAAGCTAGCGACCTGTTTGAAATTGTGGATCGGGATGATGCCGGGCACGACGGGGATGTCGATGCCACGGGCGCGGACGCGCTCTAGGTAACGGAAGAATACCTCGTTGTCGAAGAAGAACTGGCTGATGGCGGTCGTGGCGCCGGCATCGATCTTGGCCTTCAGCATGTCGATATCGGCCTCGACGGAAGGCGACTCGGGATGCTTCTCGGGATAGCAGGCGACCGAGATCTCGAACGGCGCGATCCGTTTGATGCCCTTCACCAGGTCGGCGGCGTTGACGTAGCCGCCGGGGGTCGGCTGATAGCGGTCGCCGACGCCGCCCGGGGGATCTCCACGAAGCGCCACGATATGGCGCACGCCCAGGTCCCAATAGTCGCGGATAACGTCGTCGAGCTCCCCCTTGGTCGCGGCGACGCAGGTGAGATGCGCGGCGGGCTTCAACGTCGTCTCGTGCAGGATGCGGGCCACGGTCGCGTGGGTGCGCTCGCGGGTCGAGCCGCCGGCGCCGTAGGTCACCGAGACGTAGCGCGGGCGGAGCGGCTCGAGCCTCCTGATCGAGCGCCACAGCGTCTCCTCCATCGCCGCCGTCTTGGGCGGGAAGAACTCGAAGGAGACGTCGATCGCGCCGCGACCGAGGAAGCGGCTCTTGGGTCCGGTGCTGGCAAGCATCAGGCGGCGACCTCCACATTGGATTGGGTCTTTTTCTTCTTGGCGACGGCGGCAGGTTTCAGGCCGAGCCAGAGCGACACGGTGAGCTTCCCTTGCGCCGGCTCCGGCGCGAGCTCGCGGAAGCGCTCGAGCTTGAGCCCTGCGCCTTCGAGCCAGCGGCCGAGCTGGTCGCGGCCAAAGCCGAGCCGGCGATGCGCCGACTGTTCGCGCAGGAACTCGAGTTCGTGCGGGGCGAAGTCGACCACGAGCAGCCTGCCGCCCGGCTTGAGCAACCGCGCAGCCTCGGCGATCGCGGCAGCGGGGTCGTCGAGGAAATGCAGCACCTGATGCAGCACGACGCCATCGGCCGCGCCGTCGTCGAGCGGCACGTTATAGAGATCGCCGTGGCGCACTTGCACGTGCGCGAGCCCGGCCCGCTCGAGCTTCATGCGGGCGTAAGCGAGCATGTCGTGATTGAGGTCGATGCCGAGCGCGCGCGAGGCGCGTGGGCCGAACAGCTCGAGGATGCGCCCCGTTCCGGTGCCGAGATCGACGAGGAAGGAGAAGGGCCCCTGCCCCAACGCCTCGTCCATGGCGCTCTCCACGTCCTTCTCGGCGACATGGAGCGCGCGGATGCGGTCCCACTCGGAGGCATGAGCCTTGAAATAGGCCTGCGCGGCTTCAGCGCGCGTTTTCTGCACCGAGGCGGCGCGGGCGCGGTCGCGGGCGAGCGTCAGGTCGGACGGATCGAGACTCGCGACGATTGACGAGGCAAGCGCGCCCTCGGCGCCGCTTTCGGCGAGGCGGAAGAAGACCCACGAGCCCTCGCGGAAGCGGGTGATGAGGCCTGCTTCCGCCATCAGCTTCAGGTGCCGGCTGATGCGCGGCTGGCTCTGGCCGAGAATCTGGGTGAGATCCTTGACGTTCAGCTCGGCGCGCGAGAGGAGCGCCAGGATGCGCAGACGTGTCGCCTCGCCCGCGGCGCGGAGCGCGGCGAGCGCCTGGGCGCGGGACAGGCCTTGGGCCAGGGCCTTGTTGCCATACGACATAAAGATATGTTTATACGTTTCACGCCGGCGGCGCAAGGGCGCTTTAATCGCTGGGGCGCCTGAGCACGACTTTCAAGCGGCCGCGTCCGCTTTCGGCTCCGCCGCTGCGCGCCGTTTGCCCTGTCCCGCGTCGGCAAATCGTGCCGGCCCTGACGAAGAACCAGCTCCGGCCGCCAGCCGGCGCGGCATTCCGTCGGTCGACACGAGACAGTTCCGCCCTTCGACTTTCGCCTGGTACATGCGCTCGTCGGCGATTTCGACGAGGTCATGCCAGTTTTGGGCCTTATCCTCGATGCGCTCGGCCAATCCGACGCTTGCCGTTTGGCGCGCGCCGTCCGGCCGCTCACCGAGACCCGTCACGCAAAGGGAGACGATCACCTTGGCGGCGATGGCAGGCGTGGTGCGTGACAACACAATGAGGAACTCCTCGCCGCCCCAGCGAATGACCAGGTCCTCGCCGCGCAACGCCTGCCTGAGAGACTGGGCGACGTGGCGCAGCAGGAAATCGCCGGCATTGTGGCCGTAGAAATCGTTGACCCGCTTGAAATTGTCGAGATCGAGAAGAAGGAGAGAGAAATGGCTGCCGATCCGCTCGGATTTGGCGAACAAGACATTGAGCAGCTCGCTACCGGCACGGCGCGACAGGAGATGGGTCAGCGGATCGATGGTCGATTGCTCATGCAGCCGGATGAGAAGCTGCAACTGGCTTAGCGAGCAGACCACCGTGACGGCCACGATTGCGCCCAGCAGAAACATGACAGGTCCGTGCTCGATGAAAATCGATTTGCTGCCTTCCAGAAACAGATCGCCTAACAGGGCGAGGGCCGGCACCAGCAAGAGTGCGGCGATCTCTTCCACCGTGAGGGGAAAGATCGCAAGTCCCGCGGCGAGGGCCACGGGAAAGAGCGAATAGGCGGTGTGCGCCGGGCCGGTGTCGAACGCGCCGCCTGCCGCGGTGGCTAACGCGTGGTGCGTATAGAGAAGGAATCCCACCCCGATACAGATCACGAGTCCAAGCAGAAGCAGTTCTTCCCGAAGCCCGGCGGTCCGGAATTGCAGGCTCGCGACGGCAAGAAACAACAGTCCGGTAATGAGGCGGGCTGCCATGAGCGGCCAGATCACGGTCCAGCGTTCGTCGAGGAGCATAACGTCGACGGGAATCCACGCGATCGTCGCGATTGCGAGAAAGAGTGCCGCCGCGGAAAGTCGCGCGGAAATGAACCGGGCGCGGTCGTAGTTCAACAACATGCTGTGACCACGCGCCGAGATCAGAGAGGTGCGTGTCTCGCCAAGGCTGTGCCCTGCGGGCTCGGGGCGGAAAGGCGCGTCCGGCTCAGCGTCCACATTCGGCCTGCGCGAAACCTCGCCGGACTCTTGCGCGAGGGCGCTCGCCGCCGCGCTGCTGGTCCTATCCTTGACTTCGGCGAAAGGATCGAGCGTTCGTGTCATGGGAGTTCGTCACCGTGCGTTCTTCCCACCCGGGCGCATCCCGACCCTAACCCGCAAAATCTAAGGTTTTGGCCACGAGACGGTTAAAATTCGCAACAATCTGAGATGGGTCTGATATCCGGCGGCTTTTCGGGATCAAGCCCGCGTCCCCAGCCAGGGGACTTGCGCGAACTTCTGGATTTGCTGCGTTCGAGGGGCGGCTCTGTTGCGATGCCGCCTTCCCGATTCCCAGCGGCTGGACAATCGGGGGCGGTCGCCGTCGATCAGGCGCGGGCGAACTTCTTGTACTTGATGCGCTTGGGCAGGACCGAATCCTCGCCGAGCCGCCGCTTCTTGTCCTCCTCGTAATCCTGGAAATTGCCCTCAAACCACTCGACGTGGCTGTCGCCTTCGAAGGAGAGGATGTGGGTGGCGATGCGGTCGAGGAAGAAGCGGTCGTGGCTGATGATCACGGCGCAGCCGGGAAAATCCTCGAGCGCCGCCTCGAGCGAGGACAGCGTCTCGACGTCGAGATCGTTGGTCGGCTCGTCGAGCAAGATGAGGTTCGCACCCGATTTCAGCATCTTGGCAAGGTGCACGCGGTTGCGCTCGCCGCCCGAGAGCTGGCCGACCTTCTTCTGCTGGTCGGGGCCCTTGAAGTTGAACCAGCCGACATAGGCGCGGGCCGGCACTTCTCTTGCCCCGAGCTTGATCACGTCGTTGCCGCCCGAGATTTCCTCGAACACGGTCTTCTTGGCGTCGAGCGCATCGCGCGACTGATCGACATAGCCGAGCTTCACCGTCTCGCCGACGCGGATCGAACCTTTGTCGGGCTTCTCTTGGCCCACGATCATGCGGAACAGCGTGGTCTTGCCCGCGCCGTTCGGCCCGATCACGCCGACGATGCCGCCGGGCGGAAGCTGGAAGGAGAGATCGTCGATCAGGAGCCGGTCGCCGAAGCCCTTCTCCAGATGCTCGGCCTCGATGACCACCTGCCCGAGCCGCGGGCCCGGCGGAATGGTGATCTGCGCCCTGCCGGTCTTGTCGCGGGCGGATTCGGCGAGCAACTCCTCGTAGGCGCGGATGCGCGCCTTCGACTTCGCCTGGCGCGCCTTGGGGCTCGCCCTGATCCAGTCGAGCTCGCGCGCCAAGGTCCGCTCGCGGGCCTCTTCCTGCTTGCCCTCGACTTGCGCCCGTTTTGCCTTCTGCTCGAGCCAGGAGGAGTAGCTGCCCTTGTAGGGGATGCCCTGCCCCCGATCGAGCTCGAGGGTCCATTCGGTGATGTTGTCGAGGAAGTAGCGGTCGTGCGTCACCATGATCACGGTGCCGGGATAGTCGCGCAGATGATGCTCGAGCCAGGCGACGCTCTCGGCGTCGAGATGGTTGGTGGGCTCGTCGAGCAAAAGAATGTCGGGCTTGGAGAGGAGCAGCTTGCAAAGCGCAACGCGCCGCCGCTCGCCGCCGGAGAGCGTGTTCACGTCGGCGTCGCCCGGCGGACAGCGGAGCGCGTCCATCGCCTGCTCGACCTGGGCGTCGAGATCCCATAAGCCTTGCGCATCGATCTCGTCCTGAAGACGGGCCATCTCGTCGGCCGTCTCGTCGGAATAGTTCACGGCGAGCTCGTTGTAGCGGTCGAGCTTCGCCTTCTTAGCGGCGACGCCCTCCATAACGTTGCCGGTCACGTCCTTGGTCTCGTTGAGCCGCGGCTCCTGCGGCAAGTAGCCGACGCTTATGCCGTCGGCCGCCCACGCCTCGCCCAGAAACTCCTTTTCCTCGCCGGCCATGATGCGGAGCAGGGTCGATTTGCCGGCGCCGTTCACGCCCACCACGCCGATCTTGGCGCCGGGCAGGAAGGCGAGCGTCACGTCCTTCAAGACCTGCTTGCCGCCGGGGTAGGTCTTGGACAGCTTGTTCATGACAAAGACGTATTGGGGCGTGGCCAT
>NZ_DASRGO010000010.1:0-17906 GCF_035650995.1 Methyloceanibacter sp. | reverse complement strand
GAGCGCCTGGTAGATCGGCACGGTGCCGATCGGCACCGGCGCATTCCTGACGATCCACTCTCGCGTCTCGTGGATGTTCTTGCCGGTGGAGAGGTCCATGACGGTGTCGGCGCCCCAGCGGATCGCCCACACCATCTTCTCGACCTCCTCCTCGATGGAAGAGGTGACGGCCGAGTTGCCGATATTGGCGTTGATCTTGGTCGCGAAGTTCCTGCCGATGATCATCGGCTCGGATTCGGGGTGATTGATATTTGCCGGGATGATGGCGCGCCCGCGCGCCACTTCCTCGCGCACGAACTCCGGCGTGACGAACGCAGGCAGGCTCGCGCCGAAGCTCTCGCCGTCCTTAAGCCGCGCCTCGGCCTCTTCCGCCGCGCGCGCCCGGCCGAGATTCTCGCGGTGGGCGATATAGACCATCTCCCTGGTGATGATGCCGGCGCGCGCGAGTTCGAGCTGCGTGACGAGCCCCTGCCCGGCCCGCGCCGCGATCCAGGGCGCGCGGAGCGGCGGGAGCCCGCGCCTCACGTCGATCGCGGCGGCCGCGTCGGTGTAAGGACCCGACGTGTCGTAGACGCGGAAGGGTGGCTCGCCCCCGCTGAGCGCGATCTCGCGGAACGGCACGGCAAGATCGGGATGGCCTTGCGGCGATGAATAGACCTTGCGGCTTCCCGCCAACGGCCCGGTCGTGACCTTGGGCGTTGCGACGTCCTTCGGCGAAATCGGCTTGTTCATCGTCTTCACTCCCAATCGAGCGCGCCAGGCGTCCTCCGGCTGAGGAACGACTCGGGTCAAATGGCGTGGGGAAGATGAGTTCCAGTCCCTTCGCCGGCATGACCCGGATCAGGTTCGAAGGGTCTCCGTTCCGGCCTCGCCGCGAAGCGAGGGCAACGAACTCTCAGCCCCTGCCCGGGGCTCCCCTTGGAACGAAGCCAGTGTAGGCGCTCGGGCCCGCGTGTCAAACGGTGAGGAAGACGGGGCTCAAGCTCCGCCCTAAGGTTCCTTCCGGTAGCCCATGACGGAGAGGAACGCGCCGAGGGCAAGCGTCACGGCGGCGCCGGCAATGATCCCGCTATGCCCCGCAATCACTTCCTCGCCGAGATGCTGCACCAAGGCCGGCAAGACGAGGGCGAAGACGCCGCGAAGGATGAACAGCCAGCCGAGCACCGTCACCACCAGGCGCCAGTCCGGAACCCAGAGATTATGAGCGTTCACGATGGCGAGCCCCGCCACCAGCGTGAGCACGGCCGTGAGAAAGATCAGCGCTCTGGAGCCCAGGAACTCCTTCATCAGCACAAGATATCCCTCTCCGTCCGTAACGATGCCCACGACCATACCAATGCCGATGGCAACGAGGACCGGCCCCATCAGCCGGGCAATGTATCTCGATGATGTCATTTTGACCTCCCCTCGGAACTTTTAGGGTTTTTGTAAGTCTTCCCATGAAAACCCCTGCGCGGCGCGATCTTCGCCGCCCGGGACCGCCGGCAAATCCGAGCCCGGCACGGGACTTCTTGCCCCGATGGCGCATAAAGTTTAAGCCTCGTCATCATTCTGCCGTGCTTCACCTTGATTGGCGGACCCCCAGGGAGCCCCTATCAGGCCCTAATCCCGCGCTCGAACCGAGGTACAGAGACACGTGAATCAGGACGCTTCGACCACCACGCCCGTTCGCGCCAAGACGAACGCCGCCTCGTGGCGCTGGATCGCGCTATTCGTTGTGCTGGCGGCGACGATCGGCGGGGTGCTGCTCTATTGGCGGCATACCACAATCTATCCCTCGACCGACAATGCCTATACCGGCGCCGACGTGGTCAGGGTTGCGCCGCAGATCAACGGCGTCGTCGCCCATGTTTATGTGCAGGACGACGAGAAGGTGGCGAACGGCGATCCCCTGTTCGATCTCGACGCCACGCTCTACGACGCGGCTCTGCGCAATGCGCGCGCGCAGTTCGACGCTGCGGCCTCGGCCGCAGGCACCGCCGCCGATGCGTTGAAATCCGCCGCCGACACGCTCGAGCAGAAGCGCGCGGCGCTGGAAGACGCGATCGGCAAATACCGCGCCGCCAAGGACGCTGAGAAGCCGGGCGAGGCGCCGTCGGAGGCGACCACTGCCGCGCTCAAGAGCTGGCACGAGGCGCTGCAGGCCTTCGACGATGCCGAAGCCGCGTTCGCCAAGGCGCAGGACGCCAAGATCACCGTGACCACGCCGACCACGCAATTGCGCTCGGCCGCGGCCCAGCTCGACAAGGCGACGCACGACCGGGTGCAGACGCACGTCACCGCGCCGGGGAGCGGCTGGATCACCAACATGAGCCTGCGACCCGGCGCCATCGTGCAGGCGGGGACGCCGCTCTTCGCCATCGTGGAGGACGGCGAGTGGTGGGTCGATGCGAATTTCAAGGAGACCGATCTCGCGCGCATCAGGCCGGGACAGAAGGCCACCATCACCATCGACATGTATCCGGGACTCACGCTCGACGGCGTCGTCGACAGCATCAGCGCGGGCTCCGGCGCGAGCTTCTCGGTGCTTCCGCCCGAGAACGCGACCGGCAACTGGGTCAAGGTCACGCAGCGTTTCCCGGTTCGCGTCAAGATCGCGACCGCGCCTGATCCCAACAAGCCGCTGCGCTTAGGCGCGAGCTCCTCCGTGACCATCGACACGACCTCGCAGCCTGAGCAAGGGGCGAAATGACTGAGGAGAAGCGCGGACGCAAAGGCGGACGGAAGCGAAAGACGTCCGCCGCGCCACCGCCGCCTCCCGTCGTAGCGGCTCCGCCGCCGCCTCCGGCCGAGACGCCGCCTCCGCCGCCCATGCATCATGCCGGCCGGCCGCCGATCCCACTCGTCTTCGCCGTCGTGCTCACCGCGGTGCTCGAGGTGCTCGACATTACCATCGTCAACGTGGCGATCCCGCATATGTTGGGCGCTTTCGGCGCCACCTCCGATCAGATCACCTGGGTGCTCACCTCTTACCTGGTCTCGGCCGCCGTGGTGATGCCGCTCACCGGCTATCTCTCCGCCTGGCTCGGACGGCGGCGGCTCCTGCTTATGGCAATTTCCGGCTTCGTGCTCTCGTCGGTTCTGTGCGGCATGGCGTGGAATCTCGAGAGCATGGTCGTTTTTCGCCTCGCCCAAGGCATCTGCGGCGCTCCGCTCGTGCCGCTCAGCCAGGCCATCCTGCTCGACGTGTTCCCGCGCGAGCGCCACGGCCAGGCGCTCGCCATCTTCGGGCTCGGCATCATGGTGGCGCCGGTATTCGGCCCGGTTCTGGGCGGCTACCTGACCGAGACCTATTCCTGGCGCATGGTGTTCTACATCAACGTGCCGCTCGGCATGGTGGCGCTCTTGCTCTCGATCGGCTATTTGCCGCAGCGCGCCATCAAGGAGATCAAGACCGACTGGTTGGGCATGGCGCTTCTCGTCGTCGCCGTCGGCGCCCTGCAATTCGTGCTCGATCAGGGCGAAATGCGCGACTGGTTCAACTCGCGCGTCATCGTCGCCGTCAGCATCGTATCGGTATTCGCCACCGCCGCATTCTTCCTGCGCGGGTGGAACAAGCCCGACAACATCATCGATCTGACGCTGTTAAGGGACCGCAACTTCGTCGCCGGCACGCTTGCCATCACCGCCTACGGCATCAGCCTGTTCGGGTGGATGGCGCTGATGCCGCTCTTCAGCCAGAGGCTGCTTGGCTATCCGCCCGCCACGGCCGGCACGCTGTTCATCCCCCGTGCCGTCGTCAGCGCGATTACTCTCGCCGTCACCGGCAGCATCCTGATCCGGATGTTCGACGCGCGCTATCTCGTGGCGGCCGGGCTCGTGCTCACCGCGCTCGGCTGTTTCCTGATGTCCCACTATTCGCTCTATACCGACTATTGGGGCATCGCCACGCCCGGCATCTGGTCGGGCATCGGCACCGGCCTGTTCTTCGTGCCGCTGACCGCGGCCGCCTTCGCCAACATCAACAAGGCGCAATATGACGAGGCCTCAGGCGTGTACGCGCTCATGCGCGGCATCGGCGGCTCCGCCGGCATCGCCGTAGTGAGCTGGCTGTTCGTGCGCCAGACGCAGGTTCACTGGAACGAGCTCACGGCGCACATCAACCCGTACAACCCGGCGCTTCTACCCTATCTCGGCCAGTATGGGCTCAACCCTTATTCGCCGCAGGCGCCGCTTCTCGTCACCTACGAGATCGCGCGTCAGGCGCAGATCCTCGCCTTCAACGATTTGTTCTGGTTCATCGGCATCGTCACGCTCGGGATCATCCCCCTGTTGTTCCTGATGACCCGGCCGAAGAGCGTCTCGCTCGTCCCGGCCCACTAGGGGGCTTCCGCGTCTCACGGAACAAGAAGGCGTCATCGCCGGGCTGACTCGGCGATCCAGTTGGCGCTCGCTAAGTGATTGCGGCCCCTGGATGGCCCCGCTCACGGCCGGGCATGACACGTCAGGGAACCGACGTAGCAGGCTACCAGCAGATCTTTGCGCCCGAGGTGCAGACAAACGGGGACACCACGCCCTGCCAGCAGATGGTGTAGGACTTCGCGTTCACGATGTCCGGGTGCCAGTACATGTTGTCGCTGACATAGGGACGCCAATAGGGCTGAGGCTCCGCGCGCTGGGCGGTCACGGTCACCGAACCGAGATGCTTTTGCGCCTTGTATTCCTTGATGTAATCGGCAAGAGCGAGCTGCGCGCGACTGACCGCTGTTTCCTTGTCGAAGCCGTCGGCGGTGCCGGCCAAGCCGACACACCCTCCCGCCGTGGCCGGTGCGCTTTGGGCCGCGCAAAGTCCCGCCGCTGTCAATGCCAACGCCAAACCGCGCACAAACGACGTCATCGGAACGCCTCCATCAGCAAAGCGAAGATGCGTTAAGCTTATCGCGGGAGGGAGAAGGCTCGCCAGAGGGCTCGCAACCGCCGGTTCAGGGTTCTCACGGCCTGTAGCCTTTGTGCCACAGTGCTTGCCGAAAATGAATCGGGCGAAAAAATGGCAAGCTCTGTGGTTGTCGTGTCACAAAGATGAGAGGGACGCGCATGACGGCAAAGCTCGTGCTGATCACCGGCGCTTCGAGCGGAATTGGCGCGGCGACGGCCCGGCGCTACGGCGCAACCGGAGCGCATGTTCTCTTGCTCGCGCGCAATGAGGAGCGCCTCGACCGGGTGGCCGAGGCTGTCCGCAAAGCGGGCGGGACGGCAGCCTCCTACCCCATCGACCTGGCCGACGCCGCGGCGGTGGCGGAGGCGAGCGCCCGGATCGCGCGCGAGGCGGGCATCCCCGATATCCTCATCAACAATGCCGGCGCCGGCCGCTGGCTGCCGATCGTCGACACCAGCGCTGAGGACGCGCGCGCCATGATCGAGGTGCCGTATCTTGCGGCCTTCAATCTGACCCGCGCCTTCTTGCCCAAGATGCTCGAAAGACGGAGCGGCGCGATCGCCTGCATCACCTCTCCGGGCTCCTTCATCGCCTGGCCGAACGCCGCCGCCTACATCTCCGCCCGCCATGCGCTCGCGGGCTTCACCGAGGCGCTCCGCAGCGAAGCCAAGGGGAAAGGCCTCAGCGTGACCCTTGTCGTGCTGGGTATGGTCGAGAGCCCCTACTGGGAGCACAATCCGGGGAGCCGCGAGCGCGCACCGAAGGCGAACCCGCTCCTTGCGCCGATGCTCACCCCGGAAGACGCGGCGGAGGCGATCTTCGCCGGCATCGAGGCGCGTAAACGAACCGTGGTAAAGCCGGCCGTCTTTCGTGCACTCTTTCTTCTCAACGCGCTTGCGCCGCAGCTTGTGGCGCGCGGGCTTCGCCGCGCCACACCGAAATCTTCCGCCTGACCACCGCAACATTTTCGAGGGACACTCGACCGATGGCAGAGCCTTGCGAATGCAATCAGCTGGCATGCTCGGCCTGCGTCTCGTCGCGTCCTTATCCGCCTTCGGTGACGCGCACCATCGATTGGGACGGGCGTGTCGTGCGGACGCGCCGTGGCGCGAGGACATCCCGCGCGATCTACAGTAGCGCCGGTGATGCGGACGGAAACCGTAGGAGGAGGGGCAAATGATCGACTGGCTGCTCAATCGGCCTCCAATCTGGATGGCGCTCATCATTTTCACCGCCACATATCTCTGTGCGGCGGTCATCTTCGCCGTGATCACCGGACTTGCGCGCGGCGAGCGGGCCCGCGCCTTCAAAGGCCTGTCGCCGGGCATGCTGCCGCCGCTCGGCATCATTTTCGGTCTCCTCGTCGGCTTCATCGCCGCCCAAGTGTGGACCGATTTCGAGAAGGCCAAGATCGCGGTCGTCAACGAGGCGAGCGCGCTGCGCGCGGTGATCCTGCTGGCTGGGAGCTTTCCTGCCGAGCAGGAGGCGCGGCTCCGTGCCTTTGTCGATCAGCATATCGACACGGCGGTCAATCAGGAGTGGCCCGAGATGGCGCGCCAGAAACTCTCGCTTGCCTCGGTTCCGGTCCATTTGCTCGACGCGCTTACGGCCACGCTCGCGCTCTCGCCCAGCAATGACGGTCAAAAATTGGCTCAGAGTGCGATCGTCACGAATCTCGAGAAGGCGCTCGACGCGCGCCGCCAGCGCATCATCACCAGCCGGTCGAGCGTGAGCCGAATCAAATGGAGCGGGCTCTTGCTTCAAGCGCTGTGCACCCTGGTCGCCATCGCCATGGTCCATAGCGACAACCGCGCCACCTGCGCCATCGCCCTGACGCTGTTCGCCACCGGTGTGGCCATGTCGATCCTGCTGGTCGGCTGCTACAGCCGCCCGTTCACCGGAGAGATCTCGGTCGGGCATGAGCTGTTGGATCAGGTGATGACAACCGTGAGGTCCGCCGCCCCCAGTCCTTAGCCAAGCACGCTGCGGCGACCGCGCTGGCGGCGGCGATGTGCCCAGTCTAATCACCGTTGGCGCGCGCGACACGCAAGCCCCGCGAGCGAAGAACGCCGCGTTCGCCGCTGAGCGCATTCCCGGCGCCGAGCTCGTGGCGATCCCCGCCGACGTCGATCACGAGGTCTTGGTCAATGAATGCGATGAGAGGCCCGCGACGAGTTTCCCGAAGCTTGCATCGACGCGCCCGGCGTCGACCGCCATGCAATCCACCAGAGCGTGGGCGATGCGGCCCTGAAATTCTTCGGCAAACCACTACAGTAAACGCTCGGATGAGCGTTGTCGCAGCCTGACGCGAGTTGTGGCAAGGTCTCGCCGTCATGAGCTGATCGAGGGGCCGGGGTGAAACTCGGCTTTTAAGGTTATGCGCCGCTCGTTGAGTTTTCGCGCCGCATTTGCCACGGCCTTGTGCTTTGCTCTCGCCGGTCTCGCCGCCGCTCATGTCGCAGCTGCGGCGGAGCAGGCCTCCGGCGCAGAGCGCACTGCCCGGGATCTGGAGAGCGTCCGCTCGGAGCCGCTTCTCCTGCGCGATTTTCTCCTGCGCATGCCGAAGGGCGCCGACCTTCATCTGCACCTGACCGGCGCGGCCTACGCCGAGTCGCATATCGCGGCGGGCATCGAGGACGGCCTTTGCGTCGATCCCGTCTCCAAGGCCTTCACCAAGTCGCAGCCGGTCTTTTCGGGGGCCGAGTGGCAGCCGGTGTGCGAGCAGGGCGACGTGCCAGCGTCGTCGGTCCACACCAACCAGTCCCTCTACAACAGCCTGATCGACTCTTTCTCCATGCGCGGCTTCGTGCCCTCCGACGGCGTGACCGGTCACGATCATTTCTTCGAAGCCTTCATCAAGTTCGGCGGCACCGATCCGCGCCACCTTGGCGAGTGGCTCGACGAGGTCGCCGCCCGCGCCGCGCGCCAAAACGTTCAATATCTCGAGGTGATGGCGACCCCGACCTGGAACCGTCTCAACACCATCACCAAGGACGTCGCCTGGCGGGAGGACCTCGGTTCTCTCCGCGAGGCGCTGCTCGCCAAGGGCCTCACGCAAGACATCCCGGCGGGAAAGGAGTTTTGGGACGCGATGGACGCGACGCGCAGAGCGCGCGAGCAATGCGGCACCGCCAGCGAAGCGCCGGCCTGCAAGGTCGAGGTGCGCTTCATCTATCAGGTGTTCCGCAACGCGCCGAAGGAGCTCGTCTTCGCCGCCGCCCTATTCGGCTTCGAGCTCGCCTCGGCCGATCCGCGCGTGGTCGGCGTCAATCTCGTCGGCATTGAAGACACTCACGGTTCGATGGCCGACTATGCCGAGCACATGCGCATGATCGCCTTCCTGCGCGAGATCTATCCGAACGTCCATGTCAGCCTTCATGCCGGGGAGCTTGCGCCGGGCCTCGTCTCGCCCGAGGGCCTCTGCTGCCACATCCGCATGGCGGTCGAACAGGCCAACGCCGACCGTATCGGGCACGGGACCGACATCATGTACGAGGACGACCCCTTGGCGCTGATGAAAAAGATGGCCGACAAAGGCATCCTGGTCGAGATCAACTTGACCAGCAACGCCGACGTCCTCGG
Source organism: Methyloceanibacter sp. (assembly GCF_035650995.1). Taxonomy (GTDB): domain Bacteria; phylum Pseudomonadota; class Alphaproteobacteria; order Rhizobiales; family Methyloligellaceae; genus Methyloceanibacter. The sequence continues at coordinate 9,448 of NZ_DASRGO010000010.1, read as the reverse complement.
CGTGAGCGGCAAGCGGCATCCGTTTCCGCTCTACCGAAAATTGGCCGTGCCGGTCGCGCTATCGACCGACGACGAGGGCATCGAGCGCACCGACCTCACCAACGAATATGTGCGTGCGGTCGAGGACTACGGCGCCACTTACGCCGATCTCAAGCAGATCGTGCGCAACAGCCTGGAATATTCCTTCCTGCCGGGCGCGAGCCTGTGGGACGGCGCCGCCTTCCAGCGGCTTGCTCCCGATTGCCGGAACGACACACCCGGCGCCCCGGCGCCTTCGGCCTCATGCACCGCCTTCCTCAAAGGGAGCCAGAAGGCGAGCGAGCAATGGGAGCTCGAGGGGCGCTTCGCCGCCTTCGAGGCCGGGCGGTGATGGGCGGGTGGCCGACTGTGGCTCTTCGTCACGGCGACAGATCCCCCGACTCCTGGCTTGAACCAGCGCCATGACGCTGCTCCAAAGCATCATTCTCGGTGTGGTTGAGGGATTCACCGAGTTTCTACCCATCTCCTCCACGGCCCATCTCATTCTGGCAAGCCGGCTGCTCGGGCTCGAGCAGACCGAGTTCCAGAAGAGCTTCGAAATCGCCATCCAGCTCGGCGCCATCCTTTCGGTGATCCTGCTCTACTGGCGGAAGTTCCTGAATCCCCAGGTGCTTGCCCGCGTGATCACCGCCTTCATCCCGACCGGGGTGATCGGCTTCGCCCTTTACAAAGTGGTGAAGAATTATCTGATGGACAGCGAGGGGATCGTGCTATGGGCGCTGTTCCTAGGCGGCGTCCTGCTGATCGTATTCGAGCTCTTGCATCGCGAAAGCGACGACGCCGTGGCCGATGTCGAGGCGATCCCCTACGCGAAGTGTGTGGGCATCGGCCTGTTCCAGAGCATCTCGATGATCCCCGGCGTGTCGCGCGCCGGAGCCACCATCATCGGCGGCCTCATTCTCGGACTGTCGCGCGCGACGATCGTCGAGTTTTCCTTCCTGCTCGCCGTGCCGACCATGCTCGCCGCGACGCTCTACGATCTCTACAAGAACGCCGCGACCTTCGTGCCTGGGGAATTCGGCGTGCTCGCCGCGGGCTTCGTCTCCTCCTTCGTGGTCGCGCTCATCGCCATCAAGTTCCTGCTCGCCTATGTGCGCACCAACACCTTCATTCCCTTCGGCATCTACCGCATCCTCATCGCCGCCGCCTTCGCCTTCCTGTGAGGTCGCGAAGACGTTCTTGAGGCCTCCGTTTACAAAGCACTCACGTCATCGCCGGGCCTGGCCCGGCGATCCGGAGGCCACCGGCTCGGCGGCCGCTTATTCTGGATGCCCGGCTCGAGGCCGGGCATGACGTTGTGATTGTGCTGCTCCGCCTCTAAGAGGCGAGCTTGAGCTTCGCGTCGGCGGGCGCATCGGCCTCGGCGGCCTGCATGGTGCGCACCTCTTCCTCCGGCACCTCGGCCGGTGCGCCGAACTTCCGGATCAGGCGCCGCATATATCGGCGGAAGCGGTAGTGCTGGATCTCGAACCGGTGCCAGGGAGTATCCTGCCAGCGAATGCCGTGGCCGATATCGGGGTTGGCCCTTGCCTTAAGCGCCCGGAACCAGGCCGCACGCTTGGGGTCCCGCTCGAGCGCGGCGATGAAGCAGGCGATCAGCCGCGCCTGATAATCGGCGATCTGCCATACCCCGCCCTCGGCCGGTTCGAACAGACCGACCACGAAGAAATCGTCGAACTCGCGGTCGAAGGTATGGATAAAGAGCTTCGACCGGCCCTGCTCGTCGAGAATGTAGGACGAGTCCATGAACGGGAAGGTCGGCGTGAACCCGGTCGCCCACACGAGAAGGTCGACTTCCTCGGCGCTGCCGTCGGTGAAGATGACGCGTTTGCCATCGAGCCGCTCGATGCCGGGCTTCACCACCGTGCGCCCGTGCACGAGGTGATCGAGATAGGTGTTGCACGCGGTGGGATGCGCCTCGAACAGGTCGTGATCCGGCCGCTCGAGCCCGAAGCGGTGATGCGGGCCGACCACGATGCGCATGCCCCAGCGATAGAACAGCCGCATCAACTTGCGCGGCAGCGGGATGCGGCTGGTGTAGTCGATGAACACGTCGGTGGGCTTGCCGAACACGGTCTTGGGGAAGAAATAGTAGGTACGGCGCATCGAATGCACGACGCGGCCGTTCTCGATCGCGGCGTCGGAGAGGATGTCGACCGCCGAGTTCCCCGCCCCGACCACGAGCACGCGCTTGCCTTTGAGCTGCTCCTTTGACTTCACATCGTGGGAGTGCAGCATCTCGCCGTCGAAATGCCCCGGATAGGTCGGCACCTTGGGATGCCAATGGTGGCCGTTGGCGACGATGAGGCCGTCATACAGCCTCGGCGTGCTCTCCCCCTCGATCTTGATCCGCCAGCCATTCGGCGTGCGTTCGGCGCTCGTCACGCGCTTGTTGAAACTGATCAGGGGGTAGAGGCCGAACTCCTTGGCGTAGGCCCGCAGATAGGACTGCGCCTGGGCCCGGCTCGCGTACGGCGCCCATTCCTCGGGAAAGTGGAAATCGGGGTAGCGCGAGAGCTTCTTCGATGAGTTGAGATAGGTCGAGCCATAGACCACGTGCGGACTTTCCGGATTCCAGATGCCGCCCACGTCGCCGAGCGCCTCGAAGCAATCGAATGGGATGCCCCATTCGGCGAACGTCTTGACCACGGCGAGGCCGCTCGCCCCCGCCCCGATGATGCAGTATCGCTTCAAGTCCCTGAACCTCTTGATGCGCCTCAAGGCGCGCTTTCCGGCCTGTCCGGAAGCTTGATCGCCTCGACCTAAGCATCCCGGCACGCGCCGTTCAACCCATTAACATCGCTTGCCCGCCGCAGCCGCCCGCCGCATTGATCTTCGTTGATCTGGGTCAAACCATGGCGCCTGGGGCGTCCTTTCGATGGCACGAGGTCCCTGGATTTGGCCGCACTTTGCTTTATGGTCTGTCGCCCACCGTGCGTTGAGGGAAGTTTATGGACATCAAGCGCGACGTCACCATCACGTCCTGGGACGGGACCTGGACTTATAAGCCGAAGGTGATCGCCACTCCGGAAAGCGCCGAAGACATCGTCGAAATCATGGTCGACGAGGTGCGCTTCCCCGCCCCCGTCCGCCCGGCGGGCTCGATGCACTCGACCGCGCGCGTGAACGGCGACGACGGCGGCACCATGGTCGACATGAAGGCGATGAACCGCATCCTCCACTTCACCGGCGATACGGTGACGGTCGAGGCCGGGGTGACCTATATCGTTCTTGCCAATGCGCTGAAGGAGCGCGGCCTCCAGCCCTACGTCACGACCGAGATCGGCAATGTGACGCTGGGGGCGATGGCGACCGCCGCCACCAAGGATTCATCCTTCGTGGGCGGCTTCGGCCAGGTGAGCTCCTACGTCACCGCCGTGCGCCTCGTCACCCCCGACGGCAAGCTCCGCGAGATCAACGAGCGCGACCATCCGAAGGAGATGCAAATCATCCGCTCGAGCTACGGGCTGCTCGGCATCGTCTACGAGGTGACGCTGAAAGTGAAGCCGACGACTGCGCTTTCCGTGCGCCACTATTCGCTGAGCCTGGAGAATTTCCGCCGCTACTTCCCGATCTACAAAGCTCGCGGCTTCGCCGTGATGTATTACATCTTTCCCTATGTGCGGCGCGTGCTGGTCGAGCTGCGCAAGGACAATCCCGAGGCTCAGCCCAATTCGCGCTACCGTTGGGTCTACCGCAATCGCTTCTGGCGCAAATATGGGCCCGCCGTCACGCTGTGGATCCAGCGCAGCACCAAGAACCCGAAGCTCCGCGCCATCGCCGACAAGATTCATTTCTTCCTGCTGCGGCAGGCGCTCGTCTTCGTCGTGCGCAGCGACCGCACCTGGCCGCACGCCCAGATCATCAACTATCCGCGCGACCCCGGCGCCAACAAATATCTGTTCAGCATGTGGGCGTTCCGCGAGGGCGGCTTCTTCGACATCCTCGAGGAGTATTGCAACTTCTGCCTCGCCTATGAGCGGCAGACCGGCTATCGCTGCGACCTGCCGAGCGTCGGCTACGCCATCGGCCGCGACGTCGAGGCGCTGTTTTCCTATAGCTGGGAAGGGCCCACTCTGTCGATCGACCCGGCCTCGACCGGAGGCCCGGAATGGGAGGAATTCCTGCGCCATTACAACGAGTTCTGTAGCGAGAGGCGCGGCGTCCCCCTGTTCAACCAGACGCCGTTCCTGACCCGCGAGCAGGTGAGACGCGCCTTCGGCCCGCGCCTTCAGCATTTCGCCGCGATCCGCAAGCAGGCCGACCCGAAGGACCGCCTGCTCGATTCCTATTTCCGCGAGCTGCTGTCGTAGGGCGGCACGGCGCATTGCGCCGATCGCGATTTACTTCGTCACCCGGCTTTGTCGATGCAGCTTGATCCGGACGAGCACACGCACTTATGCCCGGTGTGCGCAATTCCGTCGCCAAAATCCGTTTTGCAGCTCGAGTCGAGATGGACCTTACACCCCAGCTTTTCGCACTCGGAATCCGTCAGCGTCTTGATCGTCAGTTTTTTGGGGGCATTCGGGGTCAAAGTTGTGCCCTTCCGTTCGGCCGAGTTGGCGACGCTTATAGTTGAGGCGATAAGCACCGCCGAGATGCCGATGACAGAAAGCGTCAGTCTCATGTGCTCCTCCATTGGTGAGCCCACCCGCCTCGGCAGTTTATTTTGAAGCAAAATTCTTTGTAGCAAAAGCCGCCTAACGCGGGCTCGCGCTTAGCCTTGCATCATCCGCGCGAACCAGCGGATGAGCGGGAAGGACAGCGCGCGAGGCAGGGAGCGTACCGTCTTCAAGAACAGCTCCACCTGCGTCGGGAAGGCGATCTCGTAGGGCTTTCCACCGAGCTTCTCCAGAATCTTCCGCGCGCACCGCTCCTTGCTCATCACATAGAGCTTCTTCTTGGGATCGTAGGCGGCATTGAGCGGCGTGTCGACAAAGCCCGGATTGATGATGGTGACGGCGACCCCGGTCCCTTCCAGTTCGAGCTTGAGGCTCTCGGCGAGATTGATCACCGCCGCCTTGCTCGCGCCGTAGCTTCCGTTCTCGGGCCAGCCGGCATAGCCGAACAGCGAGCCCATGATGGCGATGTGGCCGGATTTGCGCGCGAGCATCGACGGCAGCGCGGCGGCGACCGCGTTGATGACGCCGTCGACGTTGAGCGCCATCGAGCGATGAAAGCCGTCGAGATCGATGTTGCGGATGTCGAACGGCGCGTACATGCCGGCGCCGAGCAGAGCGAGGTCGATTGGCCCGAGCGCACTTTCGATCTTGGCGACCGTAGCCTTGAGTTCATCGGGCCTGAGCACGTCGGCGGGATAGGCCTTGATGCCCTCGCCGCCTGCCGCGAGCTGATCGAGCTTTCCGCCCGGCCGCGCCGTCGCGGCGATGGTGACGCCTGCCGCGGCGAGCCTCCGCGCAATCTCGCCGCAGATGGCGCCCGAGGCGCCGGTGATCCACGCCACCTTCCAGGGATATTTCGCCCCCGCCACGGTGCGGTCCTCAATCTGCGAACGGGTCGCGCACGAGGATGGTGTCCTCGCGCTTCGGGCTGGTCGAGAGCAGCGCCACCGGCGCCCCGATCAGCTCCTCAAGCCGCCGCACATATTTGATGCATTGGGCGGGAAGCTCGGCCCAGGAGCGTGCCCCGCGCGTCGATTGTGTCCAGCCTTCCATCGTCTCGTAGATCGGCTCGACGCGCGCCTGCGCATCTTGCGCCGCCGGCAGATGGTCGAGCGGCAGCCCGTCGAGCCGGTAGCCCACGCAGATCTTGAGCTCGGGCAATTCGTCGAGCACGTCGAGCTTGGTGAGCGCGATGCCGTCGATGCCGCCCACGGTGCGGGTCTGGCGCACGAGGCAGGCATCGAACCAGCCGCAGCGCCTCGGCCTGCCCGTCACCGTGCCGAACTCGGCGCCGCGCTCGCCGATCAGCTTACCGGTTGCGTCCTTGAGCTCGGTCGGAAAGGGGCCCTCGCCTACCCGCGTGGTGTAGGCCTTGGTGATGCCGAGCACGTAACCGATCGAGCCGGGTCCAAGCCCTGAGCCAGTTGCCGCCTGCGCCGCCACGGTGTTCGATGACGTGACGAAAGGATAGGTGCCGTGATCGATGTCGAGCAGCGCCCCTTGCGCCCCTTCGAACAAGATGCGTTTGCCCTGGCGGCGCTGAGCATCGAGCAGAGCCCACACCGTATCGACGTAAGGCAGGATCTTTGGCGCGATCTCGGCGAGCTGACTGCACAGCTCGTCAGCCGAGATTTCCGGCTCGCCCAGGCCTCTGCGCAGTGCATTGTGATGAGCAAGGATGCGCTCGATCTTGGGCCTCAGCGCCGGCAGGTCCTGCAGATCCATGACGCGGATCGCGCGCCGCCCGACCTTGTCCTCATAGGCCGGTCCGATGCCGCGCTTGGTGGTGCCGATCTTGCCGTCTCCGGCCGCCGCCTCGCGCAGCGCGTCGAGCTCCCGGTGCAGCGGCAGGATCAGCGTCGCGTTCTCGGCGATGCGGAGATTGTCGCGGGAGATGGTGACGCCGAGCTTCTCGATCTTGGCGATCTCCTCGGCGAGCGCCCACGGATCGACCACGACGCCGTTGCCGATCACCGACAACTTGCCCTTGCGCACGACGCCGGAAGGGAGCAGCGAGAGCTTGTAGGTCGTGCCGTCCACCACGAGGGTGTGGCCGGCATTGTGCCCGCCCTGAAAGCGCACCACGATATCGGCGCGCTCCGACAGCCAATCGACGATCTTGCCCTTGCCTTCGTCGCCCCATTGCGAGCCGACGACCACGACATTGGCCACGAGATCTGTCTCCTAAAACCTTGAAACGAATCGCGGAAACGGCCCCGCGCAGTTGCGGGGCCGTGTCACCTTATAGCGCCCTCGTCCGCGAGAAGCGAGCGCCGTTATCGGCCGTGCCTCCCAACTTCAAGACCATTGCGGCGATCGGCTCCGGCAATCGTTCTCAAGCGGCCTTGGCGAGCGCCTGCTTCCCGTGCGCAAACGCATAGTCGAGCCAAAGCAGAAGCGCCTCAAGATCGGAAGCCTCGACCGTCGCCCCCGTCCAGATGCGAAGCCCAGCCGGCGCGTCGCGATAGGACGCGATATCCTTGGCGACGTTTTCGCTATCGAGCAGCCGAGCCATCCGGCGCGGAAACGCGTCGCGGAGATCCAGCGGCAGCGCGAGCACCTTTGGGTCCACGATCTTGAGACAGGCCGAAGTGTTCGAGCGCGTCTCGGGCACACGCGCGAGGAACTCGACCCACGCGGTGCGCGCGACCCAATCGGCGATGATCTTGGCGTTTTCGTTCGAGCGCGCGATGGTGCCGGCAACGCCGCCGACGCTCTCCACCCAGTCGAGTGCATCGAGATAATCTTCGAGGCAGAGCATCGACGGCGTGTTGATGGTCGATCCTTCGAACAGGTCGCGGTTCAGCCTGCCGTGCTTGGTCATGCGGAACAGTTTGGGAAGCGGCCAGGGCGGCGTCCAGCTTTCCAGCCGCTCGACGGCGCGCGGAGAGAGGATGAGGATGCCGTGCTGCGCCTCGCCGCCCAGCACCTTCTGCCACGAGAAGGTCGCGGCATCGAGCTTCTCCCAGTCGATCTCTTGCGCGAACACGGCGGAGGTCGCATCGCAAATGGTAAGCCCGCGCCGGTCCGCCGAAATCCAGGCGGCGTCGGGCACGCGCACGCCCGAAGTGGTGCCGTTCCAGGCGAACACCACGTCGCGGTCGAAATCGACTTGGCCGAGATCGGGCAGATCGCCGTAAGGCGCGAGCAGCGCCCGCACGTTCTTGATCTTCAGCTGCTCGACAATGTCCGTTACCCAGTCGCGGCTGAACGCCTCCCAGGCGAGAACGTCTACGCCACGCGGACCGAGCAGAGACCAGAGCGCCATTTCGACCGCGCCCGTGTCCGAGGCCGGCACGATGGCGGCAAGGTATCCTTCCGGAAGCTTGAGCAGCTCGCGCGTCCTCGTGATCGCAAGCTCGAGCCTCGCCTTAATCTCCGGCTGACGGTGATTGCGGCCGACCAGCGCCCCTTTGAGTCGCTCCACCGACCAGCCGGGATGCTTGGGGCAAGGGCCGGAGGAGAAGCGCGGATTCGTGGGCCTAAGGCCAGGCTTTGCAAGTGTCGTCATGAGCGCCGCATAAATCCTGGGCGGCGGCGGGTCAAGGATAACTCCGCGGGCGAAAAAGAAACCGCCCGTCGCTTTCAGACGGGCGGTTGAAGGCTCGCAGTCTTGGGTGGTGGGTTGGGCTTTATTTGAAGGCGACCGGCATGGGAGCGGGGGCAGCGCCGCAGCAGCCGAACTTCCAGCGCACGCCGAGCATGACGTCGTTGGAGGTGATGTTGTTGATGTTGAGGCTCTTGTACGAGCTCGAATTGTCGAAGGCGGTCACCCGGCCGCTGCTCGCATCGCCGAGATCGGTGTAGCGATAGGACAGATCGAGGGTGAGCGAGGGCGTCACGTCGTAGGCGAGGCCGCCATAGACCGCCCAGGCGAAGTTCGTCTCGGTGTTGCTCTGCGCGTAGAACACGCTTGCGTTGGGAACGTTCACGTCCTTCAGCCCGTTGACCGAGATCGAGGCGAAGCCGACGCCGCCGCCGACATAAGGCGTGATGCAGTGCCAGGTGCCGAGATCGATATAGCCGTTGAACAAGCCGACCCAGCTCTGGATGTCGGCGGTGTGTTCGTTGGTGCCGGGGTTAAACCCAGGCTGTGGGGAGTTGAATGTTCCATCAGCGCCCGGATAGCGATCCTGGGCGAGGAAGGTCGAGTCCCCGCGATATTCGCCGGTCACATCGAAGCGCAGCCACTTGTTGAATTGGTAGCCGATGCCGAGCCCGAACAGGGGCGAGCTCTTGATGTCGTTGTGGAAGACCTGGAAGTCGTTGGTCTGGAAAAGCTCGCTGGAAATGTCGTCGACATGCGGGTTGGCGGCGCCGACAAAGCCCTTGAAGTACCACGGGCTGTCGCAACCATCGCAAGGCGCGGGCGGCGGAAGGCCAAGATCTGCTGCCGCGGCCGCTCCCGTCTGGCCCAGGAGCAGGGCAAGTCCGATGATGATTGAGCGAGTCTGTCCCATCTCTGTCCCCTCTTGACTGCAGCCCTCTGCAACCGTTGGGCTGTCTCATTTCGGGACTATGGAAGGGCAAGGGTTAACGGACCCCTAACCGCCGTTCCGGTTCGGGATCAGCCTGTGGCCGTGGCGGCACAGGCCCTTCAAGCCATTGAGGATGCTGCGTTTTAGGTCGAGATGACCGTGGGCTAGGCGGCCGCGTCAGTGAGCGCGTGGACGATGTCGGAAACCACGGTCTTGATCAGCCGCTCGTCGTCCCCTTCGGCCATGACGCGAATCACGGGCTCGGTGCCCGAGGGCCGGATCACGAGACGCCCTGACTTGCCGAGCTTG
>NZ_DASRGO010000009.1:0-4398 GCF_035650995.1 Methyloceanibacter sp. | reverse complement strand
TCTGCCTGCCCGTGGCCGGCCTGATGGCGGCATTCTGGGGCATCCTGCTGGGCTTCCCGGTGCTGCGGCTGAGGGGCGACTATCTCGCCATCGTCACCCTGGCGTTCGGCGAGATCATCCGCCTCGTGCTCATCAACTGGGTGCCGGTCACGGGCGGCTACGCCGGCATCTCCGGCATCCCGCGGCCGTCCTTCTTCGGCATCCCGTTCAATGCCAGCGACGAGGGCTTCACCGCGGTGTTCGGCCTCGAGTTCACGCCGCTCTACCGCACCCTCTTCCTCTTCTACCTGATCGTCGGCCTGGCATTGCTCACCAACTGGGTGACGATCAGGCTCAGGCGGCTGCCGATCGGCCGCGCCTGGGAAGCGCTGCGCGAGGACGAGATCGCCTGCCGCTCGCTCGGCATCAACACCACCAACACCAAGCTCACGGCGTTCGCCATGGGCGCGGGCTTCGGCGGCTTCGCCGGATCCTTCTTCGCCGCCAGACAAGGCTTCATCAGCCCCGAGTCCTTCACCTTCATGGAGAGTGCGGTGGTGCTGTCGATCGTCGTGCTCGGCGGGATGGGCAGCCAGATCGGCGTCGCCATTGCCGCCCTCGTCATGATCGGCGGCACCGAGATCCTGCGCGAGCTCGACTGGCTCAAGCGCATCTTCGGCCCCGACTTCGAGCCGACGCAGTACCGCATGCTGCTGTTCGGCCTGGCCATGGTGCTGCTCATGGTATGGCGGCCGCGCGGACTCGTCGCCTTCCGCGCGCCCTCCATCTTCCTGCGCGAGCGCCGCCTGGTGCGCGCCGAGATGGTGAAAGAGGGTCACGGCTGATGGACACCCCGCCGGTCCCGCAGCTCCGCGTCGAGCACCTGACGATGCGCTTCGGCGGGCTCGTCGCCATCGACGACCTCTCGTTCGCCGCCAACCGCGGCGAGATCACCGCCATCATCGGCCCCAACGGTGCCGGCAAGACCACCGTCTTCAACTGCATCACCGGGTTCTACAAGCCCACCTCCGGCCGCCTGCTCCTGAGCCTCGGCGACGCGGTGTCGGAGGCAGAGGTCGCCGCACTCACCGCCTCCGGCCGACGCTTCCACAGGACGGCCACGGGCGCCGTCTTCCTGCTCGAGCGCATGCCCGACTACGAGATCGCCGCGCGCGCCCGGGTCGCCCGAACGTTCCAGAACATCCGCCTCTTCCCCGGCATGACGGTGTTGGAGAACCTGATCGTGGCGCAGCACAATCGGCTGATGGTCGCTTCCGGCTGGACAGTGCTCGGCCTCGTCGGCGCCCGGCGCTACGTGCAGGCCGAGGCCAGAGCCGTCGAGCTCGCCAAGCACTGGCTCGAGCGCGTCGGGCTGACGGAGCGCGCCGACGATCCCGCGGGCGACCTGCCCTACGGCGCCCAGCGCCGGCTCGAGATCGCGCGCGCCATGTGCACCGAGCCCGCCCTGCTCTGCCTCGACGAGCCGGCCGCCGGCCTCAATCCGCGCGAGTCCGCCGAGCTCACCGAGTTCCTGCACTCGATCCAGCAGGAGCACGGCACCTCGATCCTGCTCATCGAGCACGACATGTCGGTGGTGATGGAAATCTCCGACCATGTCGTCGTGCTCGAGTACGGCCAGAAGATCTCCGACGGCCCACCCGATCACGTCCGCAACGACCCCAAGGTGATCGCCGCCTACCTGGGCGTGGAGGACAAGGAGGTGGAGGAGGTGGAAGCGGAGATCGCGCGATGAGGACGTGGCTTCCTCAATCGCCAATCGCACCGGCTCCCCTCCCCCTTGCGGGGAGGGGCCGGGGGTGGGGGTCCACGAGCACAACCGTGAGGGATCATCACCCCACCCCTAGCCCCTCCCCGTCAGGGGGAGGGGAACAGGGCCGCACCCGGGGCGAGATGGAGCGCGCGCCATGACCGAGCCGCTGCTCGCCGTGCGCGGCGTCAAGAGCTTCTACGGCAGCGTGATGGCGCTCAAGGGCGTGGACGTCGACGTGCACGAGGGCGAGATCGTCACTCTCATCGGCGCCAACGGCGCCGGCAAGTCGACGCTGATGATGACCATCTTCGGCAACCCGCGCGCCCGCGAGGGGCGCATCCTCTACCGCGGCCGCGACATCACCGACCTGCCGACCCACGCCATCGCCCGCCTCAGGATCGCCCAGGCCCCGGAGGGCCGGCGCATCTTCCCGCGCATGACGGTGCGCGAGAACCTGCAGATGGGCGCCGAGATCGACGACGGCGCCCACTTCGAGGAGGATCTGCCCAAGGTCTGCGCCCTCTTCCCGGTGCTGGCGCGCCGGCTCGATCAGCGGGGCGGCACGCTGTCGGGCGGCGAGCAGCAGATGCTGGCGATCGCCCGCGCCCTCATGAGCCGGCCCAAGCTGCTCCTGCTGGACGAGCCCTCGCTCGGCCTCGCCCCGCTCATCGTCAAGCAGATCTTCGGCGCGATCCGTACCCTCAACACAGACTATGGACTGACGATTTTCCTCGTCGAGCAGAGCGCTTACCATGCGTTGCGACTCGCCCATCGCGGCTATGTCATGGTCAACGGCAGGATCACCATGAGCGGCACGGGCGCCGAGCTCCTCGGCAGCAAGGAGGTGCAGGCCGCCTATCTCGAAGGCGGCGCGCAGAGCGGCCCGCGCGTCGGGGTGCGCAAATGAGCTGGCTTTCCGACGACGGCACCGGCGTGTTTCTTGTGCTCACGGTGATCCTCGGCGGCGGGGCCGCGTTCCTCGCCGGCCGCGGGCTTGCGCGCGGCTGGAAGCCCTTCTGGCGCCTGTTCTTCTACATGGCGCTGCTCGCCGCGGCCGTGCGCTTCTTCCACTATGCGCTGTTCGACGGCAGCCTGCTGTCGCCCTACTACTATCTCGTCACCTATGCGATCCTGACGGCCTGTGCTTGCCTCGGTTTCCGCGTCATGCGCACCACCCAGATGGTCACCCAATATCGCTGGCTCTACGAACGGACGAGCCCGATCTCCTGGCGCGACCGCAAGGCGTGAATTTCCAGGAGCGCTCAGGGCAAATGCGATAGACTCGGAACGGGTGTTCGAGAGGGAGGTGACGATGAAACGCTTTGCCGGGTTATCAGCGGCCTTTGCCGCGGCCCTTCTGATGGCGGCTTGCGGCGACGGCGGCGGAAAGGGAAGCGACACCATCCCGGTCGGGGTGGAGGCGCCGGTCACCGGCCAGTATGCCTCCTTCGGTGCTCAATTGACGAACGGCGGCCAATTGGCGGTCGAGGACATCAATGCGGCCGGCGGCGTGCTCGGCAAGAAGCTCGAACTCAAAATCGGCGACGACGCATGCGATCCGAAGCAGGCGGTCGCGGTCGCCAACCAGATGACCGCGAACGGCGTGGCGCTGGTCGTCGGGGGCTATTGCTCGGGCTCCTCGATTCCGGCGTCAAAGGTCTATGCCGAGTCGAACACCATCCAGATCTCGCCCGCCTCAACCAACCCGGTCCTGACCGACGACCGCGCCGGGCCGAACATCTATCGCGTCTGCGGACGCGACGATCAGCAAGGCGGCGTTGCCGGCAAGTATCTCGCCGAACATTTCGCCGACAAGAACATCGCCTTCGTCCACGACAAGACCGCCTACGGCAAGGGACTTGCCGACGAGACGCTGAAGGCGATGAACGCGGCCGGCAAGAAGGAGGCGATGTACGAGGCGATCACCGCCGGCGAGAAGGACTATTCGGCGCTCGTTTCCAAGCTCAAGCAGGCCAATATCGACGTGCTCTATTACGGGGGCTATCACACCGAGGCCGGCCTCATCATCCGTCAGATGCGCGATCAGGGCATGAACACCATCCTCATGGGCGGCGATGCGCTTGTGACTCAGGAGTTCTGGTCGATCACGGGAGGCGCCGGCGAAGGCACGCTCATGACCTTCTCACCGGATCCGCGCAAGAACCCGGCCGCGGCGGAGGTGGTGAAGCGCTTCAAGGACAAGGGCATCGAGCCCGAAGGCTATGTGCTCTACACCTATGCCGCGTTCCAGGCCTGGAAGCAGGCGGCCGAGAAGGCAAAGTCGGTCGATTCGGCCGAAGTGGTGAAGGCGCTCAACGATACCGAGTTCGACACCGTGATCGGCAAGTTCAGGTTCAACGAGAAGGGCGACCCGAACCTGCCGCCTTACGCCGTCTATCGCTGGTCCAACGGCACCTACGAGCAGTTGACCGGCGAAGAGACGCCGAAGGCTGCCGCCAACTAGCGTTTCCTGGCGGGAGCCTCCTGCGACTTGAAATAGGCCTCGAGTTCCTTCTCGACGCGCACGAAATCGCCGGGCAGCGGCAGCCCCAGCGCCTTGAACTCGTTCAGCTTCTCCATGATGCGGAGATAGAGGTCGTGCGGGTTCTCAGGGGGGTTGTCCATCTGGTTGATGAGGAGGGCAAGCT
>NZ_DASRGO010000008.1:0-9094 GCF_035650995.1 Methyloceanibacter sp. | reverse complement strand
GCCGATACCGGAGAATCCCGCCTATGCCTACCGGCGTCAGCCGTCTAATATTCGGCAGGGCAAGCAAAATCCCGAACCGCTGCGTCATGGCAAAGATATCAGTGCGCCATGTTTAGGAATTTGAGCACCAGTACCAAGCTGTTCGTTCTGTGCAGCGCGTTCATCGTGGCGATCGCCGTGGGGATTTACAGCCTCGTGGCCGAAAAGCAGATCGCCATCGAGTTCGCCCGTAAGGAACTGGTCGGCGTACGTTATTTTGAGACGCTGCGGGACGTCTATGCCGCGATTCTCGCCCAACCGCCGGGTGGCGCTGCCACGATTCAGGCGCCGTCGCCGGAGGACGCGCTCACATCGCTGGAGTCGGCCGAGAGCGAAGCCGCCGGCACGCTGCAGACCGCGGCGCTTGAACAGTCGCTCGCGGCGACGCTCCGCGAACTTTGGTCGAAAGGGACGCAAGCCGAGAACCGCGATGCCCTGGTCGTGACCGCACTCGCCAAGACCCGCGATCTCGCCTCGCGCGTTGGTGACGACTCAAATCTCGCGCTCGATCCCGATCTCGACAGCTACTACCTGCAAGATACGGTGGTCAGGCAAATGCCGCGCCTCCTCGGCGAGATCGGCGAGGCTCAAGCTTTGCTCGGAGCACATGACCCGCTGCCCGACGAGGCCAGGGCGCGCCTCGCCGCCCTCGATGCGATCACCCAATCGACGGCCGACGAGATCGATCGAAACCTCATATCCGCCTATCGAGGCAATGCCGACGGACAGTTGCGGCAGACCGTCGAGAGCGCGTTTACGCAAATGCAGTCGAGCATCGACGCCTATTATCGCACCCTGAACGAGAGTCTCGCAACGCCGGTCGGGCCCGAGCCTCGCGATCGGGCTTATGCCGCGACCATAAACAATGCCATCGCCGCATGGACGGTCGGTCAGTCCGAATTGAAGCGCCTTCTCAATGGGCGCATCGACACCTTGCTCAGCAGGATGCATCGCAGCCTTTGGCTGATCGGGACGCTTTCGGCCTTGAGCATCCTCGCCGCGCTGCTGACCCATCGCCACATTGTCCGCCCACTCGCCCGGCTCGAAGGCGTGGCGCGGACGGTGCGCGAAACCAAGGACTACCACAAACGCATCGATGACAAGAGCGAGGACGAGGTCGGCCGACTCGCAATCGCCTTCAACGAGATGCTGGCCGAGCTTGAAGCCGCGCACCAGCGGGAGATGGCCGATCAGGAGCGCAAGGGCCTCGAGCGCATCGCCGACGTTCAGGCCTCGGCGCACGCCCATTTGTCCCGCCTGCTCAACGCCTCGCCGGCGGTGATCTACTGCCGCATGGCGGCCGGCGATTTCGCGCCAACCTTCGTGAGCGAAAACATCAAGCGGGTGTTCGGCTGCAGCCCGCGCGAATATCTCGAAAACCCCTATCTCTGGCGCGACCTGGTTCACCCGGACGACGTCTCGCGCATCAACGCTTGGGTCGATCGGCCGTTCGACAACGATCAGAAGTCGATCGAGTATCGCATCCGCCGCGCAGACGGCTCCTATTTGTGGGTGCACGACCGGCAGCATCTCCTCCGCGACGCCAAGGGCGAGCCGATCGAGCTCGTCGGGTCTTGGACCGACGTCACGGAACGGAAGGAGGCCGAGGCCGCACGTGAAGAGGCGCGCTCGCGGCTCGCGCTCCTCCTCGGCGCGGCCCCCTCGGTCATCTACAGCTTTTGCGCCAGCGGCGATTTCGCCCCGACTTTCGTCAGCACCAACATCGCGCACATGCTGGGCTACAGCCCCGACCAATATCTGAAGGAGAGCGATTTCTGGCGCTCACGCGTCCATCCCGACGACTTGCCGGGCGTCGAAGCGAGGCAGGCCGATCTGTTCCGCAAGGGCGAGCACCTCGTCGAGTACCGCTTCCGCCGCAAGGACGGCAGCTATTGCTGGGTGAGCGACGAGCAGCACCTGATCCGTGACGCCAAGGGCAATCCCGTCGAGGTGGTCGGCTCATGGAGCGACATCGACGCGCGCAAGGCGACCGAACTGGCCCTCCAGGCCTCGCAAGCCGAGCTCGAGAAGGCGACGCAAGCCGCGCTCGAGGCGAGCGAGGCCAAGAGCGTGTTCCTCGCCAATATGAGCCACGAGATCAGGACGCCGATGAATGCCGTGATCGGCCTGTCGCATCTTGCGCTCAAGACCGACCTCACCCCGCGTCAGCGCGACTACATCCTGAAGATCAAGAGCTCGGGCCAGCACCTGCTCGGCATCATCAACGATATCCTCGACTTCTCCAAGATCGAGGCCGGCAAGCTCACCATCGAGAACATCGACTTCGATCTCGACAAGGTGCTGGAGAATGTCGGCAACCTGATGAGCGAGAAGGCCTCGGCCAAGGGGCTCGAACTGATCTTCGAGGTCGGACCCAACGTGTCGACCCACTTCCGCGGCGATCCGCTCAGGCTCGGCCAGATCCTGATCAATTTCTGCAACAACGCCGTCAAGTTCACCGACAGGGGCGAGGTCGCGGTCGAGGTGCGGGCGCTCGAGGACAACCCTGACAATCAGCTCGTCGAGTTTTCGGTCAGCGACACCGGCATTGGCATGTCGCAAGATCAGATCGACCGGCTGTTCCAGGCCTTCGAGCAGGCCGACGCCTCGACCACGCGCAAATATGGCGGCACGGGTCTCGGACTTGCCATCTCCAAGCAGCTCACCGAGCTCATGGGCGGCAAAGTCTCGGTCGAGAGCAAGCTCGGCAAGGGCAGCCGGTTCCGCTTCACGGCGCGGCTCGGCAAGGGCGTAGCCACGCAAAGGCCGCGCCTGCTCCAATCGGACCTGCGCGGGCGACGCGTGCTCATTATCGACGACAATCCGCACGCCCGTGCCGTTCTCGCCAACATGCTCACCAACATGACCTTCATCGCCGACGAGGCGGCATCGGGCGAGGAAGCGCTCAACATGGTGCGCCAGGCCGCCGAGATCGACCAGCGCTACGAGATCGCCTTCGTCGACTGGCAGATGCCGGGCCTCAACGGCATCGAGACGGGAAGACGCATCCTCACCCTGCCCAATCTCTCCTCCCCGCCCCACCTCGTCATGGTGACGGCCTACGGCCGCGAGGAGGTGCTGAAGCAGGCCGAGGATTCGGGCTTCGAAAACGTACTGATCAAGCCGGTCACCTCCTCGATCCTGTTCGACACGGCGGTGGTTGTGCTCGGCGCCGATCGCGAGCGGGTCGAGAGCGCGCAAACCGGCCCTTCCTTCGACATCGAGCGGCTGCGCGGTGCCCGCGTCCTTCTCGTCGAGGACAACGAGATCAATCAGGAAGTGGCCATGGGCCAGCTCGAGGACGCCGAAGTGTTCGTCGATCTTGCCGAGAACGGGGAGGTGGCGCTCCGCATGATCGCCGACAACGACTACGACGTCGTGCTGATGGACATGCAGATGCCGGTGATGGACGGCATCGAGGCCACACGCATCTTGAGGGCAAATCCGCGCTATGAGAACCTGCCGATCGTCGCCATGACGGCAAATGCCATGGCGCAGGATCGCGAGCTCTGCCTTGACGCCGGCATGAACGATCATATCGCCAAGCCAATCGATCCCGACCAGCTGTTCGGCGTTTTGCTGCGATGGATTCACCGCCCCGAGCACGACGGCCGCGCGGTGCAAGTTGACGGGACCCCGGTGCGCAAAGCCGGGGGGACGGCGAGCGAGATCGATTTTGCGATCCCCGGCATCGACGCCCGCGCGGGCCTCAAGCGGACCGGAAGCAACCGGCGGCGCTACGAGTCGCTGCTGCGCAAATTTGCCGATCAGCAGGGCTCCACCGTGGAAGACATGAGAGCGGCACTCGCCGCGGGCGATCTCGGTTCGGCCGAGCGCATGGCGCATTCGCTCAAGGGCGCGGCGGGTACGCTCGGCGCAGTCGGTCTCTCTGAGGCTGCAGCGGAGGCCGAGACGGCGATCAAGGCAGGCAAAGGCATGGAGCAAGCCATCTCCATCCTCGCAACCTCGCTCACACCCGTGCTCCAAGGCATCCGCTCGGCGCTTCCCGTCGATCAAGGGGGCGATGGATCGAAACCGCCGACCGGCGATCCTGCCCTGGTTAGGGAGCCGCTCGCGAAATTGAAGCTCCTCCTCGAGAACGACGACGGCGAGGCGGCCGACTTCATCGTCGACGCGGCGCCGCGTCTCGCTGCCGTCCTGACTCCCGCCGAAATCAAGGCGCTCGGCGATCGCGTCGGCAATTTCGATTTCGAGGCGGCGCTTGCCTGCCTGTCGGACATCGCCGCGCGCCTCTCTCTCAACCTGGAAGGCAAATGATGACCGCCTCCGACCGGAAGCTCGTCCTGATTGTCGACGACACGCCCACCAACGTCGCCATCGTGTCCGGCGTGCTCAAGGACTCGTTCCGGACCAAGGTCGCCACCAACGGCGAGAAGGCGCTCGCCATCGCCAACGCGCCCGACAAGCCGGACCTCATTCTGCTCGACGTGATGATGCCCGGCATGGACGGCTTCGAGGTCTGCCGCAGGCTCAAGGATAACCCCGCCACGCGCGACATTCCCATCATCTTCCTCACCGCCAAGACGGACGAGGTCGATGAGGAAAAAGGCTTCGACGTCGGCGCGGTCGACTACATCCACAAGCCGTTCTCGGCGCCGATCGTGCTGGCGCGGGTGAGAACCCAGCTCGCGCTGCAGGAGGCGCTGATCGAGGCCAAGGAAGCGCGCAACCAGGCCGACCAGCTTTTGCACGCGCTTCTGCCCAAGAAGGCCGCCGACGAGATCCGCTCGATCGGCACGGTCATCCCCCGCCGCTACGAGAACGTGGCGGTCCTGTTCTGCGACGTGACCAATTTCACCGCCTATTGCGACAAGCACGAGCCCGAGGACGTCGTCTCCCGTCTCGATGCGCTATTCGTGATCTTCGAGCGCATCGCCGCCAAGCATGGGCTCGAGAAGATCAAGACCATCGGCGACGGCTTCATGGCCGCGGCCGGCCTGCTGCATAAGGTCAACGATCCGGTCGTCGCTGCGGTCCGCTGCGGTCTCGAAATGACCTCGACCCTGATCGATGCCCATCTCGGCTGGGAAGTGAGGGTGGGAGTCCACTCGGGTCCCGTGGTCGCGGGCGTGGTCGGCCAGGAGCGCTATCAGTTCGACATCTGGGGCGACACGGTCAACGTGGCGGCGCGCATGGTGGGCATGAGCGCGCCGGGTAGCGTGGCCGCCACCAAGGAGATATGGGAGCAGATCTCTTCGGCCTTCGAAGGCGAGGCGCTCGGCGAGATCCAGGTCAAGGGCAAGGGATCGATTTCCGTCTTCGGACTGAGGGCGCGCACCCCTCATTGAAGTGTCGCACGAGACGCGCATGGTCTCGCGTCGGGTCATTGAGGTCGGGGGCTGATCATGGCGGACCATTTCACCGAGACGACGCATCAGGGCTTCGGCTCGCGCTTTGCCAATTCCTTCGCGGGGCTGGTCATCGGGCCGCTGCTCGTGATCGGCGCCATCGTGCTGCTCTGGTGGAACGAGGGCCGCGCGGTCCAGGCCATTGTCGGGCTGAAGGACGCGGCAAGCCAGGTCGTTGAAGCCGACGCGTCAGGGCCCTCGCCCGCCAATGCCGAGAAGCTCGTCCACGTCGTGGGCCCGGCGACCGCAGAGGCGCCGATACAGGACCCCGATGTCGGCATCACCTTCGCCGGACAGGTCGCGCTGGCGCGCACCGCCGAGATGTACCAGTGGAAGGAGACCAAGAAGGAAGAGACCAAGGAGGAGTTGGGCGGCGGCACGACCACCACGACGACTTACGACTATTCGCGCGAATGGTCCGACGATCCCATCAACTCCTCCGCATTCAGATATCCCGACGGCCATCAGAATCCTGACCTGCCGTTCCGCAGCAAGCGCTTCTCGGCGAGCGACGCCAAATTGGGCGGATGGAGGCTCGATGCCGGGACGCTCGATCGCATCGCCCTCTCCGAAACGCTGACGCCGGCTGCGCCCGCCGGCTGGACGCTGAGCGGCGATAATTACTATCGCGGCGATCCGGCTTCTCCCAAGGTCGGCGACATGCGCGTGCGCTATGCGGGACTGCCGACCGGCACGACGATCTCGATCCTCGCCATGCAGAGCGGCGACGGTTTTGGCGTCTTTACCGCCAAGAACGGCTATCAACTCGAGCTTGCCGAACTTGGCGATTTGAACGCCGCCGAACTGATCGAGCACAAGCGCAAGGCCGCGGCGATCCTGACCTGGATCCTGCGGGGCGTCGGCACGCTCGTCATGTTCGTCGGCTTTGCCGTCTTTCTCGCCCCGCTCTCGACGCTCGCCTCGGTCATTCCGCTGCTCGGAAGCATGGTGCGCGGCGCCGTCGGCCTCGTCGCGCTCGCCCTCGCCATCCCAACGAGCCTTCTCGTCATTGCCTTCGCCTGGCTCGCCTACCGGCCGCTCATCGGCGGTGCCCTCATCCTGCTCGCGGCGGCAACGGGCTACGGCCTGTGGCGCTGGCGGAAATCGCGCGGCCCCGCCCCGGCGCCAACCGCCCCCGCGCAGGCGGGGTGACGGACATCGCACCTTCAAAGCCATGCTGATCGACGGCGTCATGCTGCTGTGGTTCCTGTTGACGGCGCTCTCGGTCGCCTACGTCGCCATCGATATCCACTCGACGCCCGAGCACCCGGTGATGAAATGGGCGTTCGTGCTGTTCACCCTCTATTCCGGCCCGATCGGCGCCTTTCTCTACGTGCTCGGCTGCCGCGAACCCCTACCCGGGCTGCACGAGCAATATGTCAATGCGCGCTGGCGCCAGGCGCTCGGCTCGACCATGCATTGCGTCGCGGGCGACGGCATCGGCATCCTCGTCGGCGCCGTGCTCGGCGCGCTCATCGCTTTGCCGATGGTCACTGATATGTGCGTCGAGTATGTCCTCGGCTTCGGCTTCGGCTGGACCATCTTCCAGGCGCTGTTCATGCGCGAGATGTTCGGCTCCTACGCCCGCTCACTCAAAGCCACGTTCAGCTCGGAGCTTCTCTCCATGAACTGCCTGATGGGCGGCATGATGCCGGTCGCCTCGATCGCCTTTGCCAACGCCCATGCGGCGCACGATCCGTCGCAGCCGCTGTTCTGGTTCCGCATGTCGCTCGCGCTGATGGTGGGCGCCGCAATCGCCTATCCGATGAATTGGTGGCTCGTCGTCCATCACCTGAAGCATGGCATGATGACCGTGCGGCCTAGGGGCGAGTCGCGCGCTGTGCCCATGGACGAGAAGATGGCGATGGCGGCGTCGAGCGGATCGGCGATCCATGCGCCCTCCCCTCCGGTCTCAGTCATGGCGGCGATCTCGTTCGCCGTCCTTGCGTTAGGCGCCGCCATTGCGCTCACCTTCGGCGCCGGGCACTAGCGATGCGGCCAGGCGAGCCCCAACCAGCCTTCGGAGGAGCACGACATCGCGCCGTTATGCTAGGCTGCCATTGTCGCGTGAACGCATAAGGGAGGAGATTGAATGAGATTCGGGTCTGTAACGTTCGGCGTGGCCGCGCTTCTTGGCGCCGCTCTGTTCGCAGCTCCCGCCGCTGCGGTGACCGCCTCTTCGCCCCACCCTCTCAACGTGCGGAACGGCCCAGGCTTCCAATTCCAGGTCATCGGCCAATTGCAGCCCAATGCCCCGGCGCAGATCTCCGGCTGCGTCAGCGATTTCTCCTGGTGCGGCGTCGCCGTTCCGGGCCTGACCGGTTGGGCCTCGGCCGAATATCTGGTGACGAGCGCCGGCGGCAAGCTCACCAATCTCAAGGTGGCCGGCGCCAATCTCGGCATTCCGGTTGTCATCCCGCAGAACACCGGCGGACCCGTGGCCACGCCTCCAGTCGGCGCGATGATCCCCGTCGCGCCCACTGCTGCCGTAGTCCAGCCAAACGCGCCCGCGCCCAACGTGGTCTCGTTCGTGGCGCAACAGCTGATCCAGCCGGTCATCGTTGACGGCGAAGTGGTGGTCGGCGCTGTCCTGCCGCCTACCGTTCCGGTCTATCCCGTGCCCGCTTCGCCTTATGTCTATTCCTACGTCAACGGCCAGCGCATCCTGATCGAGCCGGCCACGCGCAGGATCGTCTACGTCGTCCAGTAGAGGCTGAAGGCGAAGGTTGAGCGACGGCCCCTCGCATAATGCCTGCGTTGGCAGGCATTATGCGATTGCCACCATGCAGAGTTGCCAGGGATACGCGTCTTAGAAGGTGACCCAAACGCCTCCGCGCCAAAAACCGCGTCCAGCGCCGGGATCTCGCCACTTATACTTCTTCGTGTCGATCACGTAGTCGTCCTCATAAACTTGAAGACGCACATCCGGTGGGTAGGTGTAACGCTCTTTCACTCGCCAGCAGTCCCCATCCTCGTTACACACAACAGCGGCGGATGCGGCTGCAGGAATGGCAATTGTTGCAAGTGCGCCTAAGACTATGCGGGGTACGAACTTCATAGCTATTCTCCTGAGCTTACTGAGTCCGAACAACGTTCAGGTCTGAAATTGGTTCGTGAGAGTTTTGTCCCACATGGTTTGACGTGCCAGAAATAGCTCTTTCCTCACTGGGTTTGGCGGCAGGCGTAATCTCGCTTACTACGCGATTTTTTCGATCATCCCGCTCCTTCTCGACCGTACGGCCGCTATCGAGGGAGACACGACGGTGTCGTTGGGACCTTCGGGCTCCTAGCGCGCCGGTAGGCTCGGGCGCGGCCGTGACGGGAGCTGTATCGGGCAATTGGCCCTCGCTGCATTTCGATAGCTCCTGATTAGGCGCGATCAGGAGCGGCAGGCGAGTTCTTTAGATCGCCCATGAGTTGAGTTATGCGAAAGGGCTGGTTAACTCCAATTCCGATTCATTATTTTTTGAAACGAATTTGAAATAGCCCCAGTGCACATTGCCTTGCGGCAGGAGGCAATGTCGTGTTTGCAGGGGAAAACTCTGTTCAGAGTACGCTCGTCTACCGCGGATACCAGCTAGAGCTAAGGCGGGCGATTTCGGGGTGGCGTGTAGGGATATACCCGCGCACCGCCGACTTACCAATCCTAAGTCGAAGCGAGGTCGTAGCGTTCGACCATCAGGAGG
>NZ_DASRGO010000007.1:0-3010 GCF_035650995.1 Methyloceanibacter sp. | reverse complement strand
CGCTCGAACTTCCGCGCCACGTCCTCCTCGCCGATGCCGGCGGTCACGGCAAAGCCTCCGACATAATCGGCAAGCCCCGTCTCCTTCGGCGCCACGAAGTCGGCAAGCGCGAGATTGGGCCGCCCCGGCTCGCGCGCCATCTGCTGGCGAAGGGTGTGCAGCACGGCGACCCGCTTGGTCCTCGTGTCGTCGGTGTAGAGCTCGATGTCGTCGCCAATGCTGTTGGCCGGCCAGAAACCGACCACCGCGTTCGCGGTCAGCCATTTCTCGGCAATGAGCTGCTTCAGCATGGCTTGCGCATCGTCGAAGAGGTGGCGCGCGGCCTCGCCGTATTTGTCGTCCTCGAGGATGCGAGGGAACGCGCCCTTGAGCTCCCAAGCCTGGAAGAACGGGGTCCAATCGATATAGCGGGCAAGCTCGGCGAGGTCGTAGGCCTTGAAAGCGCGGGTGCCGAGAAAGGTCGGCTTCGGCGGCGTATAGGCCGCCCAATCGAGCTTGAGGCGGTTGGCGCGCGCGTCGGCGATCGAGGTACGCGCCTTCTCGGCCTGGCCGCGCGCGTAGGATTCGACCGTGCGCGCATAGTCCTCGCGCACCTTGGCGATGGTCTTCGTCCGCTCCTCCGGCGACATCAGGCTCGCCACGACGCCGACGGCGCGGCTTGCGTCGGTGACGTAGATCGCCTGGCTGCGGTGGTAGTTCGGGCTGATCTTGACCGCAGTGTGTATGCGGCTCGTGGTCGCCCCGCCGATCAAGAGCGGCAAGTCGAAGCCCTCGCGCTCCATCTCGGCGGCGACGTGGCACATCTCATCGAGCGAGGGCGTGATCAGGCCGGACAGCCCGATGATGTCCACCTTCTTCTCGCGCGCCGCGTCGAGGATCACTTGCGCCGGCACCATCACGCCGAGGTCGGTGACCTCGTAATTGTTGCACTGGAGCACGACGCCGACGATGTTCTTGCCGATGTCGTGCACGTCGCCCTTGACGGTGGCGAGCAGGATCTTGCCGGCCGGCTCGCCTTGGGCGAGCCCGAGCTCCTCCTTCTCCTTCTCCATGTAGGGCATGAGATAGGCGACCGCCTGCTTCATCACCCGCGCCGACTTCACCACCTGCGGCAGAAACATCTTGCCCGAGCCGAACAGGTCGCCGACCACGTTCATGCCGGCCATCAGCGGCCCCTCGATCACGTGCAGCGGGCGCACGGCCTTTTGGCGTGCCTCCTCGGTGTCCTGCTCGATATAGGCGCCGATGCCGTGTACGAGTGCGTAGGTCAGGCGCTCGTCGACCGGCTTCTCGCGCCAGGAAAGATCGGCTTCCTTCTTCTGCGCGCCCTCGCCCTTGAAGCGCTCGGCCGCCTCGAGCAGGCGGTCGGTCGCGTCGGCGCGGCGGTTCAAGATCACGTCCTCGACGAGCTCGCGCAGATCAGGGTCGATGTCGTCGTAAAGGGCGAGCTGACCGGCATTGACGATGCCCATGTCCATGCCGGCCTTGATCGCGTGATAGAGGAACACCGAGTGCATCGCCTCGCGCACGCGCTCGTTGCCGCGGAAGGCGAAAGACAGGTTCGACACGCCGCCCGACACATGGACATAAGGCAGCTCCGCCTTGATGCGCCGCGTTGCCTCGATATAGGCGGATGCGAAACCAGCATGCTCTTCGATACCGGTCGCGACCGCGAAGATATTGGGGTCGAAGATGATGTCCTCGGGCGGGAAGCCGACCTTTTCGGTGAGGAGCGTGTAGGCGCGCTTGCAGATCTCGAACTTGCGCGTCGCGCTCTCCGCCTGGCCCTGCTCGTCGAAGGCCATGACCACGACCGCCGCGCCGTAGCGCCGGATCTTGCGGGCGTGGTCGAGGAACGGCTCCTCGCCTTCTTTCAGGCTGATCGAGTTCACCACCGCCTTGCCCTGCACGCATTTCAAGCCGGCCTCGATCACCGACCATTTGGAGGAGTCGATCATGATCGGCACGCGGGCGATGTCGGGCTCGGCGGCGATGAGGTTGAGGAATGTGGTCATCGCCTTCTCGGAGTCGAGCAGGCCCTCGTCCATGTTGACGTCGAGCATGTTGGCGCCGTTCTCGACCTGCTGGCGCGCGACCTCGAGCGCGGCGGCGTAGTCGTTGGCCTCGATCAGCTTGCGGAAGCGGGCGGAACCCGTGACGTTGGTCCGCTCGCCAACCATGACGAAATTCTGTGCGCCGTCGGTCATTTTCTCTCTTGGGCTGCGGGGGACTCGGTCCTCCTCTCCCCTTGGGGAGAGGACGGCGCGCACTCGCGCGCCGGGTGAGGGGGACAGCGCTCGGTCAAAGTCTCCGCGATCAGACAGAGCACCCCATCGATATTGGTGTAAATATCGACGTTCCAGAAGCGAAGAACCTTAAGGCCAAGCCGTTCGAGTTCAGCTGTTCGTCGCCGATCCGCTTCGAGGCGTTGATCGGCGTGATGCCCTCCATCAATCTCGACGATCAATCCTGCTTCCGCGCAGAGAAAGTCGACCACATACCGCCCGCGCGGAACCTGCCGCCGAAACTTGTAACCCATAAGGCGCCGGTCCCGTAGGCGCGACCAGAGCTTGCGTTCCGCTTCGGTGGAACGGTCACGAAGCGAGCGCGCTGTCTCAGTCAAGGCGACCTTCATGCCCCCTCACCCTTCCCGCCATGCGACTTGCGCAGCTTTCGCGCGCAAGATCGCGGCGGCAAGCCCTCTCCCCAAGGGGAGAGGAGATCCGAATGCCTATGCGACGAACTCATCACCAGCACCTTACCCGTGCACGAAGGGCTCGAGGCCGGAGAGGCGGAGAGCATGCGCCACATGCGGCACAGGCCGCGGCTTGTATTTGCCGACCGCCGCGGCGATGGCGCGGATGTGGTCGGGCGTCGTGCCGCAGCAGCCGCCGACGATGTTGAGGAGCCCGTCCCTCGCCCATTCCTCGAGCAGCCCCGCCATGTATTCGGGGCTCTCGTCATAGCCGCCCATCTCGTTGGGAAGACCGGCATTGGGATAGACGCTGAT
>NZ_DASRGO010000006.1:0-34695 GCF_035650995.1 Methyloceanibacter sp. | reverse complement strand
GGCGGATAGGAAGGAATCGGCTGCTTGAAATGATGGTCGAAGGTGTAGTCGGCGAACTCGAGACACTCCTTCGGCCCGTTCGACCAGAGATACCGGTACATGCTGCAATGCACCGGCTCGCCATTCTCGTCGAGACCCGTGCGCCAAGTGTAGTTCCACAACCCGCCCCAATCGCTCTGCTTCTCGTAGCAGACGATCTCGGGGATGCTCGCACCCTTCAGCTTTGCCTGCTGGAACGCACGCATTTGGCCGAGGCCGCACGGCCCCGCGCCGATAATGGCAACACGAACTGTCATGACCTCACTCCCTCGCTCGTCCCGGACGCTCGTTGTCGGCGTTGCTCGACGGCGTGGCCAAACCAATTCGCCGTCTGGCGGTGCCATTCTAGACCAGTGCTGGACCACTTTGTCAAAGTAAAGCGGATTGGTATTGTCCTAAGTCAGCAAGCGGTCTAAGCTTTCATCGCCGAAAAAGTGCAACGGCGAAGCAATATTGGAGCGCGGTGACGAGACCACTTTGGGCACATTAGCGGAAGACCACTTTGGGCTCATGGTCTAGGGCTGCGCATCTCATGTCTGCATCGCTGTGTTTGGCGTTAGGCATGATGTGTCGTCATTCGTGAAGCCTGGGGGTGGCAATGAGCACCGCAATAACAGCTGAGAGCGTAGAAGGCGCAGGGTTAAGCCTACACCGCAAGATCGATTGGACGGGCGCGTTTTGGGTTGCGAGCGGCGTTCCGGCGCTCGTGCTTTTCTCAATCGGCGGCATCGCCGCCACGGTGGGCAAGGCGTCCTGGTTGGTTTGGACGATTTCCATCATCTTCGGTTTCATCCAGTCCTTCACCTACGCGGAAATCGCGGGTCTCTTCCCGGGCAAGTCGGGCGGAGCCTCGGTTTATGGCGCCGTCGCTTGGGTCCGTTACGCGAAGTTCATCGCCCCGACCTCGGTTTGGTGCAACTGGTTCGCCTGGTCGCCTGTGCTCGCGATCGGCTCCGGTCTCGGCGCGGGCTATATTCTCAGCCTCTTCTTCGCGCCCGATGCCACCATCAACACCTGGCAGCTCACCTTGCTCGATCTCGGCGCGGTGAAGGAAGGGCTGACGCTTCGCATCAATGCGACCTTCCTCATCGGTCTCGTGTTGATGCTGGCGTGCTTTGCCATTCAGCACGGCGGCATCCTGCGCTCGGCGCGCGCGACCATGATCATGGGCGTGGCGGCGATGCTTCCCCTGATGCTGATCGGCATCGTGCCATTGGTCACCGGCGATCTCCCGCGTGAGAATTTCCTTCCCCTCGTTCCGCTCGGCCACGATGCCGCCGGCAATCCCATCGACGGCGCTTGGGACAAGGCCGGCTGGATCCTCTTCTTGGGCGGCCTGTTCATCGCCGCCTGGTCGACCTACGGCTTCGAGACGGCGGTCTGCTACACGCGCGAATTCAAGAATCCCAAGCAGGACACGTTCAAGGCCATCTTCTATTCCGGGCTTGTCTGCCTCGCCGTCTTCATTCTTGTGCCGCTGTCCTTCCAGGGTGCTCTTGGCCTGTCGGGAATGCTCGCCCCCGACATCTATAGCGGCATGGGCGTCGGCAAGGCGATGGCGAACATGATCGGTGGAGGGCCCGTCATCGAAACCATCGTGGCCATCCTCCTGATCTTCGCCCTGATGCTGACGATCATGACGGCAATGGCGGGTTCCTCGCGCACGCTCTATCAGGCGTCGGTCGACGGATGGCTGCCGCGCTATCTGTCACACGTCAACGAGCAGGGCGCGCCCACCCGCGCGATGTGGACCGATCTCACCTTCAACCTGATCCTGCTCATGATGTCCGACTACCTGTTCATCCTGGCAGCGTCGAATGTCGGTTACATCATCTTCAACTTCCTCAACCTCAACGCCGGCTGGATCCATCGCATGGATCGGCCGAACTGGGAGCGGCCCTACAAGGCGCCCACGATTCTGCTCGCGATCGGCGGCGTGCTTGCCTATGTCAACGCCGCGCTCATGGGCGCCGGCGCCGATGTGTGGGGGGCTCACACGCTGTGGACCGGGCTCATCTTCGCGGCCCTGATCATTCCTGTGTTCCTGTTCCGCCACTACATCCAGGATAAGGGCGTGTTCCCCAAGGACATGGTTGAGGACATGCATCTCGGAAAGGAAGAGCGCGTCGAGAAGCGTGCTGGAATGCTTCCTTATCTGGCGCTCGCCGCGGGCGTCGTGATCGTGCTGGTCACGCACTGGTGGGCCACGAGCTAGGCGCGCGAACCGCAAACGGCTAGGGCTCCGGCCACGGGTTCACCCTCACCGTGGCCGGAGTCCCTTGCCTAAGACCAGCGTCCCGCCGGCGCGGAGGACGCCAATGAGCCTGGTGGACGCCGTCGATATCCCCTTTCTCGAGCTCTCCGATCCCGCCTTTTCGATCCGCTCGCAGCAGGTGCGCGAGGCGCGCGAGCGGAGCTGGTATGCACACACGCCCTACGGGATCGCCGTGTTGCGCTATGACGACGTCGGCAAATTGCTGCGCGATCCGCGCCTCCGCCAGGGGAGCCATGCTTGGCCTGCCCATAACGACGTGACCGGGCTCTTTGCCGATTGGTGGCTGCGCATCGTGCTCAACCGGACGGGGGAGGACCATGCACGGCTCAGGCGGCTCGCGAGCCCCGCCTTCTCGCCCAAGCTCGTCGTCCCGCTTCAGCCCCGCTTCGCCGAGCTCGCCGACGAGATCGTCGATGCGTTCGCCGCGAGCGGCCGCTGCGATTTCGTGGCCGAATTCGCCGAGCCCTATGCCACCCGCGTCATCTGTCTTCTGCTCGGCCTCGACCACAGCGAATGGCGCACCCTTGCCGACAATGTCGCCGATATGGGGCTCGCCCTCGGCGTGACCTTCAAGCAGGACGTTGCCAAGATCGACGCAGGCACCGCCTCCTTGTTCGACTTTGCCCACCGCGTGATCGAGGAACGGCAAACGCGCCCGCCGGGCGACGATTTCCTCTCTAAGCTGCTCCAAGCCAACGAGGACAAAGACACGCTCGGCGATCAGGAGCTCTACGACATGGTCGTGCTCGCCATCTTCGGCGGCATCGACACGACGCGCAATCAGCTCGGGCTCGCCATGAGCATGTTCATCGAGCATCCTGAGCAATGGCGGCTTCTCGCCGCCAGGCCCGAACTCGCCAGGAGCGCAGTCGAGGAAGTGATGCGCGTCCGTCCGACGGTGACGTGGATCACGCGCGAGGCGACCGAGAATTTCGCGTATCGCGACCTTCACATCGCACGCGGCACCACGATTCACCTCTTCTCCGAATCGGCGGGCACCGACCCGCGCGTCTTTCCGCCGGGCTTCGACATTACCGCCGAGCGCAAGCCGCATTTCGGCTTCGGCGGCGGGGTGCACCATTGCCTCGGCCATGTCATCGCCCGCGCCGACATGACCGAGGCCCTGAAGGTGCTCCCGCGCCGTTTGCTTAGTCCGCGTTACGACGGCGAGCCCATCTGGCTGCCCGACAGCGGCAATACCGGCGCCGTCGAGCTGCCGATTGCCTTCGACGGCTCCTGAAGCCGGTCGATCTTCGGGATACGCATCGTTATAAGTCTTCGCTTAGAGTGACCCCGCCTTCGCGGTCACGTCCCACCGGTGCTCGAAATCATGCGGCCAATCCTCAGTCCTGCCGAAGCACTCGGCCTCTCCGGCGCAACGCTCGAAGCGCGCATCAGACGCGCCGCAAACCATGTGACCGATGCGGCCTTCGCGCGCATCGACGAGCGCCTTCGCGCCGACGCGCGGGCGAACCTGATGGTCTACGAGCACGAGGGCGTCGAGGAACCTATCCGCCTCATGCTCCGTCCGCTGCTCGTGATGCAGGAGCAGTTGAGCTACGTCCACCACGTCTGCCTTCAGCTGATCGAGGCGCTCAAGCGGGTCCCCGATCTCTATCTCGCCGACGAGCGCATCAGGAAGATCCTGGCCATCACGCCCGACGAGGAGCGCTGGTTCCGCGACAGCTGGACGGAGGCCCACAGCCGTTTCAATTCCATCTACGGCCGCCTCGACGCGGTGTGCGATTTCACCGGCGCGGGCTGGCAGGACTCGCTCCATTTCATGGAGCCCAACCTGTCGAGCGTCGGCGGCATCCACTTTGCGCCGGTCGCCGAGCAGCTCGTCATGCGCGACATCATGCCGACCCTGCTCGGCCACGATCCGGGACTTGTCGTCGAAATGCCGCGGGATCAGCGCGACCTGTTCATCCAGGTGTTGATCGACCATGCCCGCACCATCGGACGCGAGTCGTGCCAGCTCTGTTTCGTCGAGGCCAAATACGTCCATGACGGCCCCAACGAGCAGTCGGTGCTGAGCGACTACCTCTCGCGCCGGCACAACCTCACCATCGCTCACGCGGATCCGCGCGAATTGCGCGCCGAAGGCGACGAAGTTTACTACGAGGACGTGCGCATCGACGTGGCCTATCGCGATTACGAGCTGCGCGAACTCATCGCACTGGAAAAGGAAATCGGGCGTCCGCTCGACGCCATGCGCCTCCTGTTCCGGCAGAACCGGGTCGTGTCCTCGATCGTCGGCGACTTCGACCATAAGAGTTGTTTCGAGATCTTGAGCGACCCGGTGATCGGCGAGCGCTATTTCAGCGCCGATGACCGCAGGCTGTTCCGCCGCCACGTGTTGTGGACCCGCGTGGTGGGCGATCGCCGCACGACTTTGCCCGACGACAGGGAAGGGGACCTGCTTGAGCACGTGCGCAAGAACCGCGAGCTGCTCGTGCTCAAGCCGAACCGCGCTTATGGCGGAACCGGCGTCATGATCGGCCCCGCGACCGAGCAAGGGGCCTGGGAAGAGGCCATCGAGAAGGCGGTCGTACTCGCCGATGATCCCGAGCAGTCGTGGGTAGTGCAGAGTGCGACGCGGCTTCCGGTGCATGAGTTTCCTGTGGTCGGGCCGGATCGCCGCATTTTCGGCGAGCCATTCTATGCGGTGATGGGCTTTGCCGCGACCGAGAACGGTCTCGGCACCATGTGCCGCGTGTCGCAG
This sequence comes from Methyloceanibacter sp., assembly GCF_035650995.1. Lineage (GTDB taxonomy): Bacteria > Pseudomonadota > Alphaproteobacteria > Rhizobiales > Methyloligellaceae > Methyloceanibacter. The sequence goes on along the minus strand of NZ_DASRGO010000006.1, from coordinate 29,656 downwards.
AAGCAGGTGGTCAACGTCGCGCAGCGTGGCGGCCTTGCTGCGGTGCTCGAGGCCGAGGCGCCGACCGAGCTTCGCATCCCGAAGCGCCCGGTGAGCCGCTCCGAAGCCTTGGAGCAGTCGCTCCGCGCGCAGATTTCCGAGCTGAAGCATCTCGACCACACCATCGCCCTGCTCGATTGGGACGAGGAGACGATGCTGCCGTCCGGAGCGCGCGGCGAGCGGGGAGAGCAACTCGCCACGCTCGAAGGCATCCGCCACGCGCTGCTCGTATCCGATCGTCTCGGCGATCTGGTCGAGGACGTTGCGGCGCAGGCTGACGGCAACGAGAAGCTCGCCCGCGAACTCTACCTGCTGCGCCGATTGCGGCGTCACGCACTCGCTCTGCCCGAGGACTTGGTACGCCACTTCGCCAACGCCAAATCGCAGTCGCTCGGCGCCTGGGAGGAGGCGCGCAAGAAGGACGACTATGCCGTCTTCGCGCCGGCCTTCGACCGGCTGCTTGCGCTTCTGCGCGAGCGGGCCAATGCCCTCTCCGGCGGGTCTGAGCCTTACGATGCCTTGCTCGACGAGCACGAGCCCGGCATGAACCGCTCGCGTCTCGATCCCGTGCTCGACGAGGTGCGGGAAGCCCTGGTGCCTCTGGTGCGCGCGGCCGACCCGCGTGCGGGGCGCCTACGCGGCGCCCATCGCTTCGCCGAGCCCGGCCAATGGGAGCTGTGCCGCAACCTCCTCGCCGCCATGGGCTTCGCTTTCGAGCGCGGGCGCCTCGACCGCTCGACCCATCCCTTTACCCTCTACGCCGGCGCAAACGACGTGCGCCTCACCATCCGCGTCGACGAAACCGACCTTCCGTCGGCGGTGCTGGCCGCGCTGCATGAGGGCGGGCACGGCCTCTACGATCAAGGCTTCGATCCCGCCGATCGCGATACGCTCCTTGCCGAGGCGCCGAGCATGGGCCTCCAGGAAGCGCAGGCGCGGCTCTGGGAGAACCATGTCGGCCGCAGCCACGCCTTCTGGGAACACGTCTTCCCGAGGTTGCAGAAACTCTTTCCCGATGCGACGAGGGGGCTTAACCCGGAAAGCTTCTACCGCGATGTTAATGTCGTGCGGCCCGGGCTGATCCGGGTGGCGGCCGACGAAATCTCCTATCATCTGCACATCGTGCTCAGATACGAGCTCGAAGTGGCGCTGATTTCCGGTTCTCTCGGCATCGCCGATCTGCCGGCGGCGTGGAACGAGCGCAGCGCATCGCTGATCGGCGTCCGTCCGCAGTCCGCTCGCGAAGGGGTGCTGCAAGACGTGCACTGGTCGCTCGGCATGTTCGGCTATTTCCCGACCTATACGCTGGGCAGCCTGTACGCCGCGCAGCTCGCCGAGACCTATGCGCGCAATCACCCTCTCGACGACGAGATCGGACGCGGCGAGTTCGGCGGCCTCCTGTCGTGGCTGCGCGCCAACATTCATCGTCTGGGTCAGCGCTTCTCGACCGAAGAGATCATCGAGAAGGCGACCGGCGGCGGTCTCGATACCGGCGCCTTCTTCCGCCACATCGAGCGCAAAGGCCTTTCCGCAAGGCCGAAAGAGGCGGCGCTCAGCTCCGGCTAGCGCAAGGCCGCATCGCTCGCCGACCGAATTTGACTGAAATTTAGGCGGGCGCGCGTCACGGCCGCCCGCATCGCAGGCAACGCGTTTGGCGGGCGCGCCTGCCGCGAAACGATTCTCTTTTCCTTTCAGTCGGCTCCCGCTCCGGCACATCGCTTGCAGAGCAGTATTACGCTTTTCGTCGTTCGTAATAACGGGAGACCTTGATGCGCCGCACGCTGATCAGATCTTCGCTCTTCGCTCTTGCCGTGACGCTTGCCGCCTTTGTCGCGCGGCCGGCTTCGGCCGAGCCGCTGACCATCGGCTACAGCGACTGGCCGGGCTGGGTCGTCTGGCAGATCGCCATCGACAAGGGCTGGTTCAAGGAAGCCGGGGTCGACGTGAACTTCCAGTGGTTCGACTACTCGGCCTCGATGGAAGCCTTTGCCGCCGGGAAGCTCGACGCGGATTTGATGACCAACGGCGACACCCTGGTGACCGGCGCCGGCGGCGCCAAAGGGATCATGATCCTGGCCACCGACTATTCGAACGGCAACGACCAGATCGTGGCCAAACCCGGCATCAAGACCGTTCCCGAGCTCAAGGGCAAAAAGATCGGCGTCGAGATCGGCCTCGTCGATCATCTGCTCATTCTCAAGGCGCTCGAACTGAACAAGATGACCGAGAAGGACGTCGATCTCGTCAACACCAAGACCAACGACACGCCGCAGGTTCTGGCTTCCGGTCAGGTCGACGCCATCGCGGCGTGGCCGCCGAGCGCCTATCTCGCCCAGAAGGCGCTTCCCGGCTCAAAGCCGATCTTCACCTCCGCCGAGGCGCCGGGTCTCATCTACGATGTGCTTTCCGTGTCGCCGGCAAGCCTCGCGGCGCGCAAGGACGACTGGATGAAGGTCATTTCGGTCTGGGACCGCGTGGTCAAATACGTCAACGATCCCGCCACCCAGGACGAGGCCATCAAGATCATGGGTCAGCGCGACGGGCTTACGCCCGAGGAGTTCAAGCCCCTGCTCAAGGGGACTCGCCTGCTCACGCTTGCCGAGAACAAGAAAGTCTTCGAGAAGGGTTCTGGCCTCGATTCGATGTACGGCTCGAGCAAGGTCTCCGACGACTTCAACGTCGCGAACGGCGTGTACAAGGAGCACCAGGACGTCGACGGCTATATCGACCCATCCTTGGTCGAGGCCGTGAAGCCGATGGCCTCGGCGGCGCCTTAGCCGGATTCCGCGGGCGCCGGCGACGATGACGCTTCAGCCCAAGAAATGGTTTCAGGTGCTGAGGCCAATCTCGCCGCGCGCCAATCTCGTCGTCGGCTGCCTGTCCTTCGTCGTGCCGCTTTTGATCTGGGCTCTGGTCAGCTATGTGCCCTGGATCTGGCATCCGCAGGTGCGCATCACCGATCCCGGCTCGGTCGACTATCTCCAAATCGGCATGCGCATGGCCAAGGATGCCTTCGCGAGCGAGGTCGCCGACGCGCTTGCGCAGAACCGCAAGCCGCCCGAAGGCGTGCCTGCCAATCCCATCTATCTGCCGGCTCCCCATGAGGTCGCGCGCGCTCTCTATACCTCTTTCACCACGCCTCCCGCCTCGCAGGACGGCAACTGGCTGCATCAGAGCCTTTGGCATTCCATTCAGATCATCTTCTGGGGCTTCCTCATTTCCTCGGCGATCGGCGTGCCTCTCGGCATTCTGTGCGGCACCTACGCCGCGTTCGCGCGCCTCAACGAGCCGTTCATCGAGTTCTTCCGCTATCTGCCGGCGCCCGCCTTCGGCGCGCTCGCTGTCGCCATTCTCGGCATCTATGACGGGCCCAAGATCACCATTATCGTCATCGGCACCCTGTTCCAGCAGGTTCTGATCATCGCCAACACCACGCGCAAGCTCGATATCGGCCTGGTCGAAGCGGCGCTTACGCTCGGCGCCAAGGATGCACGCAAGTTGCTCTCGCGCGTGGTCATTCCCGGCATCCTGCCCGACCTTTACCGCGACCAGCGCATCCTTCTCGGCTGGGCCTGGACCTATCTGATCGTCGCCGAGCTGATCGGCACGATGTCCGGCATCACCTGGTTCATCACCCAGCAGGCGCGCTACCAGCATTTCGACAACGTCTACGCCGCCATCATCATCATCGGCATCATTGGCCTAGGCACCGACATGCTGCTCGCGCTCCTGGGGCGCAAGCTGTTCCCGTGGGACCGGTCCCTGGCCAAGACGGCGTGAGGGGAGGGGCATGAACCAGCTCGTCGTCCCGCGCTCCTTGCCGTCCTACCTCGATCAGTCCCAAGCGGTGCGGGAGCGCTTCGCCCGGCTCAAGGCGCGCGATGTCATCCTCCGGGTGAAGGATCTGTCCAAGACCTTCGTCACAAGCGAAGGATCCACCCTTGCGCTCAAGGACATCAACTTCTCGACCCACCGCCGCGAGTTCCTGTGCATCGTCGGTCAGTCCGGCTGCGGCAAGTCCACTCTGGTGCGCATTCTCGCCGGTCTCGAAGAGCCGAGCGCGGGCGAAGTGCTGCTCGAAGGCAAGCCCGTCGCCGGGCCCGGCAGCGATCGCGGCATGGTGTTCCAGAGCTACACCCTGTTCCCGTGGCTCACGGTCAAGAAGAACGTGATGTTCGGCCCCGAGGTCAACGGCTACGGCAGGGAAGTCGCCGAGCGCGAGGCCCTGCAATGGCTTCAGCTCGTCGGCCTCGAAAAGTTCGCCGACTGCTATCCCCACCAATTGTCGGGCGGCATGAAGCAGCGCGTCGCCATCGTCCGCGCGCTCGCCAACCAGCCGCGCATCCTGCTCATGGATGAGCCGTTCGGCGCGCTCGACGCCCAGACGCGCTGCCGCATGCAGGTTCACCTGCTCGAGATCTGGCGCAAGATCGACATCACCATCGTGTTCATCACCCACGACCTCGACGAGGCGATTTTTCTCGCCGACCGCATCCTCGTGCTTTCGGCCCATCCCGGCCAGGTGCAGGAGCTGATCGAGGTGCCGGTGCCACGCCCGCGCAGCACCGCTCAGTTAATTTCGCCCGAGTTCATCGCCACCAAGGCGAGGCTCGAGGAGCTCATCCATCAGCACGCGCCGCACGCCGGCGAGGACGAAGACGCCGATTCCTATCCCGTCATGCCGCGGCTGACCGAAGTGACCGACAACGTGGAGTGAAAACGCCGATGACGTCAGCCTGTGGGAGCCGCGCATGAGCGTGTCAGCGCAAGGGCGCAACCGGCCTGTCAGCCGCATCTCGATCTCGCTGCCGGAGAACCTGCTGCGCGATCTCGACCGCATGGTGAAAGAGCGCGGCTTCGACAGCCGTTCGCAGGCTGTCAACGAGATGTTGCACAATGCTCTCACCGAGCACTGCAACGACGTCGGCGACGACGTCATGGTGGGCATTATCGCGCTGTTCTACAACAACGCGGTGCGCGGCCTGCAGAAGCAGTTGGCCGACCTCCAGGTCCGCTACATCGACGAAGTCATCAGCTCGCTGCACGTGCACCTCATGGACAACAAGACCATGGAGGTGGTCCTCGTGCAGGGACCGGCGCGCACGTTGCAGATGATCGCCGACGAGATGACAGCGCAGCGGGGCGTCATCTCCGGACGCATCCATTTGGTCGCGGCGCTCATCCCGCAGGTTCACCCCTTCATCGACAAACCCAGGCTCGCGCGAGAGAGGGTGTCATGACCGGAGGCGAGGGACGAACGGCGACCGTCTCGCGGCACGGAGACGCCGAATGACGACGTTGATTTCGTCGGACACGCTGCCCGCAGGGAAGCATTGGTCGCTGGTGATGTGGCTCAACAACCGCCTCAAACTCACCGACCTCGAAGGTGGCGCCAATGTCGGCATGCTGTTCTTCAATCCGCTCAATCTGCTCGAGCGCTACAACGCGCCCGACACGCTGAAATGCCAGCACACGTTCAAGCTTACCTCCGGCCACTGCCTCTATTCCGATATGGGGCGCATCGTCTGCTCGATCGTCGCCGACAGCTTCGGCTGGCACGACACCGTGTGCGGCAATACGACCAAGGCCTCGACGGCAAGGAAATGGGGCGAGACGAGCTACCAGGCGAACCGCAACGACTGGCAGCAGAACGGCCATGACAGCTTCCTGGTGGAAGCCGCCAAATACGGGCTCGGACGGCGCGATCTCCCGGCCAACGTGAATTGGTTCAGCAAGGTCGTCGTGGCAGATGACGGCACTCTCTCGCTTGATCAGAGCGCAGCTAAGGCAGGCGCCTCGGTCGAGCTTAGATTCGAGATGGACACCCTCGTCCTGCTCCATACCTGCCCGCACCCGCTGAACGCCTCGCCCTCCTATCCGCGCAAGCCTGTGCGCTACGAGATCCTTGAGGGACCGCCCGCCGCCAAGGACGATCCGAACCGCTTGTCGGCGCCGGAAAACCTGCGCGGCTTCGAGAACAACCGCATCTACCAGGCCGGCTGCTGCGCGGGAGGGCATCGATGACCGTCGAGAGCCCGCTTGATCCGGCGGCCGCCCGTTACCGCAAGGTCGTGCCGGCCGGAACCTATTGGATCGGCGTCGTGCGCAAGGGCGAGACCTTCCGCATCGTCGATCTCGAAGGCAACCAGGCGGTCGATACGCTGTTCTACAACGCCGACGACCCGGCCGAGCACTACTCGGCGTCGGATACGATCCGCGAGCAGCGCAACATCTATCTCGGCGCCGGCACCGTGCTGATGTCCGACCTTTGCCGCCCGCTGCTCTCCATCACCGCCGATACCTGCGGCCGTCACGATACGCTCGGCGGCGCCTGCTCGACCGAAAGCAACACCGTGCGCTACGCGCTCGAGAAGAAGACAATGCATGCCTGCCGCGACAGCTTCCTGCTCGCCGTCGCCGAGAACGACCATTACGGCCTCTCCAAGCGCGATATCGCCCACAACATCAATTTCTTCATGAACGTGCCGGTGACGCCCGACGGGAGGTTGGAGTTCGCCGACGGCGTCTCGGCGCCCGGCAAATATGTCGAGATGGTCGCCGAAATGAACGTGATCGTCCTCATCTCCAACTGCCCGCAACTCAACAATCCCTGTAACGCCTACAACCCGACGCCGATAGAGGTCGTGATCTGGAGCGCGGCGAGCTGACATGTTCCGCAAGGTGCTCATCGCCAATCGTGGCGCCATCGCTTGCCGCATCATCCGCACGCTCGACCACATGGGCATTGCGAGCGTCGCCGTCTATTCGGAGGCCGACCGGCACTCGATGCATGTCGCAAGGGCAGGGGAGGCTGTCGCCATCGGCCCGTCGCCCGCCGCCGAAAGCTATCTCAGGATCGACGCCATCATCGCTGCCGCGCTGAAGACCGGCGCCGAGGCGATCCATCCGGGTTACGGTTTCCTGTCGGAGAACCCGGAGTTCGCCGAGGTCTGCGCGCGATCGGGCCTCGTGTTCATCGGCCCGCGGCCAGAGCACATGCGCGCCTTCGGGTTGAAGCACAGAGCGCGCGAGCTTGCCCTTCAGGCCGGCGTTCCGCTCGCGCCGGGATCGGGGCTGATCCGCGACCTCGCCCATGCCGAAGCCGAGGCTGCGCGCGTCGGCTATCCGGTGATGATCAAGAGCACGGCCGGAGGAGGGGGGATCGGGCTTCAGCTCGCCGCCACCCCCGACGACCTTGCCCCCATGGTCGAGCGCGTCGAGCGGCTCGCGCGCAACAATTTCAAGGATGCCGGGCTCTTCCTCGAGAAATATGTCGAGCGTGGCCGCCACGTCGAGGTGCAGATCTTCGGCGACGGTGCGGGCAACGTGATCGCGCTCGGCGAGCGCGACTGCTCGGCGCAGCGGCGCAATCAGAAGGTCATCGAGGAGACACCTGCGCCGAACCTTCCCGAGGAAACGCGCGCCGCGCTGTGGGAAACCGCCTGCCGCCTGTGCCGCTTGGTCGATTACGCGAGCGCCGGCACGGTCGAGTATCTCTACGATTCCGCGACCGGAGAGTTCTACTTCCTCGAGGTCAACACTCGCCTCCAGGTCGAGCACGGGGTGACCGAAGAGGTCTGCGGCATTGACCTCGTCGAATGGATGGTGCGGCAGGCGGCTGGCGACATGGCCCCGCTCGACCAAAGGAGCATCAGGCCGAAAGGCGCCTCGATCGAGGTGCGGCTCTATGCCGAGGACCCGGGCCGCGACTTCCGCCCGAGCTCAGGCCTCCTCACCCATGTGGCCTGGCCCGAGGGCGCGCGCGTCGAGACGTGGGTCGAGAGCGGCTCGGAGGTTTCGCCGTTCTACGATCCCATGCTTGCCAAGATCATCGTGAGCGGCGGAACCCGCGCCGAAGCCTTGAGCAAGCTGCAAGCGGCCCTGGACGCGACGGAAATCGGCGGACTCGAGACCAATCTCGATTATCTCCGCCAGCTGTCGCGCCTCGATATTCTCGCGCGGGGCGAGATGCTCACCCGGACGTTGCAGGACGTCGTCTATCGCCCGAACACCATTGAGGTTCTTGCGCCGGGCACGCAGACGACGATCCAGGACTGGCCGGGCCGGCTCGGCTATTGGGCGATCGGCGTTCCGCCCTCTGGTCCGATGGACGATCTCTCCTTCCGCCTCGCCAACCGGCTCCTCAACAACGAGGAAGGCGCCGCCGGCATCGAGACCACGCTGTCGGGACCGACGCTCAAGTTCAACACCGATACCGTCATCTGTCTTGCCGGGGCTGAGCTTGCCGCGACGCTCGACGGCGAGCCGGTCGCCTATTGGCAGCCGCTTCCTGTCAAGGCCGGACAGGTGCTGAAACTCGGCAACGTCACCGGCCCGGGCGTGCGCGCCTATATCGCCGTCACGGGCGGCATCGACGTGCCGCCCTATCTCGGCAGCCGCTCGACCTTCACCCTCGGCAAGTTCGGCGGCCACGGCGGGCGGACGCTCCGCGCGGGCGACGTGCTGCATGTCGGGAAGGCGTGCGGCAACGGCGGCATGACCCCGCTCGATCCGAAGCTCAAGCCGCGCCTTACCCATGACTGGGAGATCGGCGTGCTTTATGGCCCGCACGGCGCGCCCGATTTCTTCGCGCCCGGCTATATCGCGACGTTCCTCGCCGCGGATTGGGAGGTTCACTACAACTCCAACCCGACCGGCATTCGCCTGATCGGGCCGAAGCCCGTCTTTGCGCGCGAGGACGGCGGCGAGGCGGGTCTGCACCCGAGCAACATCCACGACAACGCCTACGCCGTCGGCACCGTCAATTTCACCGGCGACATGCCGGTGATCCTCGGGCCCGACGGCCCCTCGCTCGGCGGCTTCGTCTGCCCCGCCACCATCGTCAAGGCCGAGCTGTGGAAGATGGGTCAGCTCAGGCCGGGCGACAAAGTCCGCTTCAAGCGGCTTTCGCCCGACGAGGCCGCGCGAAAACTTGCCGAACAGGACGCCGCGATCGCTAAACTTGAGCCCGCCGCCTCGCTCCCGGTCCGGCCGCTACACTGGCGGAACGGCATCGACGACTGCATCGTGGCCCGGCGCGAGGCGACGGCCGCGCGCCCTGCCATCGCCTATCGCCGCGCCGGTGATTCCTATCTCCTGCTCGAGTATGGACCGATCGTCCTCGACCTGGCCTTGCGCTTCCGGGTGCACGCGCTGATGCAGGCGGTCGAGAAGGCCGTCGCTTATGGGCGGCTCCCGGGGATCGTCGACCAGACGCCCGGCATCCGCTCGCTCCAGATCCACTACGATCCCCGCAAGCTTGCGCTCGACGATCTGATCGAGCAGCTCCTTCTCATCGAGGACGAGCTCGGCGACGTCTCCGACATGGAGGTCTCCTCGCGCATCGTGCATCTGCCGCTGTCGTGGAACGATCCGGCCGTTCAGGCGACCATCGACAAATATATGAAGGGGGCGCGCGCGGATGCCCCCTGGTGCCCCTCGAACATCGAGTTCATTCGCCGTATCAATGGCTTGGATTCGATCGATGAGGTGAACCGCATCGTCTTCGAGGCGACCTATCTCGTGCTCGGGCTGGGCGATGTCTATCTCGGCGCCCCGGTCGCAACCCCCATCGATCCGCGCCATCGCCTCGTCACCACGAAATACAATCCGGCTCGCACCTGGACCCCCGACAACGTCGTCGGCATCGGCGGCGCCTATCTTTGCATCTACGGCATGGAAGGGCCCGGCGGCTATCAGCTGTTCGGGCGCACGTGCCAGATGTGGAACACCTACCGCGCGACCGAAGCCTTCGAGCCGGGCAAGCCGTGGCTCCTGCGCTTCTTCGACCGCATCAAGTTTTATCCCGTCTCGGGCGACGAGCTGCTCGCGTTCCGCGACGCCTTCCTGCAAGGCAAGGCCCATATCGCGACCACGCCGGGAACCTTTCGCCTCAAGGATTACCTCGCCTTCCTCGACGAGAACGCGGCGAGCATCCGAGCCTTCAAGAGCCGCCAGCAAGCGGCCTTCGAGGCCGAGCGCGCCCGCTGGCGCGAGGAGGGCGCGAGCACGAGCCCTGCCGCCGCAGTGATCGAGGAGGCGAACGGCTTCAGCCTCGTGCCCGACGGGGCGACCGCGATCGAAAGCCCGGTCCCCGGCAGCGTGTGGAAGATCCTCGTCGAGCCTGGCCACGCAGTCAGCGAAGGCGATACCCTCATCATCGTCGAATCGATGAAGATGGAGATCGCCGTCTGCGCGCCGTCGAGCGGGCTCGTGCGCGAGGTTCGCTGCGCCGAGGGAAGGGCGGTCGAGCTCGGCCAGGCGCTCATCATCATGGCCGAGTAGGCCGTGACCCTCTCGCTCGACATCGCCAATCTCGCGCGCCTCTACGGCTCGGGCGAGGCGGCGCCGGAATCGATCGTCCGCGAGGTCTACGCGCGCATCAGGGCGAGGGCCGAGCGTCCCGAGTGGATCACCCTCGTCGAGGAGTCCGTGGCGATGGCGAAGGCGCGAAAGGCGCCGCGCGGGCCTCTCTACGGCATCCCCTTCGCGGTCAAGGACAACATCGATGTCGCGGGTCTCCCCACCACTTGCGCCTGTCCTGCCTTCGCCTATGTCGCCGAGCGGTCGGCGACGGTGGTCGAGCGCCTCGAGCAGGCGGGCGCGATTCTCATCGGCAAGACCAACCTCGATCAGTTCGCCACCGGCCTGAACGGAACACGCACTCCCTACGGAATTCCGAGGAGTCCGTTTAATCCTGACTATATCTCCGGCGGTTCGAGCTCGGGCTCTGCCGTGGTTGTGGCGGCAGGCCTTGTGTCCTTCGCGCTCGGCACCGATACCGCGGGCTCAGGCCGTGTCCCGGCTGCCTTCAACAACATCGTCGGGCTGAAGCCGACCAAAGGCCTCGTCTCGATGCGCGGCGTGGTCCCCGCCTGCCGCACACAGGATACGGTATCGGTCCTCGCCTTGACTGTGGCCGATGCCGCCAAGGTGGCCGAAGTCGCGATCGCCCGCGATGACGAGGATGCCTTCGCCCGTCCCGGCGCGCCGCCCTTCGCTGTAGAACCCGTTCCGGCTGCGCTCAAGATCGGCATTCCGCAAGGTACGATTCCATTTTTCGGGGACGCCAACTACGAGCGGCTCTATCGCGCCGCCATCGAGCGCGCCGCCTCGCTCGGCGCCGAGATCGTTCCCATCGACTTCACCCCCTTCGCCGAAGCTGCCGCCATGCTCTATGGCGGCCCGTGGGTCGCCGAGCGTCTTGCCGCGGTCGGCGGGCTCCTGGACCGCAATCCCGGCGCCATCCACGAGGTGGTGCGCGGCATCCTTCTCGGCGCTCGCGGCAAGACGGCGGCCGGCACGTTCGAAGCCTTTTACGCGCTTGCCGAACTGATCCGCGCGGCGAAAGCCGAATGGGCGAAGATGGACGTTCTCCTGCTGCCGACCGCAGGCACGACCTACAGCGTCGCCGCGATGCTCGCCGATCCGATCCGCCTCAACACCGCGCTCGGCGCCTACACCAATTTCGTCAACCTCATGGATCTCGCGGCGACGGCGGTGCCGGCCGGCTTCAGGTCTGACGGCATTCCCTTCGGCGTGACGCTCATCGGCCCCGCTCTATCCGACGGCATGCTGGCATCGCTTGGCGATGCGTTGCATCGTTTGCTTGTCGGCGCGCGCCTTGGCGCGACCTCCGTTCCCCTGACCGCTGCGCCTGCCGTTAGCGTCAAAGCTCCCTCGGGCAGGACGGTCAAGGTTGCGGTGGTCGGGGCCCATCTTTCCGGCCAGCCGCTCAACGTCCAGCTGCTCGAGCGCAAGGCAAGACTTGTCGAGACGACGCGCACGGCGGGCGGCTATCGCCTCTATGCGCTCGCTGGCGCCACGCCGCCTAAGCCCGGGCTCGTCTTCGACGGCGAGGGCCCGGGCGGCATCGAGGTCGAAGTCTGGGAGATGGACGAGACCGCGTTCGGCTCGTTTGTCGCCGCGATTCCTCCGCCGCTCGGCATCGGCACGCTGACGCTTGCCGATGAAAGCCGCGTGAAGGGCTTTCTCTGCGAGGCTTACGCGACGCAAGGCGCCCAAGACATCACCGGCTTCGGCGGCTGGCGCGCGTGGCTCGCGCGTTCGGCCGGCGGCAAGCAGCAAAAGACGCGAACGGCCTAGATTCTGCCGAGCAGGACCAGAATCAAGACCACGATGAGAATTGTGCCGAGAATTCCGGCGGGAGCGGGTCCCCACGCGGCGCTATAGGGCCAACTGGGAAGCGCGCCGATCAACAATAGAACGAGAATGATCAGAAGAATTGTTCCGAGCATGACTGATCTCCGGGTTTGCTTGCCGCAATAACGCAAGACTTGCCGATCGGTTCGCAACCACGAGATCACGCCGAGCGCGCGGCCCCGTGTTTCGCCGGAACATTCCGCCGCTTGTGACGTTCGCCCCGTACCCTGCCAAAGGGCGGGCAAAGAACTCAACTAGCCTCGGAGTAACCCCATGAAGCATCTTCTTGCATCCACAGCGCTTGCGCTTTTGCTCGCGGGCGCTCCGGCTCTTGCCGCAGACGATGCGGTCGAGCCGAACTCCGCTCAACCCGACCTCATGCAGCCGCCGGCACCTGAGCCTGGCGGGGCCGCCTTGGCTCAGCCGGGCATGACTGAACCTGGCGCGGCTCAGTCGGATGCCGCTCAGCCTGGCCTCGCTGCGCCAAGCGCCGCCCAGTCCGAGCCGGCCGAGCCCAATGCGGCCAAGCCCGATCTCGCTCCGCCTAGTGCCGCTCAGTCCGAGCCGGCTGAGCAGCCCGGTGCCGCTCCTAGCGGTCAAGCCGCGGCGCCTTCGGACGAGACGACGGCGCGTTCCGATATCGGGTTGCTGCCTGGTGGCGCGCTTCCCATCAGCGACTATTACAATCAGAGCGTCTACGACAACCGCGAGACGAGTATCGGCACCGTCAACGACATGCTGCTCGATGACAGCGGCAAGATCAACGCCGTGATCATCGGCGTCGGCGGCTTCCTCGGCGTCGGCCAAAAATATGTCGCGGTGCCCTTTACCTCGCTCAAGGTCGCGGAGAAAGACGGCAGCCGCTACCTCGTGCTCGAGACCACCAAGGAGGCGCTCCAGACTGCGCCCGGCTACGTCTACGATAGCGGCAAGAAGGTCTGGGTGCCCGCGCCCAAACAAGGCTAAGGCGGGACTGATGCCTGAAACGGGCCGGACCGCAAAGCCGGCCCGGTTCTTTTTCGCGTTCAGAGTCTGACGGACGGCGTCAGGGCTGGCAGGTTTCGGCCGGCGCCACCGACGAGGTGGCGGGCACGGCGAACTCGGGAAAATCCTGGGGCAGCGCGGCGAGGATGGTCCGCATGTCGCTGTAGCGCGAGGGATGATCGGCGGCGCCGAGCACGACGGCGACGACGGTCGCCCCGCTCGGCGCCCGCCACCCCGCCACCAGGTGATAGAGGTTCTTGCCGACATAGGACCCGGTCTTGGCGCCGAGGATATTGTCCTCGCCGAGCATCTCGATCGTGCTGTCGATCGCCACTGTCCGCGCCTGTGGTCCGCCGACGCTGACCGTGCGGTGGGCGCATCGCCAGAAGGGCAGGAGGCGCTGATCGCGAAACACCACGCTTCCGATCGTCGCCACGTCGCGCGCCGTTGACGCGTTCACCGGCGAGATGCCGTAAGGATCGGCGAATTTGGTATGCTCGGCGCCGAGCGCGACCGCGGTCGCATTCATCTCCTCGACGAAGCGTTTGATGCCGCTGCCGCGCTTCTTCTCGCCGGCGAGCATTTTGCTGCCGGTGTAATCGGCGATGGCGAGCGCCGCGTCGTTGCCGGAGACGAGCAGCATCCCGTAGAGCAGGTCGCGCAAGCTCCACATGTCGCCCTTGCGAAGCCCTGCGGTCGAGCCGGGAACGAGATAGGCCTGGGTGACGGTCACCTCGTCGGACAGCTCTCCGTCCAACCGCTGCATCAGCACATAGGCCGTGATCAGTTTGGTGATGCTGAGGATTCGATATTCCTTGTCCGGGTTCCTCTGGTAGAGAACCTGGCCGGTGTCGGCGTTGACGACGAACACCGAGGACGCTGTCACCTTTGGCGGCGGAGCCTTGGCCTGCTGCGCCGAGACCTGGCCGGCCGCGAAGAGGGCGATCAGGAGCGCAAACCCTGCAACGGAACGGCGCAACGCGAGGGCGGGCTTCGGCATGAGCGTCATCGCCGGGTCATAGCCAAAGGCTAGGCGGAACGGAAGCGGCTTTCCCGGCGTATGACGAGGCGAAAGACCTTCCGCTTGAAGGGCCGGCATCAAATCAACAGAATTGGGTGGCAAGACCCGGACCCAACGAAACCTCAAACCGATCCCCGAGCAATATGAGACGCATAATTTTCATTGCCGCCCTCGGTCTTTGCCTTCTTTCGCCGAAGCTCCCCGCCATCGCCGGGGTCGATGAAAAGACGCCGACCGCCGCGGGTGTTTGGCAGCAGGTCGGCGACGACGGCAAGGTGGGCGCTCTCGTCACCATCAGCGAGGAGGACGGCGTCTATGTCGGCAGGCTGTCGCGGCTGTTCCTCGATCCCGGCGATGACCCGAACCCGATCTGCACCGAGTGCCCGGGAGACAAGCGCAATCGCCCCATCCTCGGCCTCGTTTTCATCGAGGGCATGAAGCAATCGGGGCTCGATTACGAGGATGGCACCATCCTCGACCCCGAGACGGGCAAGATCTACCACGCCACCATGCGTCTCAGCCCCGACGGGACCAAGCTCACCGTGCGCGGCTATGTCGGGCTCGAAATTTTCGGCCGGAGCCAGACCTGGACCCGCGTGGAGTGACCCGCTGGGGCCCACAAACATCCACTCATGACAAGCCCCAAGACCTGCTAAACAGCGCCCCGGAGGAACGGCTCAAGCGGGTGATGCGTCGTGCCCAATCCCGATCTCGCCTTGGTCACCGGAGCGACGGGCTTCGTCGGATCGGCGGTCGTGAGAGCGCTGCTCTCTGACGGCCTCCGCGTCCGCGCACTCGCGCGGCGAAGCTCGCCAAAGACCAATCTCGACGGCCTCGATATCGAGCTTGCCGAAGGCGACATGCGCGATGCGGATGCCGTCCGGGACGCGGCGCAAGGCGCGCGCTACGTGTTCCACGTCGCCGCCGATTACCGGCTGTGGGCGCCCGACCCCGAGGACATCATGCGCGCCAATGTCGAGGGGACGCGCACCGTCATGGAGGCCGCGGCCGGAGCGGGCGCGGAGCGCATCGTTTACACCTCAAGCGTCGCCACGCTGAAGCCGCTCCCCGATGGCAAGCCCGCCGACGAGACGAGCGCGCTCTCCGAGGATGAGGCGATCGGCGCCTATAAGAAGAGCAAGGTCGCCGCCGAGCGCCTGGTCGAAGTCATGGTGGGCGACGGGCTGCCGGCCGTCATCGTCAATCCTTCCGCTCCGGTCGGGCCGCGCGACCTTCGTCCCACGCCGACCGGCCGCATGATCCTCGAAGCGGCTTCGGGTCGCATCCCTGCCTTCGTCGATACCGGGCTCAACATCGTTCATGTCGACGATGTCGCCGCCGGCCATCTCCTTGCCCTGCGCAAGGGGCGGATCGGCGAGCGCTATATTCTCGGCGGCGAGAACATGACCCTGGCCGAGCTTCTCGCCCGCATCGCGCGCCTCGTTGGCCGCACGCCACCCCGCCTCAGCCTGCCGCGCTGGCCGCTCTATCCGATCGCCTACGCCGCCGAGGCTCTTGCGCGGCTCACCGGGCGCGAGCCGTTCGTCACCGTCGATGGGCTCCGGATGTCCGAATACCTCATGTACTTCACCTCGGCCAAGGCGGAACGCGAGCTAGGCTACCGGCCGCGCGCCGCCGAGGAGGCCATTCGCGACGCCATCGACTGGTTCCGGTCCGCGGGCTATCTCTCGTGAGCGCCACTCTCGTCATCGCCGCGCTCGCCCTCGGCATCTGGGTCTACCTCGTCTTGTTTCGCGGCTTCTTCTGGCTCGCCGCCGAGCGCGAGGATCGCAACCGCCCGAACCTTCCGGAAGGCGCCAACTGGCCGGGCGTCGTCGCCGTCATCCCGGCGCGCAACGAGGCGCTCGCTTTGCCGCGCACGCTCGCATCGCTCTCGGCGCAAGACTATCCGGGCAAGTTCGCCGTCGTCGTGGTCGATGACGACTCGACCGACGGCACCGGGGTGCTCGCGCGCAAAGCTGCCGCGGCGTCCGATGTCGAGATCTCAGTGCTTCAAGGCGCGCCGCTGCCTGGCGGCTGGACCGGGAAAGTGTGGGCGATGCAGCAAGGCATCGCCCATGCCGAGAGGATGGTGCCGCCCCCCGACTACCTTCTTCTCACCGACGCCGATATCGACTATCCGCCCGATGCGGTGGCTCGACTCGTCGCGCGCGCCAAGGCTTCGCGCACCGTGCTCACCTCGCTCATGGTGAAGCTCAATTGCGAGAGCTTGCCCGAGCGCGCGCTGATCCCGGCCTTCGTCTATTTCTTCCAGATGCTCTATCCCTTCGCCTGGGTGAACCGTGCCGAGAGCAAGACTGCGGCCGCGGCCGGAGGCGTGATGCTGGTCGACCGGCGCGCCCTCGCCAAGGCCGGGGGCATTGCCAAGATCCGCTCGGCGCTGATCGACGATTGCGCGCTCGCCAGGCTGCTGAAGGGTGAGGGCCCGATCTGGCTCGGCCTTGCCTCCGACGTCAGGAGCTCGCGGATCTATCCCCGCTTTGGCGACATCCGCCGCATGGTCGCCCGCTCGGCCTACGCCGAACTCGACTATTCCCCGTTGCGGCTCGCGGGGACCGCAATCGGCATGGTTTTGACCTTTATTTTCCCGCCAATTGCCGCGTGTTTCGCGCCATTTCCGGCCAATATTCTCGCCGCCGTGGCTTTCGCCTTGATGATGCTAAGCTTTTTGCCGATCTTGCGGTTCTATCGCCGGTCGGCGCTCTGGGCTGTCGCCTTACCGGCGATGGCCGCGGCATATTTGGTATTCACGCTGGACTCGGCATACCAGCATTGGCGGGGCAGGGGCGGGGCATGGAAGGGACGCAGTCAAGCGCTTGCGGCGAAGCGATGACCATCGCGCCCGAAATCGATGCGAGCAAGGACGAGCACGGCGAGAACTTCCCCGTGGCCTCGCGCCTGATCGCGCCGCATCTCCGTCGGCATGTGCTGAACTTCTATCGCTTCGCGCGCGCCGCCGACGACATCGCCGACCACCCAAGCCTGTCCGAGGACGCGAAGTTCGCCCGACTCGACGCGCTCGAGGCGACGCTGCTCGGCAAGTCGGACAGCGCCACGGCGGCGCTCCCGCTCAGGCGCTCGCTCGCCGAGATGGGATTAGCCGCCACCCATCCGCTCGATCTTCTCACCGCCTTTCGCGCCGACGTGACCAAGCAGCGCTACGCCGACTGGGACGAGCTCATGCACTATTGTCGCTATTCGGCCATGCCGGTCGGCCGCTTCGTGCTCGATCTGCACGGCGAGAGCGAATCGATCTGGGCCTATTCCGATCCGCTCTGCTCGGCGCTGCAAGTGATCAACCACGTGCAGGATTGCGCCAAGGATTATCGCGAGCTCGACCGCGTCTATCTCCCGCTCGATATCCTGACAGCGCACGGGACGGACGTGGCGGCGCTCGCTGACGCGCACGCATCGCCCGCGCTACTTGCCTCGCTGCGCGCCGTCGTCGCAAGGACGGCCGAGCTTATGCCCGAGGCTTCGAAGCTCCCGCTCGCCGTGCGCGATGTCCGCCTCGGCCTCGAGACCGGAGCGATTGTCGGGC
This sequence comes from Methyloceanibacter sp., assembly GCF_035650995.1. Taxonomy (GTDB): domain Bacteria; phylum Pseudomonadota; class Alphaproteobacteria; order Rhizobiales; family Methyloligellaceae; genus Methyloceanibacter. Next base: position 11,888 of record NZ_DASRGO010000006.1, on the reverse strand, counting down.
TCGCGCACCGGCTGATCGGCATTCTGATGGTTCACGATCCCTTGAGCGAGAGGGTGCATCTCGCCAAGACCGCCGCTGCTGCAGAGGTCGCGCGCGGCGCAATTGGCACTCTCGCCTCGCGCCTCTTCAAACCGTCGTGGGTCCCACATTCGGGTGCGGGGTCATGAACGAGATCGAGATCAAGAGACCCGCAAGCCCTCCCCGCCGGCCCATCGCCCGGGGAAGCTCCTTCTACCTCGCCATGCGCATCCTCCCGCCCGAGCGGCGGCGGGCCATGTACGAGGTCTATGCCTTCTGCCGCGCCGTTGACGACATCGCCGACGATGGCGGCCCGCGCGCTGCCCGCATCGCCATGCTCGACCGCTGGCGCGGCGACCTCGCGCGCCTTTATGCCGGCCAGGGGACGACACCGCTGACCGAAGGTCTCGCCGATCCAGTGGCAAAGTTCGGACTGAAGCAGGAGGATTTTCTCGCCGTCATCGCCGGCATGGAGATGGACGTGAAGCGGAACATCCAAGCTCCCGATTGGGAGGCGCTCGATCTCTATTGCGACCGCGTCGCTTCCGCGGTCGGGCGGCTCTCGGTCAGGATCTTTGGCATCGACGATGAAAAGGGGCGCTTACTGTCCCACCATCTCGGCCGCGCGCTGCAGATGACCAATATCCTGAGGGACCTCGATCAGGACGGAGCGATGGGCCGGCTCTATCTGCCCAAGGAGGTGCTGGCCAATGCCGGGATTGCCGACCGCGACGTCGGCAAGGTCTTGGCGAATCCTCGCCTCGCCGAGGCGTGCGGCGCGCTGGCGGTGCGCGCCAGGCGGCATTTCGCCGAGGCCTCGGCGGTGATGAAACGCTGCGATCGGAAAAGCGTGCGCTCCCCGCGTATCATGGCCTCGGTTTATCGCGCGCTGCTCGAAAAGCTCGTGAAGCGCGGCTGGACTGCGCCGCGCGTCGACGTTCGCCCGTCCAAGCTGCAATTCCTGTGGGCCGTTTTGCTCTACGGCATCGTGTGATGGCAAGCGGCACTGTCCACATCATCGGCGCCGGCCTCGCCGGTCTTTCCGCTGCGGTGTCCCTGGTCGACTCCGGCGGTGACGTGGTCGTGCACGAGCTTGCCCGTCACGCCGGCGGCCGCTGCCGTTCTTATTTCGAGCCGGCACTCGGTCTCAACATCGACAACGGCAATCATCTCCTGCTCTCCGCCAACGATGCGGCGCTTTCCTTCCTTGAGACAATTGGCAGCAAAGGCAAGCTTGCCGGTCCCAACGAAGCGAAATTCGCGTTCGCCGATTTGACGTCGGGAGAGAGCTGGACCCTGCACCCGAATGAGGGCCCGATCCCTTGGTGGATCTTCGTCAAGGATCGCCGGGTGCCGGGCACGAGGCCGCTCGATTATTTGTCGATGCTGCGGCTGCTCAAGCCCGGCGCCGACGAGAGCCTGGACAAGATCATCGATTGTAGCGGCATTCTCTACGAGCGGCTGTCGCGGCCGCTGTTCCTTGCCGCGCTCAACACCGAGCCGCGCGAGGCTTCTGCGCTTCTTGCGAGCGCGATCTTGCGCAAGACCTTGGCGCGGGGCGGCCGTGCCTGCCACCCGCTCATTGCTTCGGAGGGATTGGGCTCGGCCTTCATCGATCCCGCACTCTCTTATCTCGATCGGAACGGCGCGAAGGTCTGCTTTATGCATCAGCTTCGCCGCATCGAAATTGCGGGCGATAGGGCGCAATCACTCGATTTCAGCGATGACAGTATCGAACTTGCTCCGGGCGACGATGTCGTTCTGGCCGTCCCGGCCGCCGTCGCGCGCCTGCTCGTTCCGGGGCTTCAAGGGCCGGGTAGGTTCCGGGCCATCGTCAACGCGCATTTCAAAGTGGCGCCCCCTGACGGCTTCCCGCGTCTGCTTGGCATCGTCAACGGCACGGCCGAGTGGTTGTTCGCCTATCCCGACCGGATTTCGGCCACCATCAGCGCGGCCGATCGCTTCATCGAAACTGCGCGCGAGGAGCTTGCGGAGGCGATCTGGAGCGATATTGCGAAGCTCATCGGAGCCGAGCGTGCCATGCCGCCATGGCACATCGTCAAGGAACGTCGCGCCACCTTTGCCGCACTTCCCGAGGAGAATGCCAAACGCCCGGGCCCCAAGACCCGGCTCTCCAACCTCTATCTTGCCGGCGACTGGACGGCGACCGGGCTTCCCGCCACCATCGAAGGCGCGATTTGCTCCGGCAAGACGGCCGCGAGTTTGGTCCTCGCTAAGTCGCGGCAGGGCCTGAACGGCAAGGGAAGGAGACGCACGCCGTGAATCTGATCGCGAAGGAAACGAAGGCAACGGCTGCCGGCACGAGTGGCGCCCTCGATGCCGCGATCGGCGCGGCGACGCGGGCCCTTTGCGCCCTTCAGCGCGACGACGGGCACTTCGTCTTCGAGTTGGAGGCCGATGCTACGATCCCGGCCGAATACGTGCTGATGCGCCATTACCGCGGCGAACCGGTCGACGCTTTGCTCGAGGCCAAGATCGCGCGCTATCTCCGCCGTATCCAATCCGACGATGGCGGCTGGCCGCTGTTCCATGCGGGCCGCTCCGACGTCAGTGCGAGCGTCAAAGCCTATTTCGCTTTGAAGATGATCGGCGACGCCATCGATGACCGGCACATGGCGCGGGCGCGTGTCTGGATTCTCGATCATGGCGGCGCCGCCAACAGCAACGTGTTCACGCGCAACCTGCTCGCACTCTATGGCGCGATCCCTTGGCGCGGCGTCCCCGTCATGCCGGTCGAGATCATGCTTTTGCCGCGCTGGTTCCCCTTCCATCTCGACAAAATGTCCTACTGGGCGCGCACCGTGCTCGTGCCGCTGATGGTGCTGAACGCGCTCAAGCCGCGCGCGGTCAACGCCAAGGGTGTGCGCATCGACGAGCTGTTCGTGACGGCGCCGTCGGAGGTCAAGCACTGGCCCAAGGGCGCGCACCAAAATAGCGCCTGGTCCGGCGTTTTCGGCGCCATCGACCAAGTGCTGCGCGCGACCGAGACCTATTTTCCCAAGGCGAGTCGTTCACGCGCGATTCGGCGCGCCGAAACCTTCGTGACCGAACGGCTCAACGGCGAGGACGGGCTCGGCGCGATTTTTCCTGCGATGGTGAACGCGCTTCTGATGTTCGATGCGCTCGGCATCCCTGCTGACGACCCGAGGGTCAAGACCGCGCGCGCCTCGATCGAGAAGCTGCTCGTGATCAAGGACGACGAGGCCTACTGCCAGCCTTGCCTCTCGCCGGTATGGGACACGGCGCTCACCGCGCACACGCTGCTCGAAGTGGGCGGCGAGGACTGCGAGCGGCGGTGCCTCGCAAGCCTCGAATGGCTCCGTCCGCTTCAGGTCCTCGACACGGCCGGCGATTGGGCCTCGGCGCGGCCGAACGTGCGGCCGGGCGGCTGGGCCTTCCAATACGCCAATCCGCATTACCCCGATCTCGACGACACCGCCGTCGTGGTCATGGCCATGGACAGGAGCGCTCCGCGTATTCCGGCCGGGCGCCGCGATGGCTTCGCGAGCGCGATCGACCGCGCGCGCCAATGGGTCCTCGGCATGCAGAGCAAGAACGGCGGCTGGGCCGCCTTCGACGCCGACAACGAATATTACTATCTGAACGAAATCCCCTTCGCCGATCACGGGGCCCTGCTCGATCCGCCGACCGAGGACGTGACCGCGCGCTGCGTTTCGATGCTGGCGCAGCTCGGCGCGAGCGTGGGCAAGGACGAGGCGCTCGACAAAGGCATCGCTTATTTGCTGCGAACCCAGAAGCCGGATGGGAGCTGGTACGGCCGCTGGGGCATGAACTACATCTACGGCACCTGGTCGGTGCTGTGCGCGCTGAACGCCGCGCGGCTTAACCCCTCAACGCCCGCCTTTCGCAAGGCAGTGCAATGGCTTGCGTCGATTCAGAATGACGACGGCGGCTGGGGCGAGGCGGGCGACAGCTACAAGCTCGATTATCGCGGCTACGAGAGAGCGCCGAGTACCGCATCACAGACGGCGTGGGCGCTGCTCGCGCTGATGGCGGCCGGCGAGGTGGATCATCCGGCGGTTGCCAAAGGCGTCGCCTATCTCTTGCACAACCAGGGCGAGGATGGGTTCTGGACCGAGCCCTATTTCACCGCGACCGGCTTCCCGCGCGTGTTTTATCTCCGCTATCACGGCTACGCGAAATTTTTCCCGCTATGGGCGCTCGCGCGCTACCGCAATTTGAAATCTGCCAACACCACTTCCGTCCTGGTCGGCATGTGAGCGAGGCAAGCGGACATCAGGGATTCGTCATCGCCGTCGGAGGCTTGCGTGCCGAGGCGCGCATCGCTGCGCGGTCGGCAGGGGTGAGGACGGTCGCAGGCGGCGGGGGCGCGCGGCGCCTAGGCGGCCTGATCCAGGAACAGATTGCGCGCGGCGGACGGGCGATCATCAGCTTCGGCATCGCCGCGGGGCTGGCACCCGGCCTCGACGCGGGAACCTGCGTCGTCGCAAGCGAAGTGGTCTCGGAGAGCGACCGTACCCGCTACGCCGTCACCAGGCGCTGGACCGCCGCGCTGAGGTCGCAGCTTGCGAAGGCCGAGTATGCGCCGATCGCCGGGGTCGCAAGGGCCCTTGTTGAACCCGCCGAGAAGCTCGCGCTTCATGGCAGGACGCAAGCCGTCGCGGCCGACATGGAGAGCCACATCGCCGCCGAGCTTGCGGCGCGGCATAACCTCCCCTTCGCCGTGCTCCGCGTGATCGCCGACCCGGTCGAGCGGCCGCTTCCGCCCGCGGCGCTCGTCGGCCTGCGTCAGGACGGCGAGATCGACGTCGGCGCGGTGCTCGCCTCGCTCGCGCGAAATCCGACTCAGTTACGGGGACTTATGGGGCTTGCCTTCGATACGAGGCGAGCCTTTGCCGCGCTACTCCGCTGCAGCGACCTTCTCGGTCCGCGCCTCGGCCTCGGCGATCTCGGCTAGCCTCTGTTCGACGTGCCGCGAGAACACGTATTCGGCGGGCCTCTGTCCGTCGAGCGGAATCTCCGGCGCCATCGCTCCCTCGGTCTTGATGCCGGTGAGCGCGACTGCCGCCACCTTCCACGGCTTCTTCACCGCATCGACCACCGCCGACGCCTCGAAGCCGCTATGCACCATGCAGTCGGCGCATTTCTCGTAGTTTCCGGTGCCGTAGCGGTCCCACGCCGTGTCCTCCATCAGCTCCTTGAAGGTCCTGGCGTAGCCTTCGCCGAGCAGGTAGCAGGGCCTCTGCCATCCGAACACGGTGCGGGTCGGATTGCCCCACGGCGTGCAATGATAAGTCTGGTTGCCGGCGAGGAAGTCGAGGAATAGCCCCGACTGGAACAGCGGCCATTTGCGTCGGCCCTTTTCGCGGCGAAAGATGTCGCGGAAGAGCTGCTTGGTCTTGGCGCGGTTGAGGAAGTGCTGCTGGTCCGGCGCCCGCTCGTAGGCATAACCGGGCGACACCGTGATGCCGCCGACGCCAAGATCCCGCACGGTGTCGAAGAAATCGGCGACCCGCTCGGGAATAGCATCGTTGAACAGAGTGCAGTTGATGTTCACGCGATAGCCCTTGGCCTTGGCCGTGCGGATCGCGGCGACCGCCTTGTCGTAGACGCCGGCGCGGCACACCGAGCGGTCGTGCATTTCCTTGTCGCCGTCGAGATGGACCGACCAGTTGAAGCGTGCATGCGGCGCATATTGGTCGAGCTTCTTCTCCATGAGGAGCGCATTGGTGCAGACGGTGACGTATTTGCCCTTGGCGAGCGCGCCCTTGACGATCTCTGGCAGCTCCTTGTGCAGCAGCGGCTCGCCGCCAGCCAGCACGACGACCGGCGCACCGCACTCATCGATCGCCTCCATGCATTCCGCCACCGAGAGGCGCTGATCGAGGATCTTGTCGGGGTAGTCGATCTTGCCGCAGCCGGCACAGGCGAGGTTGCAGCGGAACAGGGGCTCGAGCATGAGGACGAGCGGATAGCGCTTCCGGCCGCGCAAGTGCTGGCCGAGGACATAGGCCCCGATGCTCATGGCCTGGCGAAGCGGAATTCCCATTGACATTTTCCTCAAGCGAGCGGGGCGGCCCCTTGCGCCCGTCTCGGTTTAAGCGTCCACGAGCTCGCGCGGGAGTCGGAAATAGACCTTTTCCTCCATCCCGGAAAGGGCGGAGACTTCGATCGGGCCAAACCGGGCGAGCGCCGCGACCACGTCGTCGACCAGCACCTCGGGAGCCGAGGCGCCCGCCGTCAATCCGACCGTCGTCTTGCCCTCGAACCACCCATCCTCGAGCTCGCCGCCGTCGGCAACGAGATAGCTCGGCACGCCGGACTCCTCGCCGATCTCGCGCAGGCGGTTCGAGTTGGAGCTGTTCTTGGCGCCGACCACGAGGATGACATCGACCATGGTGGCAAGCTCGCGCACCGCCGTCTGGCGGTTTTGTGTTGCATAGCAGATGTCGCGCGTCTCGGGCCCGATCACGTCTTTGAATCGCCGCTTGACCGCCTCGATGGTTGCACGCGTGTCGTCGACACTGAGCGTGGTCTGGGTGATGTAGGCGACCGGCGCATCGAGCGGGATGTCGAGGGTCTCGACGTCCTCCTTGCTCTGGATGAGATGGACCTCGCCCCTGAGCTGGCCCATGGTGCCTTCGATCTCCGGGTGCCCGGCGTGCCCGATCAAAATGACGACGCGACCTTGGTCGAGATAGCGCTGCCCCTCGTGATGGACTTTGGCGACGAGGGGACAGACCGCATCGAGCACCGACAGCCCGCGCCTTTCGGCGTCGACCTCGACGGCGCGCGAGACCCCGTGCGCGCTGAAGATGGTGACGGCTCCTGCCGGCACCTCGGACAGGCTCTCGACGAAGCGGGCGCCCTTGGCTTCCAGGCTCTGCACCACGTGGCGATTATGGACGATCTCATGGCGCACATAGACCGGCGCGCCGTAGCGCTCCAAGGCCCGCTCGACGATCTCGATTGCGCGCACCACGCCGGCACAGAAGCCGCGCGGTTGCGCCAAGATGACTTTCATATTGACCGGCCCCCGAGCCCGGTTGCCACCCTTGCCGCCATTAGTTCGCCGACGAGGCTTGCGGTCAAGATGCCTGCTGGTCGCCCTCGTGTCACAATTGGCCGCAATTGCTTGCCAAAACGGCCTCGTCGGCTAGGTGGCCTCAATCTAACGAAAGAGGCGCGCCTTTAGCGCCCGGCGAGGGAGATGGACACGTCCGCCTCACTCCCACTAGAACCGCCGGCATGATCTTTGCCGGCCGATCATCGGGAGAACTGAAACCCGCCTAAGGCTCAGGCAAGGACGCAAGAAGGCAGGAAATGCTCGTGAAATTGGGGGCGAAGTCAGCTGCAAGATTATGATCGAGTCCGCGATTTTCAGGATCTTCAGACTATGCACCGCGCGTCCCGTGCTGACGCTCGTCATTTACTTGATGGTCACTGTTGCCGCGGTGCTCTTCACCACGGAAAATTTTGCGATCCACACCGACACGAGCCAGCTCATCTCTTCGCGCCTCCCCTGGCGCCAGCGCGAATTGGAGCTCGATGCGGCATTTCCGCAACAGGTGAGCACCCTGCTCGTGGTGATCGACGGCACCACGCCTGAGCTTGCCGATGACGGCGCCAAAAGGCTCGCCGTAGCTCTTGCCGCCGACCACACCCATTTCCAGTCGGTGCGCGAGACCGGGGGTGGCCCGTTCTTCGAGCATAACGGCCTTCTGTTCCTCTCGACCGAAGATGTGCAAGCCACCGCCGACGAGCTCATCCGCGCCCAGCCGTTCCTCGGGACGCTTGCCGCCGATCCCACTCTGCGCGGCCTCGCGCAAGCGCTCGCCTATATCCCGAAAGGCGAGGCGGAAGGTGCGATCGACGAGAAGGATTTCGCCACGCCGCTTAAGCGGCTCTCCGCCACGATCGACGATCTTCTCGCCGGCCGCCAAGCAGACTTCTCCTGGGGCGAGCTGATGTCGGGCAAGCCGCCGGCACGGCACGAGCTTCGACGCTTCATCACTGTGAAGCCTGTGCTCGATTTCGACGAGCTTCAGCCAGGCGCTGCCGCTTCGGACACTATTCGCAAAACGGCGAAGGAGCTTGGTCTCGATGCCGACCACGGCGTGAGCGTCCGCCTGACCGGCACCGTGGCCATGGCCGACGACGAATTCGGCACCGTGGCCGACGGCGCGCTCCTCAATGTGCTGCTCACGGTCGCCGCGGTGCTCCTGATCCTGTGGATCGCGCTCCGCTCGAAGCGCCTGATCTTCGCGGTTACGCTCTGCCTGTTCGCCGGACTGGCGATCACCGCCGCGCTCGGCCTTGCCCTTGTCGGCGCGCTCAACCTCATCTCGGTTGCGTTCGCCGTGCTGTTCGTGGGCATCGGCGTCGATTTCGGCATCCAGGTCGCGGTGCGCTATCGCCAGGAACGGCACAACAAGGGAGACCTAGAGCCGGCTCTCGTCTCGACCGCGGCGAAGATCGCAACGCCGCTCACGCTCGCCGCGACGGCAACGGCGGCCGGCTTCTACGCCTTCCTTCCCACCGCCTATCGCGGCGTATCCGAGCTCGGACTGATCTCGGGCACGGGCATGCTCGTGGCCTTCCTCATCAGCGTCACGCTCTTGCCCGCGTTGCTGCTGCTGCTCAAGCCTCCCCCCGAGCCGGAAGGCGTGGGCTATCGGAGGCTCGCTCCAGTCGACCGTTTCATGGCGCGCCACCGCATGCCGATCCTCATCGTCGCCGTCCTCGCTGTGGCGGCGGGGCTTCCCCTGTTCCGCGACCTGAAATTCGACTTCAATCCGCTGAACTTGCGCAGCAACGCGGTGGAATCGGTCTCGACCCTGCTCGACCTGATGCGCGATCCGGACACCTCACCGAACGTGATCAACGTGCTTACGCCTTCGGTCGCAGACGCTGATTCTCTCGCGAAGCGGCTCGACCAGCTGCCCGAGGTCTCGAGCACGGTCACCCTGCAAAGCTTCGTGCCCAGCGACCAGGAGGCGAAGCTCGCCATCATCGCCGATACGGCCTCCATTCTCGATCCGACGCTCAACCCGCCGGAAATAAAGACGCCTCCGAGCGACGACGAGACGCGCGCCGCGCTCAACGACGCGGCGTCGGACTTTCTCTCCAGCGGCAGAGGCGAGGCGAGCGATGCCATCGCCAAGTCGCTCAAGGCACTTGCTGACGCTGATCGGGCAACGCGTGCCTCCGTCGAGACGACGCTGCTCGGCGGACTGAAGCTCAGGCTCGATCAGATCAGGGCAAGCCTTCAACCCCGGCAGGTCACGCTCGCCGGCCTGCCGGAGGACCTGCGCCAGGATTGGATCGGCAAGGACGGGCGAGCGCGGGTCGAGGTGAAGCCGAAAGGCGATCAGAACGACAACGACACGATGCGGCGCTTTGCGTCGGCGGTGCTCGCAGTGGCTCCGAACGCGACCGGAACGCCGATCCTCATTCAGGAATCGGCCGACACCATCGTGCATGCCTTCCTTCAGGCGGGCGCGCTCGCTCTAGTGTTGATCACGCTGACCCTGTTCCTGGCGCTCCGCCGCGTCAGCGATGTTCTGGTAACGCTCGTGCCCTTGCTGCTCGCAGGCGTCGTGACGCTCGAGCTCACCGTGCTGTTCGGCCTCCCGCTCAACTTTGCCAACATCATTGCGCTTCCGTTGCTGCTCGGCGTCGGCGTCGCGTTCAAGATCTATTATGTGCTCGCTTGGCGCGGCGGCGAGACGAGCCTGCTTGCCTCGTCGCTCACGCGCGCCGTGCTGTTCAGCGCCGCCACCACGGCATCGGCCTTCGCGAGCCTATGGCTCTCCAATCATCCGGGAACCTCGAGCATGGGCAAGCTTTTGAGCCTTGCGCTTGCCACCACGCTCGTCGCCGCCGTTCTGTTTCAGCCAATCCTGATGGGGCCGCCGCGCCAGGCACGAGAAGAGCCGCCGCCTCGGCCGGCGCGAGCGCGCGAGCCTGCCCTCTCGCACCCGGCCGAGGATTGAGGGTTAGGGGAGCAGCGCCGCTCACGCAGGAAGCGAACGAGAACCCAACTTCGCCTCCTGGTCGGGACTGTCACAATTGTTGGCGCTGGCGTAGGGAGCGGCTATAGAGAAACGTTCATCGACTCAAGAAAGCGGGGAGCTTGAGTCTTAGCCGATGGCCAGTGGCGAGACGATCGAACGACGTCGCCGCGCGAAATTGAGCGCGGTGCTGCCGCATGAATGGATCTTCGGCACCTTCCTGCTCCTCACAGCCTTGCGCCTGGGGTTCGCGGGCAACGTGGCGCAGCCCTGGTCCTGTGTGTTTTTCGCCTGCCTGCTCGCGGCGATCGGCGCCTTTTACTGGACCGAACGCAACCCGACCCCTTGGCGATGGCGCGTGCGGCTCCTGCTCTATCCGGCCATCATGGGCATTTCGTTCTACGCGATGGGAACGGCCGTGCCGCTGCTCGGCAACGATAAAGTCGACGGCCTGCTGCTCGGCTGGGACCGTGCGCTTGTCGGCGAGACTCCGGCGCTTGCCTGGCAATACTGGCTCCATCCGGGATTGGCCGACCTGGCGATGGCCGGCTATCTCTTTTTCTTTTTCTATCTCGTGGTCGGACCCGCAGTTTACTGCGTGACCGACTTGCGGCTGTTCCGCAAGTGCATCGTGGGGCTGTTCACGATGTACGGCCTCGCCTTCACCGGCTACACGCTGCTGCCGGCCGGAGGGCCGTGGCGCTGGATGGATTTCGCCACGCCGCTGGAAGGTGCCTTCCTGCTCGACTGGACACTCCCCACGGTAAATGCAGGCAGCAACGCGATCGACGTGTTTCCCAGCGTGCACGTAGCGGCGACGCTTTATCTCCTGCTCTTCGACTGGCAGCACGGCCGGCGCCGGTTCTGGCTCTACCTGTTGCCATGCCTAGTGCTGTGGTGGTCCACCATGTATCTCCGGTTCCACTACTTCGTGGACTTGCTAGGGGGAATAGCCGTCGCGCTCGCCGGCTGGACAATGGCAATGCAGTATGATGTCGCCTCCAGGACGGAACACGGGCAATGGCTGGAGGAGGGGACCTTGCTTCGGCGCTTGGTTCCCCGCCTGGACCGCGCGGGCACGCTCCTCAGCGTCGCTCTCGTCGCCGTTCTGGTGGCGGCCGTGCTGCTCCAACTCATCCTCAGCGGCACGGTTCTGCAAGCGAAAGAAGAAGCCCGGCGGAATTCCGGCAACCGGTCCGAGCCGGCGCCGTCCGAATTGAGCGAAGACTGAAATCAGGCCGGCAGGTCGCGCCGCTCACGCAGGAAGCGGAAGAACTCGAGTCCTTCGCGCAAGCGCCGCTTCATCATCTCCGGGCTCCGCACCATCTCCCCGACGATTGCCGCGATCTTCGGCGCGCGGAAATAGAAGCGCTTATAGAAATCCTCGACCGACGCGAAGATCTCGGTGTGGCTGAGATGCGGATAGGAGATCGGCGCGATCTGCGTGCCGAGATCGGTCAGAAGCTCCTCGTCCTCGTGGTGCAGCCAATCGTTCTCGCGCGCCTGGTTGTAGAGGAACGTGCCGGGGTAGGGCGCGGCAAGCGACACCTGGATGGTGTGTGGGTTGATCTCGCTGGCGAAACGGATCGTCTCCTCGATGGTCTCCTTGGTCTCGCCGGGCAGCCCGAGGATGAAAGTGCCGTGAATGACGATGCCGAGGTTGTGACAATCCTTGGTGAACCTGCGGGCGACGTCGACGCGCATACCCTTCTTGATGTTGTGCAGGATCTGCTGGTTGCCCGACTCGTAGCCGACGAGAAGGAGACGCAGACCGTTGTCCCTCATCACCTTCAACGTGTCGTAAGGGACGTTGGCCTTGGCGTTGCACGACCAGGTGATGCCGAGCTTGCCGAT
>NZ_DASRGO010000005.1:0-10998 GCF_035650995.1 Methyloceanibacter sp. | reverse complement strand
CCTTCCGGCGAGCCGAGAAAGTCGTAAGTGTCCTTGGCGGCGAGCGCCTGCACCAGCGCATTCGGATCGGCAAGGCCGATATCCTCGACCGCCATGCGCACGAGCCGCCGCGCGATATAGAGCGGGTCCTCGCCGCCGGCGAGCATGCGCGCGAGCCAGTAGAGTGCCGCGTCGGGGTCCGAGCCGCGCACCGATTTGTGCAGCGCGCTGATGAGATTGTAGTGCCCGTCTTGGCTCTTGTCGTAGATGGGCGCGCGGCGCTGCACGAGCTTGACCAGGGCCTCGCGGTCGAGCGGCGCCTCGACCCCCGACGCCGTGGCCAGGAACACGTCCTCGGCGAGATTGATCAGCCCGCGCCCGTCGCCGTCGGCCATGTTGATCAACGCTGCGCGGGCGTCGGCGGTCAACGGCAGCTTGCGTTTCTCGTGCGCCTCGGCGCGCTCGAGGAGCGCTTCCAGCGCCGCCTCGTCGAGCCGCTTGAACACGAGCACGCTTGCCCGCGACAGGAGCGCCGAGTTGAGCTCAAAGGAGGGGTTCTCGGTCGTGGCGCCGACCAGGATGATGGTGCCGTCTTCCATATGCGGCAGAAAGGCATCCTGCTGCGAGCGGTTGAAGCGGTGAATCTCGTCGACGAAGAGCAGCGTGCCGCGCCCCTCCTCGCGCCGCGCCTTGGCAGCGTCGAACACCTTGCGCAGATCGGAGACGCCCGAATGAATCGCCGAGAGCTGCTCGAAATGATGATCGGTCACCTCGGCGAGAAGCCGCGCGACGGTGGTCTTGCCGGTGCCGGGCGGTCCCCAGAAGATGACCGAGGCGAGCCTGCCCGCGTTCACCATGCGCCGGAGGCTCCCCTCCGGCCCAAGGAGGTGCTCCTGGCCGATGACCTCGTCGAGGCTCTTGGGGCGCAGGCGGTCGGCGAGCGGCCGCGGCGCGCTGTCCGACAGTCCGGCAGCCTCGAACAATGTCGCCGCGGACTTTTTCATGGTCAGCCCGAGATCGCGAGGTTGAACACTTTGCCGTCGCGCTCGACCGAGAGCCGCCAGCGGTCGCCGGAAAGATCGAGCGCCGCGGCGAGCTGGGCGACGGAAGAGACCTTTTCGTTGTTCAGCGAGACCACGATGTCGCCCCGCTGAACGCCGATCCGCGCGGCAGGCGTATCGTCCTTGACGTCGAGCACGACTACGCCCTGCCGCGTGTCGTCGTCGACGCCGAGTTCCTGCGCCACGGCAGGCGAGAGATTGGCGACCTTGCAGCCCGACAGCGGATGGTGCCCGGTGAGTTCGCGCGCGTCGCGCGGCGGGTCCTCGACCGGGGCGAGCAGGGCGATGGTCGTCGTCATCTTCTGCCCCTTGCGCAACAGCGTGAGTTCGGCCGTCCCGCCGATGCCCTTGGTGAGGAAGCGGTAGTCGAAGGCCTGCGGGTCCTTGACCTCCTTGCCGTCGACGCCGATCACCACGTCGCCGGCGGCAAGCCCGGCCTTGGCGGCGGGGCCCTTGGCCGCGACTTTCGCCACCAGAGCGCCGGAAGGCGTCGGCAGCCCGAGGGAATCGGCGATGTCCGAGGTCACCGGCTGAAGCGTGGCGCCGAGCCAAGGTCTTTGCACCGCCGCCACGCCCTTGAGCGCGGACTGAACCACGAGCCGCACCATGTTGGACGGAATCGCAAATCCGATGCCGTGCGAGCCGCCGCTGCGCGAGAAGATCGCCGTGTTGATGCCGGCGAGCTTGCCGTCCATGTCGACGAGCGCCCCGCCCGAATTGCCGGGATTGATGGCGGCGTCGGTCTGGATGAAGAACTGATAGTCGGAAATGCCGACCTGGGTGCGGGCGAGCGCCGAGACGATACCGCTCGTCACCGTCTGGCCGACCCCGAACGGATCGCCGATGGCAAGCACGAGATCCCCGACCTCGAGACTGTCCGAATCGGCGAACTCGATGACCGGAAACTTGGCGCCCTTGGCGTCGAGGCGAAGCACGGCGAGGTCGGTGTGCTCGTCCTTGAGCACGACCTTGGCCGGGAACTCGCGTCCGTCGGAGAGCGCAACCGTGATCTCCGCCTCCCCGCCCCCCTGGATCACGTGGTTGTTGGTGACGACGAGGCCGCTCGGATCGACCAGAACACCGGAGCCGAGCGAGTTCTGGATGCGCTCGCGCGGGATACCGAAGCGCTCGCCGAACAATTGGCTGAAGAACGGATCGTCCCCGAACGGCGACACGATCTGTTGCACGGTATGCTGCACATAGACGTTCACCACGGCCGGAGCCGCCTTCTTCACCACCGGGGCGAAGGATTGCTTGACGGCGACTTGGCTCTCGGGGACGACGCGCTCGTGCTGCGCCTGCGGTTCAGGCGCCGCGCGCTGCTGAGCATCGGCCGGGGGCGCCACCCCCGCGCCGGCGGTCAGCCAGACAGACAGGAAGACGATGCCAAGTTTACCCGATGAATTTGCCAAGATGTCCATCGCTCATAATTGCCGGTCGCGTTAAGCCTGGAAGCACCTAGCTTCTCCTATAACCCAAGGCGAATCTGGAAGGAAACTGGGGCGGTTTGACACCGATTCAAGGCTTACCGGGCCTTGCCGGCCTTCGTCATTCTACTAAGATGCCGCCGGCGTGTTGCGAGAAAAAGGTCAACGACACCCTGGGAGAGAAACGCATGCGTATGATGAAATTGGCCGCGATCACCGGCTTGGCCGTCGTGATCTCAACCGGCTCTGCCTACGCGATCACGGTCAAGAAAAGGATCGAGGCACCGGGCTTGCCGCCAGAGGTTTGGGCGGAAATCGGCGCATTCTGCGCCATCGAGAAGTGGCATCCCGCGGTCGCCAAATGCGAGGAGACCAAAGAGGGTGACGTGACCTTCCGCACGCTCACGCTGAAAGACGGCGGCAAGATCAAGGAGAAGCTGACCGGCACCGAGGACGTAGCCTACACCTACGAGATCGTCGAGAGCCCGCTGCCGGTGAAGAACTACAAGTCCAAGCTCTGGCTCGAGGCCGACGACGAGCCCGACCGTACCGTTATCTTCTGGCAGTCCGACTTCGATCCCGCCGACGGCAAGACCGAGGAGGAGGCGAAGAAGGTCATCACCGGCATCCTCGGCGACGGCGTGAAGGGCATCAAGAAGCTCGCCATCGAGACCTGGGACAAGAAGCATCCCGACGAGGCGCAGCAAGACGACGACGACGACAAATAGCCGGTGGGCATTCCTTCAAGAACGGTCATGGCCGGGCGAAAGCCCGGCCATCGCGTTTCTGGCTCTGTGTGGGTGAGCGGAACGAGCGGCCGCCGGCTACGCCGCGGCCTCTTCCTGTTCTTGCGTCGGCCCTGAATCGGCGCCGCGCGCGGACACGTCGCGGTCGACCAGCTCGATGACCGCCATCGGCGCGGAATCGCCGTAGCGGAAGCCGGCCTTCATTACCCGCGTATAGCCGCCGGGACGATCCGCATAACGGGGGCCGAGCGTGTCAAACAGCTTCGCCACGGTGGCCTCGTCGCGGATGCGCGAGAAGGCGAGACGCCGCGCGTGGAGATCGCCACGCTTGGCGAGCGTGATCAGGCGGTCGGTGACGCGCCTGAGCTCTTTGGCCTTGGGCAGCGTGGTCGCGATCTGCTCGTGCTTGATGAGTGCGGTGGCGAGGCTCGCGAAGAGCGCGCTGCGATGGCTCGCAGTGCGGTTGAGCTTACGGCCGGCGTTACGATGGCGCACGGGGAGAACCTCCGGTTCTCGAAAGTCAGAAATCAGAAATCGGAAATCAGAAAAAAGCCGTCACGACGCTCGATCCTGATAATCCGCTCCTCTTCCCAACCTCCGACTTCTGAATTCCGACTTCTGACTTCTGATTCCGGCTTCTGATCAGTAATGATCCTCGAAACGCTTGGCGAGCTCTTCGATGTTCTCCGGCGGCCAGTCCGGCACTTCCATGCCGAGATGGAGACCCATCGAGGCGAGCACTTCCTTGATCTCGTTCAGCGACTTGCGGCCGAAGTTCGGGGTGCGCAGCATCTCGGCTTCCGTCTTCTGG
This sequence comes from Methyloceanibacter sp., assembly GCF_035650995.1. Classification (GTDB taxonomy): domain Bacteria; phylum Pseudomonadota; class Alphaproteobacteria; order Rhizobiales; family Methyloligellaceae; genus Methyloceanibacter. The sequence continues at coordinate 6,974 of NZ_DASRGO010000005.1, read as the reverse complement.
ATCAGGTCGCCGATATACACGATGTTGTCGTTCTTGAGGCAGTTGGCCGAGCGCACCGAGAGCTCGAGTTCGTCCACCTTCTTGAGCAGCGCCGCGTTGAACACGAGCTCTGGCTGCCGCTCGAGGGCGACTTCCTTCTTCGGCTCCTCGAAATTGACGAACACCGAGAGCTGGTCCTGCACGATGCGGGCGGCGAGCGCCACGGTGTCCTCGGGCCTGACCGAGCCGTCGGTTTCGATGTCCATGGTGAGCTTGTCGTAGTCGAGGATCTGGCCCTCGCGGGTATTCTCGACGCGGTAGGAGACCTTGCGCACCGGGCTGTAGAGCGAATCGACCGGGATATAGCCGATCGGCGCATCGTCGGGACGGTTGCGTTCGGCCGGCACATAGCCTTTGCCGGTCGAGGTGGTGAACTCCATGCGGATCGAGGCGCCCTGGTCGAGGGTGCAGATCACGTGCTCGGGGTTTAGGATCTCGATGTCGGAACCGCCCTCGATGTCGCCGGCCTTGGCCACGCCCGGGCCTTCCTTCTTGAGCACCATGCGCTTCACGCCCTCGGAATGCTGGCGGAGCGCGATCTCCTTGATGTTGAGCACGATGTCGGTCACGTCCTCGCGCACGCCGGGAATCGAGGAGAATTCATGCAGCACGCCGTCGATATGCACCGAGGTGATGGCCGCGCCCTGGAGCGAGGACAACAGCACGCGCCTCAGCGCATTGCCGAGAGTGAGCCCGAAGCCACGCTCGAGCGGCTCGGCGACGACCGTAGCGAAACGCTGCGGATCGCGGCCCGAAATAACGTTGAGCTTGGTGGGCTTGATGAGATCTTGCCAGTTCTTCTGGAGCACCGGTGAAGCCCTTTCTTGGTCCATAAGCGGGGCCGCCTGGCCCAGCTTGCGAATATCCTCGTGCAACATTTACGGGTAGCTTGCCTTTCTTGTCAGACGCGCCGGCGCTTGCGGGGCCGGCAACCATTGTGCGGAATCGGCGTCACGTCACGGATCGAGATGATGTTGAAGCCGGCCGCCTGAAGCGCGCGCAAGGCCGACTCGCGGCCCGACCCGGGTCCCCTCACCTCGATCTCGAGGTTCTTCATGCCGTGCTCCATCGCCTTCTTGCCGGCATCCTCGGCGGCGACCTGAGCGGCGTAGGGCGTCGACTTGCGCGAGCCCTTGAACCCCATCGCGCCGGCCGACGACCAGGAGATCGCGTTCCCTTGCGCGTCGGTGATGGTGATCATCGTGTTGTTGAAGCTCGCATGCACGTGGGCCACGCCCGACGTGATGTTCTTCTTTTCGCGGCGGCGAACTCGCGCCTTCTCCTTGACCATGCTCTATTCCCGTATTGTACGAAGTTTCAAGGCGGCGCGAGGCGAACGGCTGTGAAGCCCGGCCTCGAGCCCTGGAATACCTACTTCTTCTTGCCGGCAATCGGCTTGGCCGGGCCTTTGCGCGTGCGCGCATTGGTATGGGTTCTCTGGCCGCGGACCGGCAGCCCGCGGCGGTGACGTAACCCGCGATAGCAGCCGAGGTCCATCAACCGCTTGATATTCATGGCGACATCGCGCCGCAGATCGCCCTCGACCACATAGTCGCGGTCGATCACCTCGCGGATCTGGATGATCTCTGACTCGGTCAGCTGGCTGACCCGGCGCTCGGCCGGAATCGCGACCTTCTGGCAAATTTCCCTGGCAAAGGCATCGCCGATGCCGTGGATATAGGTCAGCGCCACCTCGACCCGCTTGTTGGTCGGGATATTAACGCCTGCAATTCGGGCCACGAAACGCCTCCTCGAGCACGTGCTAAGGTGCTGAAATTAAAGCCAGAGTCTCTAGTCTGAACACGATAAGACCGACCGCGGAAAGGTAGACACCCCCCGAGGACCGGTCAGTCCGCTTTTCATGCAGCGGGGGCTTATGTAGCGATTCCGCTTGACAAGGTCAACCGGCGCTATTTGCCCGATTTCTTCTCCTTTATGCGCAGACGCCGTCGAGCGCCTTGTCGATGTCCTTCTGCACGGTCGCGATGTCGGCCATGCCGTCGACCGTCCTCACCTTCCCTTGCCGCGTGTAGTAGTCGATCAAGGGCTCGGTTTGCGCGTGGTAGGCCTTGAGCCGCGACCGCACCACCTCCTCGTTGTCGTCCTTGCGCCGCACGAACTGCGTCCCGCCGCAGCGGTCGCACACGCCCGGCACCTTGGTCGGCTTGTAGATGTCATGATAGCCCTCCCCGCAATTGGCGCAGGCGAAGCGGCCGGTGATGCGCTCGACCAGCGCTTCGTCATCGACCTCCATCACGATCACCCGGTCGACCCGCTTGTTGCGCTCGGCGAGCAGCCTGTCGAGCGCCTCGGCCTGGGCGATGGTGCGGGGAAAACCGTCGAGGATGAAGCCCTGCCCCGCCGCACCTTCGTCCATGCGCTCGGCGATCAGCTTGATGACGAGCTCGTCCGGCACGAGCTCGCCGCGCTCCATGATCTCGCCGGCCTTCCGTCCGAGCTCGGTGCCGGCTGCAACCGCCGCCCGCAGCATGTCGCCCGTGGACAGCTTGGTGAGGCCGTGCCCGTCCTCGAGAAGCTTGGCCTGAGTGCCTTTGCCCGCCCCGGGAGGACCGAGCAGGACCAAGTTCATCGGTTTCGCCTCGCGCCTCTGAGCCGCGCCCGCTTGATCAGGCCCTCATATTGATGGGCAAGCAGATGGCTCTGGATCTGGGCGACAGTGTCCATGGTGACGCTCACCACGATGAGCAGCGATGTGCCGCCGAAATAGAACGGCACGCCGGCATAGGAGATGAGGATTTCCGGCAGCACGCACACGGCGGCGAGATAGATGGCGCCCACCACCGTGATCCTGGTGAGCACGTAGTCGATATATTCCGCGGTACGCTCGCCGGGCCTGATGCCCGGCAGGAAGCCGCCGTACTTCTTCAAATTGTCGGCGGTGTCCTTCGGGTTGAACACCACCGCCGTGTAGAAGAAGGCGAAGAAGACGATCAGCGACACGTAAAGGAGAATGTGCACCGGCTGGCCCCGCCCCAGCATGGCGGTCACCGTAGTGAGCCATTCGGGCCCCTGCCCCGCCGAGAAGTTGGCCACCGTGATCGGCAGAAGCAGCAGCGACGAGGCGAAGATGGGCGGGATCACGCCCGCGCTGTTCAGCTTGAGCGGCAGATGCGAGGCATCGCCCTGGAACATGCGATTGCCGACCTGGCGCTTCGGATATTGCACGAGCAGCCGCCGCTGCGCCCGCTCCATGAACACGATGATGCCGACGACCACCACGGCCATGACGAGGAGCCCGATGATCAGCCCGGTCGAAAGCGCCCCCTCGCGGCCGAGTTCGAGTGTGCCGACCACGGCGTGCGGCAACTGCGCAACGATGCCGGCAAAGATGATGAGCGAGATGCCGTTGCCGACGCCCCGCGCGGTGATCTGCTCGCCAAGCCACATCAGGAACACGGTGCCCCCGACCAGCGTGATCGCGGTCGTGATGCGGAACATGAGTCCGGGATCGAGGACGATATTGCCCGCGCCTTCGAGACCCACGGCGATGCCGTAGCCTTGCAGCGCGGCAAGAAGCACGGTGCCGTAGCGGGTATATTGGTTGATCTGCCGGCGGCCCTGCTCGCCTTCCTTCTTCAATTGCTCGAGATGCGGCGAAACGGTGGTGAGCAGCTGGATGATGATCGAGGCCGAGATATACGGCATGATGTTGAGCGCGAAGATCGCCATGCGCGCGACCGCACCGCCGGAGAACATGTTGAACATGCCGAGGATGCCGCTCTGGTTCTGCCGGAACACCTCGGCCAGCGCCTGCGGGTTGATGCCGGGGATCGGGATATAGGTGCCGAGCCGGTAGATCAGGAGCGCGCCGAGCGTGAACCAGATACGCTTCTTGAGTTCCTCGGCCTTGGCGAAAGCCGCAAAGTTGAGATTGGAGACGAGCTGTTCCGCGGCTGAGACCATTCGAGCGCTCTCTTCCCTATGCGAGGATCGCCGGCGGACGCTTCAGGCGCCCGCTAGGGTCACTCGGACTTGTCCTTCTTAGCGGGCTTCGCCTCGCCGTGCTCGGCCTTGCCTTCGGGCTTCGGCTTCTTGGCCTTGGGCGCCTCTGCCTCACCCTCGTCCTCGGCGGCCTTGGGCTTGCCGCCCTTGGCCGCCGCCTTGGCGGCGAGGGCCTCGCGCTTCTTCGCGCGCTTCTCGGCCTTGATGAAATCGGCGGCCGGCTTCTCGCGACCGGTAATCGACCTGAGCGTCACCGTCCCGCCCTTGGCCTCGACGGCCTTGACCGCGCTCGCCGATGCGCCGGTCACCTCGAAGACGAGCTTGCCTTTGATCTCGCCCGAGCCGAGCAGACGCACGCCGTCCTTGGCGCGGCGGATGAGGCCGGCTTCCTTGAGCGCCTCGACCGTGATCGTCTTGGTGCCGTCGAGCGTGCCGGCGTCGATCGCGCCCTGGATCTTGCCGAGATTGAGCTCGTTGAACTTCTTGGCGAAGATGTTGTTGAAGCCGCGCTTCGGCAGGCGCCGGTGAAGCGGCATCTGGCCGCCTTCGAAACCTTTGATGGCGACGCCCGCGCGCGCCTTCTGACCCTTGGTGCCCTTACCGGCGGTCTTGCCGAGGCCCGAGCCAATGCCGCGCCCGAGTCGCTTCTTGGCGCTGGTCGCGCCCGGGTTGTCCCTGATCTCGTTCAAACGCATCTGTCTCGTCCTTTAGGCCTACTTCTCGTCGACGATGCGAACGAGATGGCTGATTTTGGCCACCATGCCGCGCACTTGCGGGCTGTCGATCAGCGTGCGGCGCTTGTGCATCTTGTTGAGGCCGAGCCCGATCAGCGTCGCGCGCTGAATATAGGGGCGCCGGATCGGACTCCCAATCTGCTCGACGGTGATCGTCTTCCGTTTCGATGTGTCGGCCATGTCTAAAACCTTGCCTATTGGGCGTTACGCCTCTGCCGGGGCCGCGGCATCGCCCGCGCCGTCCCTGCGGCGGGAGACGATCTCGCTTACCTTCTTGCCGCGCCTCGCGGCGACGCCACGGGGGCTATCTTCGTGGCGCAATGCGTCAAAAGTGGCGCGGACCATGTTGTAGGGATTTGAGCTTCCGAGCGACTTGGCGACCACGTCCTGGATGCCGAGCGTCTCGAACACGGCGCGCATCGGACCGCCGGCGATGATGCCGGTGCCGGGGGGCGCCGCGCGGAGCACGACCTTGCCCGAACCGTGATGGCCGGTCACGTCATGATGCAGCGTGCGGCCTTCGCGCAACGGCACCTTGACCAGGTTGCGCTTGGCGGCTTCCGTCGCCTTGCGGATCGCCTCGGGCACCTCGCGCGCCTTGCCGTGGCCGAAGCCGACGCGGCCCTTCTGGTCGCCGACGACCACGAGCGCGGCGAAACCGAAACGCCGTCCGCCCTTCACCACCTTGGCCACGCGGTTGATGTGCACGAGCTTGTCGACGAACTCGCTGTCGCGCTCGCGCTCTTCGCGCTCTCTTGCTTGCGGGGCTCGTGCCACCTCTTGGTCCTTTCCGAACGACTAGAAATTCAAGCCAGCTTCGCGCGCGGCCTCGGCGAGCGCCTTGACGCGCCCATGGTAGATATAGCCGCCGCGATCGAACACCACGTCCTTGACGCCCGCCTTCAGCGCGCGCTCGGCGACGAGCTTGCCCACGGCGGTCGCCGCCGCAAGATCGCTGCCCTTGGGCAGATTGCCCTTCAAATCCTTGTCCAGCGTCGAGGCCGCCGCGACCGTCCGCCCGGCGCTGTCGTCGATCACCTGCGCATAGATATGCTTTGAGGAGCGGAACACAGACAGGCGCGCACGCCCGTTCGCCGCTCGCTTCAGCGAGTGGCGGACCCGGCGCGAACGCCGCATGAAGCTTTCATTCAACGCGCCCATCGTTCTCGTCCTACTTCTTCTTGCCTTCCTTGCGGAGGATGAACTCGCCCGCGTACTTGATGCCCTTACCCTTGTACGGCTCAGGCGGCCTGAACTGCCTGATTTCGGCCGCCACCTGTCCGACCTTCTGCCGGTCGATGCCGGTGATGACGATCTCGGTCGGCTTCGGGCACACCACTTGGATGCCTTTCGGGATCGGGTAATTCACGTCGTGGCTGTAGCCGAGCTGTAGCTGAAGGCTCGAGCCTTGCACCGCCGCGCGATAGCCGACGCCGGTGATCTCGAGCCGCCTGGTGAAGCCTTCGGTCACGCCGGCGACGAGATTGGCGACCATGGTGCGCGTCATGCCCCACAGGGCGCGCGCCTCCTTGGTGTCCTCGCGCATGGCGACCTCGATGTGGCCTTTGTCGAGCTTGGCGACGATGGCATCGGCAAGGACGTGCTTGAGCTCGCCCTTGGGGCCCTTGACCGCCACCTCCTGGCCGTTCACCGTGGCCGTCACGCCGCTCGGAACCACGACCGCCTTTTTGCCGATCCGCGACATCGTTCAAACCTTCGCTTCCAAAGCCCGCCTAGAACACGTTGCAAAGAATCTCGCCGCCGACATTCTCGGTGCGCGCGCGGGAATCCGACATGACGCCCTTCGGCGTCGAGAGTATGGCGACGCCGAGCCCGTTGGCCACGGTGGGCAGATCCTTGACCGAGGAGTACACCCGCCGGCCGGGGGTCGACACCCGCTTGATGTCCTTGATCACCGGCTCGCCGTCGAAATATTTCAGCTCGATCTCGAACTCCGACCGGCCGCCCGAATAATCGACGCGCGCATAGCCGCGGATATAGCCTTCCTCGGTCAGCACGTCGAGCACATGCTCGCGCAGCTTGGAGGCCGGCGTCGTGACCTTGGCCTTGCGCCGCATCTGCGCGTTGCGGATGCGGGCCAGCATGTCACCTAGCGGATCATTGATGCTCATCGATCGTCCTTACCAGCTCGACTTGATCATGCCGGGGATCAGGCCCTGGCTTCCGAGTTCGCGCAGCGCGATACGCGACATGCGCAGCTTGCGGTAATAGCCGCGC
>NZ_DASRGO010000004.1:0-3787 GCF_035650995.1 Methyloceanibacter sp. | reverse complement strand
GGAATTGGTGGGCGCACAAGGACTCGAACCTTGGACCCGCTGATTAAGAGTCAGCTGCTCTACCACCTGAGCTATGCGCCCTAGATTTGTCCGCCTCTGCTCGTGGCAGGGCGCATCCTGGGATGATCCCGTGGGGGTCTTCACCCCGAGGGTTCACCCCAAGGGTGCTCCCCTTAGCACCCCGTTCGTTCCCCTGTCCAGCGCCGCCGCAGGCCAAGACCGGGGTTCCCGCACCCCTACCAGAGCGGCCCGAGCTCCTCGCGCCTGATGCGCACGCCCCGGTTGACATGGGCGTTCAGAACGAGGCCAAGCCCGATCATCATAGTGATCATCGCGGTGCCGCCATAGGAAACGAGCGGAAGCGGCACGCCGACCACCGGAACGAGCCCCGTCACCATCGCCACGTTGATGAACACATAGGTGAAGAGGCAGAGCCCGATGCCGGCCGCAACCAACCGGGCAAAGGTGTTACGGCACCTGAGCGCCATATAGGTAATGAACAGAAGCACGAGAAGGTAGAGGGCGAGCAGAGAGGCCGCGCCGATGAAGCCCATCTCCTCGGCGAACTGGGTGAAGATGAAGTCGGTGTGCTTCTCGGGCAGGAAATTGAGCTGGGCTTGCGTCCCTTGCATGAAGCCCTTGCCCATCAGCCCGCCCGAGCCGATGGCGATCTTCGATTGCAGGATGTGATAGCCCGAGCCGAGCGGGTCGCGCTCGGGGTCGATGAAGGTGAGCACCCTCTCCTTCTGGTAGTCGTGCAGGCGCTCCCAGACGTGCGGGAGCACGACGATGACGCCGACGACGCCGCCGAAATAATAGATCCAGCTCACCCCGGCGAGGAACAGAAGCCCCGAGCCGACCACCCCGAACAGCATGGCGGTGCCGAGGTCGGGCTGGGCGAGAGCGAACATCACCGGCAGCCCGATCATGGCGAGCGGAATGAGAAGCGCATGCGGCCACGACACCTTGTCGGGCGGAAGCCACTGGTAGTAGCGCGCGAGCGCGAGGATGAGCGCGATCTTCATCATCTCCGACGGCTGGAAGGTCAGCTCGCCATAACCGAGCCAGCGCCGCGCGCCCCCGCTCTCGACGCCGATCACCATCACGAGCGCGAGCAGGACGAGCGCGATTCCGTAAAGCGGATAAGCTGCGCGCAGCCACCAGCGGAGGTCCGAGAGCGCGACGGCGAAGAGGACGGCAAGCCCGAGGCAGAAGCGCACCACTTGCCGGCTCGCCCACGGCTCGAGCGTGCCGCCTGCGACCGAGTAGAGCGCGGCGATGCCGAAGGAGACGATGGCCACGATGAGCAGGAGGAACGGCCAGTTGATGAGGATCAGCTTTTCGGAGAGCTTGAACTGCCGCTTCTCCTCGTAGCCTTCGTCGAGGAACATGCTCATGGCCGCGTCCCCGCATCGGCCACGGTGGAACCCGCTTCGGGCGCGTTGCTCGCCACGAAGGCGGGGCGCGCGGCGGGGTCGCGCACGAGGAGCTCGGTCATCACGTCGTGCACGATGGGCGCCGCGGTCTGGGCTCCCCAGCCGCCATGCTCCACCACACAGGCCATCGAATAGCGCGGCGCGTCGACCGGCGCGAAGGCGATGAACAGCGAATGGGGCTTCGCGTCGTAGCCGGTGAAGTGATGGGCGACACCGTGGCCGAAGGCCTGCGCCGTCCCCGTCTTGCCCGCCATGAGCACGCCAGGAAGCTTGAGCGCGACCCGGGTGGCGGTGCCCCCCTTCTCGTTCACAACCGCGGTCATGCCCTCGCGCACGAGCTGAAGATGCGCCGGATCGACGGCGAGCGGCTTAGGCTCGTCGACCGTGAGGCCGGGGGCCGGCCGCACAAAGCGGGGCACGATCGCCTTGCCTGAGGCGATCCGGCCGGCGACGAGTGCCAGGTGGAGCGGGGTGGCGAGCACATAGCCCTGTCCGATGGCGCAGGAGATGGTCTCGCCCGGATACCAGGGCTGGCGGAGCGTTTTGCGCTTCCAGGCGGTGTCGGGCATGACGCCGGGCTTCGCTCCGGGCAGCTCGCTGTCATAGGCGCGGCCCAAGCCGAGCGCGCGGCCGGTGACGGCGAGCTTGTCGATGCCCATGCGGTGCGCCGTCTCGTAGAAATAGACGTCGCAGGAGGACTTGATCGCGTCGTGAAGCGCGATCGGTCCGTGGCTCTTCCAGCAGTGGAAGAGGTGGTTGCCGAAGAAATAGCTGCCCTTGCAGACGATGTGCTCGTCGGGCTTCACCACGCCCGAGGCCAGCGCGGCGAGCGCGATCACCACCTTGAAGGTCGATCCCGGCGGATACTGCCCGTCGACCGCGCGGTTGTTGAGCGGCTCGTCCTCGTTCCTGACGAGTTCGGCCCAGCGCGCCGAGTTGGGCCTGAAGGCGATGTCGTTGGGATTGAAAGAAGGCACCGAGACCATCGCCAAGACGTCGCCGGTGTGGCAATCGAGCGCTACCAGCGAGCCGCGGCGCTCCGTGGCGAGACGAGCAAACGCGATTGCCTGAAGCTCGTGATCGATGGTGAGCACGAGATCCCTGCCTGGCGCGCTCGGGGTCGAACCGAGCTCACGCACGATGCGTCCGTGGGCATCGACCTCGGAGGTGACGGCGCCCGCGTGCCCCCTCAGCCAGGGGTCGAAGCCCTTCTCGAGTCCGGTCTTGCCGCGGCGGAAGCCCGGCACGCGCATGACCGGGTCCTCGTCCACCTCGCCCTTGCCCGCCATGCCGACATAACCGACGACATGGGCCAGGGGCTCCGGGCTGTTATAGACGCGATAGGAACCGACATCGGTGGCAACGCCGGGAAGCTGCGGGGCGAGCACGTTCAGGAGCGCAAATTGCCGCCAGGAGAGCCCCTCGGCCACGAGCACCGGTCGGTAGCTGCTCTGCCGTCGCGCCGTCCTCAACACGCGATCGCGGTCAGCCTCGGTAATCGGCACGAAGCGGGCGAGCGCATCGAGCGTGCGGCCAAGTCCCTTGGCGAAGGCCGGCACCACGACGACGCGCAGGCTCTCGCGGCTCTCGGCTACCGCCGTTCCGAAGCGGTCGTAGATCGCGCCTCGCCGCGGCGCGGTGAGCTGGCGGCTGAGGCGATTTTCGTCGGAGAGCAGCCGGTACTCGGAGGTGTCGAGAATCTGCAATTGGCGGAGCCGCCAGCCCAGCAGACCGAACAATCCGGCCTGGCCCGCGCCGAGAAGGAGCGCTCGGCGGGAAAAACGCAGGCGCTGCTTCCGCGCCGGATCGCGCCGGTTTGCATCGTCGGGGGCGCGGGTTTTCATGACCAGCTCCGGAACATGGCGGAATGGTCGGGACTGAGCCGCCCCCGCTTGATCCACACCAGTCCGCGCAGCACCACGGGAAAGAGCGCGATCGAGGTGAGCGTGCCGAACAGGATCGGCCACCAATCGACCCAACGGAGGAAGTAGAGCGAGCCGAGCAGCCAGGCGAAAAGGCCGAGCGCGAGGGCAAGCGCGCTCCAGAGGACCCAGAGAGGCCAGAGATCGCGCGGCTCAACCGTGAAGCGCATGAGGCTGCCTGCGCTCGCGGCGAGCAGGGTCATCAACGCGAAAAAGCCGAGCGGGCCTCCGCTCATCACGTCGGTGAGGAGGCCAAGAAGCATGCACGCGGAGAGCGGCAGCACGGCATCGGGCATGATGCGCCAGCAGAACACCATCATCACCACGACGAGCGGAAGGGTGAAGCTCGCATCGGCCGGCAAACCCCAAGGCACCGCGGTTGCGAGAACCGCGAAGAGGACCGAGAGCGCAGGCAGGATCGTGCTCATG
>NZ_DASRGO010000003.1:0-25724 GCF_035650995.1 Methyloceanibacter sp. | reverse complement strand
TGGCCGTCGCCTTCACGCTCCTCTTCGTGCTTTTGCATCTGATCGCCATGCGCGCCGAGATCCTGCGCCGCCGCGTCGAGGCGCTGCAGCGGACGCGCATCGAGGAGATGGCGCTTGCCGGAGCTTGAGCATGCCCGATCTCGGTCCCCACGCGGCCTTCATCATCGCTGCCTATGCCGCGACCTTCGTGGCCATCGCCGCCCTTGCGTTCTTCATCGTCGAGGACGACCGTAGGCAGCGGCGCGTGCTGCGCGAGCTTGAAGCCCGGGGAGTGCGACGCCGCTCGGCGGCAGCCTCGCCCGAGCCGAAGCGGAAGCCGGCGGCAAAGCCGGCAAGAAAGGCGCGCTCATGACGCAATCGATCGCGCCCGAACAGGCGCGCACGCGGCGCATCTGGCTCGCGCTTCCGCTCATCATCTTCGCCGCGCTTGCCGGCATGTTCTGGTACGCGCTCCACGGCGGCGATCCCTCGCTTCTGCCCTCGGCCATGATCGGCAAGAAGGTGCCCGAGTTCACCCTGCCCGCGCTCGAGGGACTCACCGCCGACGGCGCGGTGGTGCCGGGCTTCGCCGCGCAGGATCTGGCGCAAGGCGAGGCGACCCTCGTCAATGTCTTCGCCTCGTGGTGCCTCGAGTGCCAGGAGGAGCATCCGCTCCTTGTCGCGCTTGCCAAGGAACCCGGCATCAGGCTGTTCGGCATCGACTACAAGGACGATGCGGCGGCGGCGCGCCGGTTCCTCGGCCGCTACGGCAACCCTTATGCGCGCGTCGGCGCCGACGCCTCGGGCCGGGTGGCGATCGATTTCGGCGTCTATGGCGTGCCGGAGACCTATGTCGTGACCGGCGACGGCAGGATCGCCTACCGCCATGTCGGCCCGCTGACCGAAAAGACGATCAGGGAGAAGCTGCTTCCGCTGCTCAAGTCTGCGGCGTCCACGCCATCCCAGTAGAGAAAAAACTCCCTGCGTCAGAACGGAGCGGTCTACTTGCGCGGCGCATTGACGATGAGGCTGAGCGACTCGAGGAAATCCTGCCGCTTGGCCGGAGGCAAGACCGAAAGCAGCGTGCTGTCGGTGGCCACTGCGCCGGACTGCGCCTCGCGCAAGGCCCGCGCGCCTTGCGGGGTGAGCTTGACCGCGTAGGCGCGCGCGTCCTCCTTCGACCTGCGCCGCTGAATCAGTCCGCGGCTTAACAGCCGCGCGACGATATCGGCGAGCGTGGAGCGGTCGATGCCGGTGCGCTCGACGAGCTCGGTCTGGGTCAGACCCTCCTCCTCGGCCGCGACGGCAAGCACCGCGAACTGGCGCGGCGTGAGCCCGCTCGACCGCGCCTCTTCGGAGAAGATGTCGGCGGCGCACTGCCCGGCCCGATGCAACAAGTGCATCGCCGAGCGATTGAGATGATTCCCTGTCTTAGCCATGCGACCCGGCGTGTTCGATCTGGGGCGAGTCCCATCCTCCTCACCCCCACTGCCGAATTGGGCGCTGTCAGAACCGCGCTTTTACAACCGGAAGGGCAAAATTGCAAACGATCGGTTGCAACCGCTCCGCCGGCCTAGGCGCATTCAAAGCGCATCGAATATATCGGCGTACGGGCTTTCTGTTGCAAGGCGGCAGGTCGGGGGTCCAGCGCGCTGGAGTTGTGGCAGCCACCGGCTAGGACGCGTCGGGGTCCTCGGCAGGCTCGGTGCCGTGGCGCTGCATCAGCGGCACCTGGGCGATCGCGAACAGAAAGGTGAGCGGCAGGAAGCCGAACGCCTTGAAGCTTACCCAGATATCGGTCGAGAAATTGCGCCACACAATCTCGTTAAGCACCGCCATGGCGGCGAAGAATAACGCCCAGCGCACGGTGAGCTTGCGCCAGCCCTCTTCCGTGAGGGTGAACATCGGGCCGAACAGAAGCTCGAGCATCGGCTTCTTCCACATCAACCCGGCGGCGAGCAGCGCCGCAAACATCGTGTAGACGATGGTCGGTTTGAGCTTGATGAAGGTGTCGTCGCGGAGATAGAGCGTGAGCCCTCCGAACACGAGCACGATCGCCCCGCTCACGAGCGGCATGACCGGGATCTTGTGGTAGCTGAACCAGGCGGCGCCGAGCGAGACGATGGTGGCCGCCATGAAGGCCGCCGTTCCGGCATAGATGCCTGCCGCCGCGTTGGTACCGAAGAACACGAGCAGCGGCCCGAGCTCGATCGCAAGTTTGAGCAGGACCGAGGGCGCCGGCTCGACCGGCGTCTTTGCCTCAGCGGCCGCCTTTGCTGGCGACTTCGTGTCGAGGTCAGGCTGCGGCTTCATTCTCGCTCTCCACGCCGGCGATGGCGCGCGCGAAGTCGTGCGCGTCGAACGGCTCGAGATCGTCGATCCCTTCGCCGATGCCAATGGCGTTGATCGGCAATTTGAAGCGTTCGGCGATGGCGACCAGAATCCCGCCGCGCGCCGTGCCGTCGAGCTTGGTGACGACGAGGCTGGTGACGCCCGCGATCTCCTTGAAGATCTCGACCTGATTGAGCGCGTTCTGACCCGTGGTGGCGTCGAGCACGAGGACCACGCTGTGCGGCGCCGATGGATCGAGCTTCTTCAACACGCGCACGATCTTGGCGAGCTCGGCCATCAGGTCCGATTTGTTCTGCAGTCGGCCCGCGGTGTCGATCAGGAGCACGTCGGTTCCGGCTTGGCGCGCCCGCTCGAGGGCCTCGTAGGCGACGCCGGCAGGGTCCGCGCCGACGTCCTTGGCGACGACCTCGGCGCCGACTCGGCCGCCCCATATCTTGAGCTGGTCAATCGCCGCCGCCCGGAACGTGTCGCCGGCGGCGAGCATCACATTCAGGCTTCGCGCCTTGAGGTGATGGGCAAGCTTGGCCGCAGTCGTGGTCTTGCCGGTGCCGTTGACGCCCACAACCAGCACGACATGCGGACGGTTGGCAGGATCGGGTACGAACGGCTCGGCCACAGGCTCGAGCACGCGCGCGACTTCCGCCGCGAGCACCGCCCGCACCGCTTCGGAGGAAAGGCCGCGCTCGTAGCGGCCCGTGGCGATGATGTCGCGGATGCGCCCCGCCATTGCAAGGCCGAGATCGGCCTTGATCAGTACCTCTTCGAGCTGGTCGAGCGTGTCCTCATCGAGCTTGCGCCTGGTGAGAGCGCCAGCGAGATTTTCGGACAGCGCGGATGAGCTTCGCGCGAGCCCCTTGCGCAGCTCGGCGAACCAACTCGGCCTGTTCTCGCCCGCCGGCTGGTCAGACGGAGGCGGCTCGGGCGAGGCGGGCTTGCCGCCGCCAAACAGCCGCTCCGCTAAGGACGGCTTCTTCGCTTGGCTCATGACGCAACCACGGCAAGGAGCGAGGCGCCGTCGTCGCCCTTCACCATGGCATCGACGAGGACGCCGGCGCGATGTTCGGCATCGAGCGTCACCGGCGTGAAATCGGCCGAGCGGCCATGCGCCTCGTTCTCCATCAGCACCTTGATCTGCCGCCCCTTGGACTTGGCGAGATGCGTCTTGAGCGCCGCCATGCCCTTGGCGCGAAGCTTGGCCGCGCGCCCGGCGATAACGGGGCCTGGGACCTGCGGCATCAGCGCGGCCGGCGTCCCCTCGCGCGCGGAATAGGGGAAGACATGCAGGAAGGTCAGCCCGCAATCGTCCACGAGGGAGAGCGAGCCCTCGAACATGGCGTCGGTCTCGGTGGGGAAGCCCGCGATGAGATCGGCCCCAAACACCATGTCGGGCCGCAGCCGCCGCACCTCCTCGCAGAACGCGACCGAGTGCGCGCGCGAATGGCGCCGCTTCATGCGCTTGAGCGTAAGGTCGTCGCCCGCCTGAAGCGAAAGATGGAGGTGCGGCATCAGCCGCTCCTCTTCGGCGATCGCCGCCATCAGCGCGGGGTCGGCCTCGACCGAGTCGATCGATGACAGTCTGAGCCGCGGCAACTCGGGCACCAGCTTGAGAACCTTCTTCACCAGCTTTCCGAGCGTCATCTCGCCGGGCAGGTCGCGGCCGTAAGCGGTGATGTCGACGCCAGTCAGGACGATCTCGGCGTAGCCATTCTCGACGAGGTGCCTAATCTGCGCCACCACTTCGCCGGCGGGCACCGAGCGCGACGGGCCGCGCCCAAAGGGGATGATGCAGAAGGTGCAGCGGTGGTCGCAGCCGTTCTGGATCTGCACATAGGCACGGGCGCGGGTACCGAAGCCATCGATCATGTGGCTCGCGGTCTCGGTGACCGACATGATGTCGTTGACCACGACCGTCTCGGTGCCCGGCTCCACGAGCGCTTCGAAGCTCCGGCACTCGGTCTTTTCCCGATTGCCGATGACGTGATCCACCTCTTCCATGCTGGCGAAGAGCTCCGGGTCGATCTGCGCCGCGCAGCCTGTCACCACGATCTTGGCGCCGGGGTGCGCGCGCCGCGCCTTCCTGATCGCCTGACGCGCCTGGCGCACCGCTTCCGCCGTCACCGCGCAGGTGTTGACGATCACCGCTTGGGACAGCCCCGCGGCGCTCGCATGCTTGCGCATGACTTCGGATTCGTAGGCGTTCAGCCTGCAGCCGAAGGTGATGATCTCGACGTCGGACATAGCGGCTTCTAACACGAAATATCTAACGAGTCAGACCCCGGCCGGCTGGAGCAGTGCCGCAGGCAGGGTGCCTTCGAAATCGAGCGCATAAGGCCCGGTCATCAGGATATGGCCGTCCGCCTCGCGCCATTCGATCATAAGGTCGCCGCCGGGGAGCGTGACCTTCACCTTGCGCCCCACGAGCCCGCGCCGCGCGGCCGCGACCGCAGCGGCGCAAGCGGCGGTTCCGCAGGCCCGCGTCAGGCCTGCGCCGCGCTCCCAGGTCCGCACCTTGATGTGATCGGGGGCAAGCACCTGCACCAACGAGATATTGGCGCGCTCGGGGAAAAGTGGATGGTGCTCGAGCATCGGCCCGAACTTGGCGAGATCGTGCGCCGCGACATCCTCGACAAAGAAGAGCGCATGCGGATTGCCAACATTCACCACGGCGGGAGAATGCAAGACGGGATCGTCGATCGGCCCCACCTGCAGCTCGATCCGCCGCGTGTCGTGGAACGGCTCCGATAGCGGAATCTGATTCCAGGCAAAGCGCGGCTCGCCCATGTCGATGGTGACGCTGCCGTCGCGATTGACGTTGGCCGCGAGCACTGCGCTCTCGGTCTCGATGCTGACGCCGGGGCGGCCGCGTTCGGCGGCAACAAGCCCCGCCACACAGCGCGCGGCGTTGCCGCAGGCGCCGACCTCCCCTCCGTCGGCGTTCCAGATGCGCATGAAGACGTCCGCCTGCCGCGACGGCTCGAGCGCGATGATCTGATCGCAGCCGATGCCTTCCTTACGGTCGGCGATGGCGCGAAGCGCGTCGGCATCGAACCGAAGGGCGCGCGAACGCGCATCGAGCACGACGAAATCGTTGCCGAGCCCGTTCATCTTGCGAAAGGGGATCGATTGAGCCTGCACGAGAACCTGCCTGGTTGCCCCTATATAGGGCGCCGTTAGCCCTCACTTCCAGCGCGGGCCGCCGGGCCTTGCCTCGCAAACAGGAAGGCGATGAGGGCGATAGCGGCGAAAGCGGCACCGGCCGAGAAGGTCGCATTCGCCCCGATCCTATCCCACAGGTAGCCGGCGAGCACGCTAGCGATCAGGCTAGCAAGCCCGGTGATGAGCCCGAACAGGCCGAACGCCGTGCCGCGGAGACGCTCTGGCGCTGTGGCGGCAATCAGCGCCGCGAGCACCCCTTGGGTGAGGCCCATGTGCAGGCCCCAAAGGCCAATACCTAGAAAGACGATGGGAAGCGATGACCCCCAACCGAGCAGAAGATCGGCCCCGACCAGACATGAGAGGCCCGCAAGCAGAAGAGGCCGCGCTCCGTTTCGGTCCTGCACCTTGCCGGCCGGATAGGCGCTCAACGCATAGACGAGGCTCATGATGGCTATGACCGCGGGCGACCAGGCGAGCGGAAGTCCGACGTCCTTCGCCCGGATGACGAGGAAAGCCTCGCTGAAGCGCGCCAGCGTAAACACCGTGCCGGCCACGATCACGAGCCAATAGGCTGGACCCAGTGCCCTGATATCGGCCAAGCGAAGCGGCGCCCTCGCCTTTCGCGCGACATGATCGGGCTCCTTGACGCCAAGAACGAGGACAACGACCGCAAGCACCGCCGGAATGACGGCAAACCAGAGCACGGTGCGGATGTCGTCGTTGAAGAGATACATGAGCGCTATGGCCGCAGCGGGCCCGAGCGTTGCGCCCACTGTGTCGAGCGACTGGCGTAAGCCGAAGGCGGCGCCCCTCTGCTCGGGCGGCGTCAGATCGGCGACGAGCGCATCGCGCGGCGCGCCCCTGATCCCCTTGCCGATCCGGTCGAGGAAGCGCGCGAGAAGGACGAGCCCGACGGAATTGGCAAGCGGAAAGAGCGGCTTGGTCGCGGCGGCAAGGCCGTAGCCCAAGACGGTAAGCGCCTTGCGTTTGCCGAGCGCATCCGACAGCCAGCCGGAAAAGATGCGCGTCACTTGCGCCGTGGCTTCGGCGATGCCCTCGACCACCCCGAGTGCCGTCGCGGAGGCACCGAGCGTCACCACCAGGAACACCGGAAGCAGGCCGTGGATCAGCTCCGAGGAGGTGTCCATGCAGAGCGAGGTGAGACCGAGCGCCCACACGCCGCTCGGCAGACGCTCTTTGGTTGTCTCAGCCGTCATCGGTCCTGGTCCACGCGAACATGTTGCGCGCGAGCGTGCTACACGCCAGCGTGTTATATGGGCCCCCGGCAAAGATCGCGAGCGAGGAAAACATGATCGCCGTTCCAAGCGACGACCCGGTCCACGCACTCGTCCCCCATACGCTGAAGGAGCCGCTCCTCGGCGCCACGACCGGGCCGCTCGCTGGCCTCACCTTCATGGTGAAGGACCTGTTCGCCATAAAGGGCCGCAAGGTCTCGAACGGCAATCCGAGCTTCTACGAGCACGCAAGTCCCGCGCACGCGACCGCGCCTGTGATCGAGCGACTGCTCGCTTCAGGCGCCTCATGCACCGGCGTCACCATCTGCGATGAATTCTTCTACAGCGTGCTTGGCTCTAACGCCCATTACGGCCAGCCGGTGAACGTCCGCGCGCCGAAGCACGTCACCGGCGGCTCGTCGTGCGGTTCGGCGGCCGCGGTTGCCGCCAAGATGTGCGACTTTGCACTCGGCAGCGACACCGGCGGCTCGATCCGCGTGCCGGCCTCCTTCTCGGGCCTCTACGGGCTGCGCCCCACCTTCGGCCGCATCGCGATGGAAGGTGTGACGCCCATGGCGCCGAGCTACGACACGGTTGGCTTCCTCGCCCGGAAGGCGGAGCTGTTTCGGAACGTCGGCCGCGTCCTGCTCGAAGGTGCGCGCGTCGAGGCCACGATCGAGCGGCTGATCCTCGCCAAGGATTTCTTCCTTCATGCCGAGGCGAGCGCCGACCAGGCACTGTGGCGGGCGCTCGACCGGATCGGAGGCGCGCTGCCGGAGCCCGAGCGCGAGGAGATCGCGGGTCAGGAGATCGACGAGTGGCGCAACGCCTTCCGCCTGATCCAGGGCTTCGAAATTCAGTCGACTCTGCTCCCCTTCATCCAGTCGCATGACACGCAACTCGGCCCCGGCGTAAAGGAGCGCTTCGAGGCTGCTGCCGGCATCACCTACCGCGAGGCCGAGGAGGCGCGGCACGTGCGCGCGCACATCAAGGAGAAGCTCGACGCGCTCGCCAGGCCCGGCACCCTCATCGTTCTGCCGACGACCCCGACGCTCCCGCCCGAGCGCGGCATCCCCGACGGCGCCTCGTTCGCCGAGTTCCGCAACCACACCCTCGCCTATACCTGCCTGTCCGGCCATTCCGGCTTGCCGCAGATCTCGATTCCGGCGGCCGAAGCGGCAGGCTGCCCGATCGGGCTCTCCTTCATCGGCTGGCACGGCGGCGATGAGGCCCTGCTCGACCTCGCGGTTCGCCTTGAGCCGCTTTTAACGAAGGCGGGCTAAGCTTCGCGACTTGCAGCGAGGATGAAGATGCAGGACACGACCCCGTTTCCTTACGCCGCCGGCTTCCGCTCGCTGACCGAAGAGACGCCCTCGCCCGTGGCGCTCGCGGTGCGGGGCGAAATACCGCACTGGCTCGAAGGCGCCTTGCTGCGCACCGGCCCGGCCAAGTTCGAAGTCGGCCTCCGCACCTATAATCACTGGTTCGACGGGCTCGCCATGCTGCACCGCTTCGCCTTCGCACGCGGCGCCGTCACCTATGCCAGCCGCTTTCTCGAGAGCAACGCGTACCGCGCGGCCGAGGCGACGCGGAAGATCGCCTACGCCGAGTTCGCCACCGACCCGTGCCGCACTCTGTTCGGCCGCGTCGCAGCGATTTTCGATCCCAAGCTCACTGACAATGCCAACGTGAATGTCGTCGGGTTGGGCGGCGCGACGGCGGCGTTCACCGAGACGACCATGCCCCTGCGCTTTCAGCCCGGCACCTTGAAGACCCTTGGCGTGTTCGCCTACGAGGCACCGCTCAGCGGCCAGGTCTCGACCGCCCACCCGCATTACGATGCCGCGCGCAAGCGGCACTACAACTACATGATCGAGTTCGGGCTTCGCAGCCGCTACCGGCTGTTCAGCGTGAGCGACGGCGGCGTTCAAGACGAGATCGCCGAGATCCCTGTCGACCGCCCCGCCTATATGCACTCCTTCGCCATGACCGAACGCTACCTCGTGCTGGTCGAGTTCCCCCTGACCGTGAGCGCGCTCGACCTCAAATTTTCCGGCAAACCCTTCATCCGGAACTACCGCTGGCAGCCCGAGCGCGGACTTCGGTTCCATGTCGTGGAAAAGGACGGCGGCCGCGAGGTCGCGACCGCGGCCGGCGAGGCCCTGTTCGCCTTTCACCACGTCAACGCCTATGAAGAGGGCGATGGTCTCGTCATCGACATGATCGCCTATCCCGACGCGGCCATTATCGATCAACTCTATCTCGCCCGGCTCCGCGCCGGCACCCCGCTCACTGCGACCGGTCGCCTGAACCGCTTCGAATTCGGGCTTGGCGGCGGCGGCGTCTCGCGCCGAGAGCTCGCGCCCATCGCCATCGAGTTGCCGCGCATCAACTACGCTTCGCGCGCCGGCAAGTCTTACCGCTACGTCTACGGCGCCGGCATCGAGGTCGAAGGCGACTTCCTCGATTCAATCGTCAAGGTCGACCTCGCGTCCGGGGGAAGCGCGCGCTGGTACGAGCGGGGCTGCTATCCCGGAGAGCCGGTATTCGTCGCCACGCCCGAGGCGCGGGCCGAGGATGACGGCGTTCTCCTGTCGGTCGTGCTCGACGTGGGCAGCGGACATTCCTTCCTGCTTGTGCTCGACGCTGCCACGCTCAACGAGATGGCGCGCGCCGAGACGCCGCACGCCATCCCCTTCCACTTTCACGGCAACTACTTCCCGGGCCGCTCCCCCACCGCTTGACTTGACCCGCCGCATGGCGCATGGATTTCCGCGAAAATTCAAAGGCAGCTCAGTTCAACGAGCCGCCGCCCTGCACATGAATCTTTGCGCTACCGCGCTACTTTGAGCGCGGTCAGCCGAGTTCCGGGAGGCAGGGGGGTCAACACCCGATAGCGCGATGCGCCCTCGGGTGCCATTGGTGTTTGCGCTACCGGCCTTTGGCGGGTTGAGCGCATTTGATGATTGCGCAAACGGGTTCAACCTTGTTTGCGCATTTTGGAGAGACAGGCGAGCCTGTGTTCGAGACTTTATCAGAGCGCCTCGGCGCGATCCTCGACAAGCTGACGCGGCGCGGCGCGCTGACCGAAGCTGACGTCAACGAGGCGATGCGCGAGGTGCGCCGCGCCCTGCTCGAGGCCGATGTGGCGCTCGACGTGGTGCGTTCCTTCATCGACCGGGTGAAGGAGAAGGCGGTCGGCCAGGAGGTCGTGCGCTCGATCACACCCGGCCAGATGGTCATCAAGATCGTCCACGACGAGCTCGTAAGGACGCTCGGCTCGGAGACGCAAGGGATCGACCTCGCGGCGACCCCTCCCGTGGTGATGATGCTGGTCGGCCTGCAAGGCTCGGGCAAGACCACGACCACGGCCAAGCTCGGCAAGCGTCTCGAGAGCCGCGACAAACAGAAGGTGCTGATGGCCTCGCTCGATACGCGAAGGCCTGCGGCGCAGGAGCAGCTTCGCGTGCTTGGGCAACAGACGGGCGTAGCCACGCTTCCTATCGTCGCCGGAGAAAGTCCCGTCGCCATCGCCGAGCGCGCGCTGAAAGCCGCACGCCTCGGCGGCTACGACGTGCTTCTGCTCGACACCGCCGGCCGTACCCATATCGACGAAGAGCTGATGGCCGAGACGGCGGAGATCGAGAAGGTCGCCCATCCGCACGAGACGCTCCTCGTCGCCGATGCGCTGACCGGTCAGGACGCCGTCAACCTCGCCAAGAATTTCGGCGCGCGCGTCAATCTCACCGGCATCGTGCTCACCAGAATCGACGGCGACGGCAGGGGCGGCGCAGCGCTCTCCATGCGCGCCATCACCGGCAAGCCGATCAAGCTGATCGGTACGGGCGAAAAGCTCGATGCGCTCGAGGATTTCCATCCCGACCGCATCGCCGGACGCATCCTCGGCATGGGCGACGTGGTCGGCCTGGTCGAGAAGGCGCTTCAGACCGTCGAGCTCGACAAGGCGCAGAAGATCGCCGCCAAGGTCAAGAAGGGCGCTTTCGACCTCGACGACCTCGCCGAGCAATTGCAGCAGATGCAGAAGCTCGGCGGCATGAGCGGCGTGCTCGGCCTCCTGCCCGGCATCGGCAAGATCAAGAAGCAGCTCGATGCCGCCAATCTCGACGACCGCATGCTGAAGCGCCAGCAGGCGATGATCTCCTCGATGACGAAGGGCGAGCGCAGGAACCCGAAGATCCTGAACGCATCACGCAAGAAGCGCATCGCCTCGGGTTCCGGCACGAGCGTGCAGGACATCAACAGGCTGGTGAAGATGCACCGGCAGATGGCGGACATGATGAAGGCCATGGGCAAGAAGCGCGGCGTCTTCAGCCAGATGTTCGGCGGAGGTCCTCCGCCCGAGCTGCCCGCCGAACTCCCCGCCGGCGGCCTACCGCCCGGGGGTCTACCGCCGCTGCCCCCGGGCAGCTTTCCTGGCGGGTTGCCACGCGGTCTTCCCGGGCTCCCTGGCATGCCGAAGGGTCCACCCGGCCTCCCCGGATCGAAGAAGAGATGAGATCGAGAGTGAACGACAACGACAGAGTCCCCTCACCCCATCCTCTCCCCATGGCGGAGAGGTCTGAGGGGAGCCAACACGCAAGGAAAGGATGAGCACATGTCCCTGAAGATCAGACTGGCGCGGGCCGGCGCAAAGAAGCGGCCCTTCTACCGCATCGTCGTCGCCGACTCTAAGAGCCCGCGCGACGGCCGCTACATCGAGAAGCTCGGCACCTACAATCCGCTCCTGCCCAAGGACGCCGAGCGGGTGACGCTCGTCGAGGAGCGGGTGAAATACTGGCTCGGACACGGCGCCCAGCCGACCGACCGCGTGCTGCGCTTCCTCGACGCCGCCGGCATGCGCAAGCGCGACCCCCGCTCGAACCCGCAGAAGGGTCAGCCCGGCAAGAAGCGCCTCGAGCGCGAGGAGGCGAAGCGCGCCGCGGCCGAAGAAAAGACCAAAGCCGCCGCCGAGGCCGCCGCTACGGCCGAGCAGCCCGCCGCCGAATAGCCTTGTCCGCGAAGGACGAGCGGCTGTTGCTCGGCGAATTCGGCGCCGCGCAAGGCTTGAAGGGCGAGGTGCGCATCCGTTCCTTCACCGCTGATGAGGCCGCGATCGCGGGCTATAGCCCGCTCGAGGATGAGGCTGGTCGCCTGATCGAGATCGAGTCCGTGCGCGCAACGCCGAAGGCGCTGATCGCTCGGGTCAAGGGTGTAACCACGCGCGAGGCCGCTGAAGCGCTGACCGGCACCAAGCTCTATCTCCCTCGCACCCGTCTTCCCGAGCGCGAGGAGGATGAGTGGTACCACGCCGACCTGATCGGACTTGAAGCACTCGACTTCGAGGGTAGGCCGCTTGGAGTGATCGTCGCCGTCCACAATTTCGGCGCGGGCGACCTTCTCGAGATGAAGCCCCTCAGCGGAGGGTCGACCGTGCTCGTGCCGTTCACCCGCGACACGGTGCCTGAGATCGATGTCGAGGGCGGCCGCCTTACGCTGAATCCCCCTGAGGGGCTGCTCGGGTAGCAATGGGACGCGCGAAGACCCTCCCGCCTTTGCCCGCCCTTAAGCATGGTCCTCAAGAGAATCGTTTTAGCTCCGGCAGGAATCCAGTAAACACTGGCCCCTGTTCAGAATTTGCACCTCCGCCGTTACTGGATCGCTTCGCCGACAGACGGCGACAGGACGGATGCCATGAGCGAAAGCGAAACCACCTCGGCTCCGTGCAATGCGCCGCTATTCGCTTGGCTGGGGCCGCTCAACCGCTTCGCCGAGCTCGGAACCAAGGGCTATCCCCGGCTCACGCGCCGGAGGCTCGCAATCGTCAATCTCATGGCGCTCCTGATCGCCGCCTTCTCTGCGGTCTATGCCGTCGTCTACGCCACCTACGGCGTCGCCACCTACATGCCCTTGATCGTCGTCAACATCGCTCTGGTGGCCGTCGCGTTTCTGGTGCCGCTTGCTCACCGCATCAATAATGTTGCGGCGGCGCTTCTCCTCGCTGCCGTCGAGCTCGCGGTCCTGTTCTTCTTCGTCCACGAACTCGGCCGCGACAGCGGCATTCAGATCAACTACATCATCGTCGCCGCCGTTGCTTTCGCCATTGCCGGCCTCGAGCGCATCCGCCTGGTGATCTTCATAGTCGCCGTCGCGCTCGCCTTGCATATGGCGGCCTGGTTCATGTTCCCGCCTGAGCGCGCCCGGATCGCCGCCGATCCGAGCCTGCTCGACAACCTCTACGTCTCCTCGGCCGTCACCACCTTCTGCATCATCGCTCTGATCGTTGGCTACGCCTTCTCCGTGGCCGACGCCGCCCGCGCCGAGGCCGACGCGCTTCTCGTCAACATTCTGCCCGAGCCGATCGCCGAGCGTTTGAAGGAGCGGCCCGACGCGCGGGTGGCCGACAGCGTCGCCGACGCCTCGGTTCTGTTCAGCGATCTTGTCGGCTTCACCCCGCTTGCCCAGCGCCTCGGCGCGGCGCGCACCGTCGCCATCCTCGACCAGGTAGTGAGCGAGTTCGACCGGCTCGCCGCAGCGCACGGCGTGGAGAAGATCAAGACCATCGGCGACGGCTACATGGCGGTCTGCGGCGTGAGTCGCGCGCAACGAGATCATCTCATGCGTTTGGCGCGCATGGCCCTCGTCCTGCCCAGCCTCGTAGAGCGGCTGTCAGCCGCGCACGGGCTCAGCCTCAAGGTGAGGGTGGGAATCGCCTGCGGTCCGGTGATGGCCGGCGTGATCGGCACCGACAAGTTTTCCTACGATGTGTGGGGGGAGAC
The DNA here is from genome assembly GCF_035650995.1 of Methyloceanibacter sp. Taxonomy (GTDB): domain Bacteria; phylum Pseudomonadota; class Alphaproteobacteria; order Rhizobiales; family Methyloligellaceae; genus Methyloceanibacter. The sequence goes on along the minus strand of NZ_DASRGO010000003.1, from coordinate 12,226 downwards.
GGTGAACCTCGCCTCGCGGCTCGAGTCGCACGGTCTTCCCGGCGAGATCCAGGTGTCCTGCGAGGTCCGTAAGGCGCTCGGCGACAGTTTCCTGTTCGAGCCGCGCGGACCGATCGAGGTCAAGGGCGTCGGCCGCATCGAGACCTGGCTGCTCAAGGGCGAGCGCACCGCCCTGAATGTCGAGAGCGGCATTCCCGCGGAAGCGGAAATTCACTAGGCCAATGTCCCCTCCCTGGCACGCCGGCGTGCTCACCATCTTCCCCGAGATGTTCCCGGGGCCTCTTGGCTTGAGCCTCGCCGGCAAGGCGCTCGCCGAGAAGAGATGGACGCTCGACGTCATCGACATCCGCAACTTCGCCACCGACAAGCACCGCTCGGTTGACGACACGCCGGCCGGAGGCGGCGCCGGCATGGTGATGCGCGCCGACATCGCCGCTGCGGCGATCGACGCCGCGCGCGCCGAAATGCCGGACGGGACGCCCACACTTTATCTCTCGCCGCGCGGCCGCACCCTCACGCAGGAGCGCGCGCGCGCACTGGCACAAGGTCCCGGCGTCATCCTCCTCTGCGGCAGGTTCGAGGGCGTCGACCAGCGCGTGCTAGACGCGCGCAATGTCGAGGAGATTTCGATCGGCGATTACGTGCTCTCGGGCGGCGAGCTTGCCGCGCAAGTGCTGATCGATGCCTGCGTACGGCTGATCCCGGGCGTCGCCGGCAATGAAAGCTCGCTCGCGGAGGAGAGCTTCGCCTCGGGTCTCCTCGAATATCCGCACTACACGCGCCCGCGCGAATGGGAGGGGCGCGCGATCCCCGAGGTGCTGCTCTCGGGCGATCACAAGGAGATCGCCAAATGGCGCCGCGAGCAGGCCGAGGCGCTCACCCGCGAGCGCCGCCCCGATCTGTGGGAAAGGTACAAGAAGCCGTGAGCCGTGAAACCTTGATCGAGGTCAGATCGCGGCGCCCGAATCCGGACTATCAACGAAATGAAACAAGGGAGACGCGCCATGAAGGCCATGATCGTGCTCGCGACGGCGACGTTGCTCGGAGGAACTTCGGGCGCGGCGGCGCAAGACGCCGATATCGCCGCGGGGCAGGCCTACGCCGAAGAAGTCTGCGCCACTTGCCACGCCGTGCTCCCCAACGAAGAGACTTCTCCCCTGCCCCAGGCTCCCACATTTCAGAAAGTCGCCGATCTGCCCGGCATGACCGAGATGGCGCTCACGGTCTGGCTGCAAACCTCGCATCCGACCATGCCCAACATCGTGCTGAAGCAGGACGATCTTCGCAACGTGGTCGCCTATATCGGTAGCCTGAAGAAGGAGGACTAGGAATGGCCTCCCTCCCCGTGGAAGGGGAAGGCCGGGGTGGGGTCTTGTCCATGACCCAACCCGGCGCGGTCCACGCCGACCTTCCCCCTTCAGGCGAAGGAATTTTCGCCTAAATCCATCGACAAGGGCGAAAAGCTAGGGTAGGAAACCCCGCGCGAAGCCTCCCGCCCGCGACAATCATAGGATCAATCAAAAAGAATGGCGTTCGCCGAGGGCCGTTCGGCCCAGGCAGGCGCCCACCGAAAGGTATGGCCATGAATATTATCGAGCAGCTCGAGAAAGAGCAGGTTGCGGCGCTATCCAAGAAGCGGAAAGTGCCGGAGTTCGGTCCCGGCGACACCGTGAGGGTGAACGTCAAGGTGATCGAGGGCGAGCGGAGCCGCGTTCAGGCCTATGAAGGCGTGTGCATCGGCCGCGCGGGCGGCGGGCTGAACGAAAATTTCACCGTGCGCAAGATTTCCTACGGCGAAGGCGTCGAACGTGTTTTCCCGGTCCATTCGCCGCTGATCGACTCGATCGAGGTGGTGCGACGGGGCCGTGTCCGCCGCGCCAAGCTCTATTACCTGCGTGGCCGCCGCGGCAAGGCGGCGCGCATCGTCGAGCGCCAGGAGGCAAAGGGCGCCAAGAAGGGCGAAGCCTTCAAGGGCTTCAAGAAGCCCAAGGGCGAGCCTGACGATCTCAAGCTCATCGCCGGCGTAACACCCGAGCTCGAGAAGAAGCTGAACAAGCTCGGGGTGATCAAGTTCGAGCAGATCGCCAACCTGACCGACGACGAGATCGCCTATATCGACGAGCAGCTCTCTCTGAACGGCGCCGTCGAGCACGACGATTGGGTATCGAAGGCGGTGGCGCTGATGGCCGAGACCACGGTCGAAGAAGTCCCCGCCGGCGAGGAGGAGCTCGAGACCAAAGAGGCTGGCGAGGAGACCGAGGCGCCCAAGGCCAAGCCCGAAAAGGCTGCCAAGGAGAAGCCCGTCAAAAAGCCCAAGAAGGGCTAAGCCCTTCTTTCCGTCTCCATCGTCGTCATGGCCGGACTCGTCTCGGCGAGGGCTCGGCCGTCGATGCCCTGGATAAGGCGCTCTTAAGGCGGATGCCCGGCGGAAGGCCGGGTACGACGGAGTTGGCAATTGGCGTCTCAATCGCTATGTGACGCCTACAATCGTTGCCCAAAGAACAGTCATGACCGATAAGCCACGCACCCTCTACGACAAGATCTGGGACGCCCATCTCGTGCATGAGGCGGAGGACGGCACCTGCCTCATCTATATCGACCGGCATCTCGTCCATGAGGTGACGAGCCCGCAGGCCTTCGAGGGCCTGCGCATGGCCGGCCGCAAAGTGCGCGCGCCGGAAAAGACGCTCGCCGTGGTCGATCACAACGTGCCGACCACCGACCGCTCCAAGGGCATCGACGATCCGGAGTCCGCGCTTCAGGTGGCGACGCTTGCCGAGAACGCCAAGGAGTTCGGCATCGAATATTACAACGAGCGCGACCGCCGCCAGGGCATCGTGCATGTGGTGGGTCCTGAGCAGGGCTTTACCCTGCCCGGCACCACCATCGTCTGCGGCGACAGCCATACCTCGACCCACGGCGCCTTCGGCGCGCTCGCTCACGGCATCGGCACGAGCGAGGTCGAGCACGTGCTCGCCACCCAGACGCTCATCCAGCAGAAGGCCAAGAACATGCGCGTCCGCGTCGACGGCGCGCTGAACGAGGGCGTCACCGCCAAGGACATCATCCTCGCCATCATCGGCGAGATCGGCACCGCCGGCGGCACCGGCCACGTCATCGAATATGCGGGCGAGGCGATTGAGGCGCTTTCGATGGAAGGGCGCATGACCGTCTGCAACATGTCGATCGAGGGCGGTGCCCGCGCAGGCCTGATCGCGCCCGATGAGAAGACCTTCGAATACATCAAGGGACGCCCGCGCGCGCCCAAAGGCGGCGCCTTCGAGGTCGCACGGCATCATTGGGAGAAGCTTTTCTCCGACGATGACGCGCAATTTGACCGCGAGGTGGTGCTCCACGCCGAGAAGTTGCCGCCGATCGTGTCCTGGGGCACGAGCCCCGAGCAGGTTGTCTCGGTGCAAGGCCGCGTGCCGAAGCCTGAGGAGATCGCCGACGAGACCAAGCGCAAGGCGGCGATCCGCGCGCTCGATTATATGGGGCTCAAGGGCGGCGAGAAGATCACCGACATCAAGCTCGACCGCATCTTTATCGGCTCCTGCACCAACGGCCGCATCGAGGATTTGCGCGCGGTGGCCAAGATCGTCGAGGGCAGGCGCATTAATGAGAACCTGAGCGCGATGATCGTGCCCGGCTCAGGGCTGGTGAAGGCGCAAGCCGAGGCCGAAGGGCTCGACAAGATCTTCAAGGCCGCCGGCTTCGAGTGGCGCGAGCCCGGCTGCTCCATGTGCCTCGGCATGAACCCGGACCAACTCCGGCCCGGGGAGCGCTGCGCTTCGACCTCGAACCGCAATTTCGAGGGCCGGCAGGGACGGCTCGGCCGGACTCATCTCGTCTCGCCGCAGATGGCCGCCGCCGCTGCGATCGCCGGCCGCTTCGTCGACATCCGCGAATTCCACTAGGCTTCGCCCCGCCGTACCTCCGAAGGCGTCGCGCCGTAGCGGCGGCGGAAGGCATGGTTGAAATGCGACAGATCGCCGAAGCCGCTCGCGTAGGCGATCGCGCCGATCGCCTGGTGGGCGTGCCGCGAGTCCAAAAGCATGCCGCGGGCGTGAGCCAGGCGCGCGGCGAGCACGAATTGCGAGAAGGTGGTGCCCTCACCGTCGAACAGCATATGGATATAGCGCGGCGTCACACGTTGGCGGAGCGCGACCGCGGCGACCGAAAGATCGCGCGCCGTGAGATTGGCTGCGATGTCGGCCTTGACCGCCTGAAGCCTTGCAGCGCGCAGGCCGCGCCCCTTTGCGACCGCTGCGGCGTCGCGGGTCGAGCCGAGCGCCAAGGCAACGAGATCGTGCACGTGCGCGACGGCGAGGCTGCAGACCGCAGGGTCGGTAATGTCAAAATTCTCCCGCCAAGCCATGAGATAGTGTCTGAGAAGCCGTAATGCGTCGTTCGTGCGGGCAACAAGGCGCGTGGCCGCCTCTTCGAGATCCGGCAGGTGCGGAGCGAGTGCCGATCGCGGGATCATCACGGCAAGGTCGTTGAGCTCGCGAAATTGAATGCCACCGGGTTCGCTGTGGAGAATGCCGACGGCTTCGCCGGGTTTGGCGTCGAGCTCCTGACCACGCTGCAAACGATTCACCGTTCCGGCAAGCGGAATAATCAGCGCAAAGGCATCGTCCCCGTCCTTCACCAGCTCTGCGGTGCGGCTCCAGCGGGCGTGCATTGCCGACAGACACCGGCCAACACTCAAGCCAGGCAGCGCAAGCAGGGTTGCAGAGACATCCAATGGGCCCTCTGAGAGGGGCTCGAATTCGAGGCGGCACATTTGCCGGGCGAACACTTCTCGCCAGAACGGTGTGCGTTCGCAAGCAGGAACGTCACGCGTGGAAACGCGTATAAGACGTACATCCGGCGACGGCGGCGCCATCGAACGATTCTCCGACCTCTACGCCTATAAGTACGGCCTTCGGCCGTAACCGGAAAGCGTCAGATTTCACTCTCAGCCAAATTTCTGTTCGCTCCAGCCCAAGACGGTCGAAGGTGCTTGGCGGTAATCTTCGGCTCCTGCTGCATCTGCAAGCCGAAGGTCAAAAGCTGGAGCGGCCATCCGGAATTCTCTCTCCGGCACATAAGATGCCACACCAGTCCTTGACGGAGAAACACTGATGAACTCACGATGGTCCTTCGCTTTAGCCTTGTGCCTGGGCGTCTTGGTTTTTTCTCACGCCGACGCCGATCACCACAAAAAGAAGAACAAGGACAACGACGCCCAACTTGAGCAGTGCACCATCGTAAAATCCGGCGGCATGGGCTGCGTCGCGCCGCAGAAGCTGCTTTGTCAAAAAATGAAGAACGGCAAGAAATGCTGCGGGTGCGTGGGCGAGAAGAACGCGAAAGAGGCACCCAAGGAAACTCCCAAGGATACTCCCATAAAGGATTTCTGCGAAAACATGGACAAGAACGGGCTAGCGCCGTTTAACACCAAATGCAGGGGCCAGTTCTCTGGACAGCCAAGCTGCGCCACTTTTTCCACGGAAGGCAACGGCGATTACCGGTGCTGCTGCTATTACCATTAGGCGCAGGCTGAACACACGCATCGACCGGCTGCTCGGTACGTTAGAAAAAAGCTAGCCCGCGAAGGAATGCAACGAGATGGTCCCGACGGTTCTTCGAAGACGTAATCTCACACTCTTGCTTGCGGCTCTGACGCCGCTCGTGGCGGTGCTTTTCCTCGGCGCGACCTCGGCTCATGCTTGTCCCAAAGGCACGGTCTTTTCCGCGTATAATGGAAATGGAATATGCGCCTATGCAGGACAGGGCGCGACAAAAGCGGTTCAGTGCACCCCAATGGTCAACTCGTGTCCGTCCGGCACGACGCGCGAGCACAAAACACGAGGTGATACTGGCTATTATTGTTGTCCCGACACCATACCGAAAGCGACCGCGCAGCACATAGAATGTGTATGGCGAGGGGAAGCGCCAGCCTGTGATGGCTCCTGTGGCTCTGTGGAGGAATACAAAGGCTCCGCGCGTGACCAGGCGGGCGCAGACCGCAACCGCACCGCTAGGCAGTATGCACGCGATTTCGGCGCAAGATGCTTCTCAGGGAGCAAGGCGCTATGCTGCCACTACGGAGGCTTTTGATGCGCGCCTCGCAGATCGGCCAGCTTGGCGTCGCCTGCGCCTAACCTTGCCTAGCCTGCCCGCGGCCCCTGCAGAAACAGGAGGGATGACGACGTGAAGACACTGTTGGCGATAGCGGCTTTTGTCCTCTCCGTAGTTCTGATCGCGGAGGCCGGCTTGGCTCTCCCCCGCGTTTCGTCCGTCGAGCGCTCTCCAGCCGTCGAGCTCGTCGGGTTCGGGTGCAACTTCGTCAATGGCAAGCTCATCTGCGGAAAGAGCGAGAGCGGCGACGATGCCGACGATGAAGACAATCACAAGCATATGCAGGGCGATGAAGACGACAATCACAAGCATAAGAAGAACGCCAAGGATACCGACAGCGAGCTAACGGAGTGCACCATCCAAGAGCCCGGAGGCGGCGGCGGCTGCGTAAAAGGCTTCAAGCACGTGTGCGAGAAGCTGAAGAACGGCAAAAAATGCTGCGGCTGCGTGCCTGACAAGAACGCTCAAGCTGCTAAGCCCCGGCAATTTTGTTGCACGGCGATGTACGGCACCGAGGCGACCAGTTCCATGTGTGACAAGGATCGTGCCGAAGCGGAAAGACAAGCGAGCTTTGTTCGGGTGGGCGGCCAACCTCCATCAAGCATCTCCTGTGTTGTTGAGTGCATTGTAAACGGCTCTTGGTCTCATCAGCCGGGCGCCTGCGATTGAGCGCCAAGCAGCGATTGGAGTTGCGATTGAAGAATAGAGGGACAACCGTGTCACGAGGCTCGTTCGCGCTCGCCCTCTTCCTCGGTGCCTTCCTTCTCGTCTCCGGGGCCGACGCGGAGCACCACAAAAAGAAGAAAGACGGCGACGCGCTGACAGAGTGCACGATTCAAGGTTCCGGCGGCGGCTGCACAACGGGCTTTAAGCGCGTCTGCGAGAAACTGAAGAACGGCAAGAAATGCTGCGGCTGCGTCCCTGATGAGAATTCGAAGTCGACCCAATCCGGCAAGGCCGCGCCGGAGGCCGACAAAGGTACCACGGGCACGAGTACCACGACGACACCCGGCAACACGGCAAAGTGCAACATATTGTTTGGGGATTATTGCAACTTGCCGGATCGCTAGCCTCGGCTTCGACCTAACCGCCACGTGGGATTGGGTGCTCGCCCAAGATTGTGGAGGACGATCCTTGACGATCAACAGGGGTTCTCTCGTACTGGCTCTTGTCGTCGGCTCTGTCGGATCTGCCGCGGCCGATACCATAACGGCGAAATGTCAGGGACAGGATGGCGACAAGCCGTTCGCGATGACGTTGGTCTATGAGGGCGAGGACAGCGGCACGCTAAAGATCGGCGGGTCGTTCGGCGAGATGAGCTTCCCCGCTGCGAAAAGAAGCCGGCAGTCCGTCGTGGCAGGCGAGACGATCAACGCGACGCAGATTTGGGGCGGCGCCGAAGTGCCCCTGGTGATGCCGGACAAGGCGGCGATCGAAGCCTGCGTCAAGGGCAAGCTGTCACCCGAGCAAGTCACCGACGCCGATGTCGTGTTCATAACCATTCCGTCGTGCGCCGCGGCTGCGCCGCCGACGGCACAGGCCATTCCGGTCAAGGTCTATGCCGAGTTCACCTACCTCGATCCCGAAACCGTGACCCTGGTCTTCAAGCGCACTTATCTCGAGAAGACAGACCTGCCTGAGAAGACTCTCACCCTCGAGCTCTCGCCGATGTCACGATGCACGATCAACTAGCTGGCCGGCTGTCAACGGCGTTTCCAAAGTCCGCTCCAAGTGGCAGAAATGCTCTGCCATGACCTCGCTCGTTCAGAAGAAATTCGGGGAGGCGGCGGCCGATTACGCCGCCTCGTCGGTGCATGCCAAGGGGGAAAGCCTTAAGCGGTTGGTCGCGCTCGTGCGGCCGGCGCGCTCCTGGCGCGTGCTCGATGTCGCAACCGGCGCCGGCCACACCGCGCTCGCTTTCGCGCCGCACGTGGCCAAGGTGACCGCGAGTGACATTACCGAAGCGATGCTTGCCGAGGCGAGGCGGCTCGCCGCCGAGCGCGGGTTCGGCAATGTCAAGACCGCGCGCGCCAAGGCCGACGACCTCCCCTTCCCCGACATGAGCTTCGATTGCGTGACTTGCCGCCTGGCAGCGCATCATTTCGGCAAACCGCAAGCCTTCGCGTCGGAGGCCTTCCGCGTGCTGATGCCGGGCGGCACGCTTGCCCTTGTCGACAACATCTCGCCCGAGGAGCCCGATCTCGCACGCGCTTATAACCACTTCGAGAAGCTCCGCGACCCGAGCCATGGGCGCTGCTTGAGCCTCACCGAGTGGACCAAGCTTCTCGGCGATCAAGGCTTCGTTCTCGCGCATAGCGAGGAGATGGACCAGGACATCGCGTTTCTACCCTGGGTGACGCGCATGCGCTGCTCGGCGCCGACCGTCGCCCGCCTCGAGGCGCTCCTCCGCGAGGAGCCGTTGCGCTCCTCCCTTCGCCCGCGCATGGAGGACGGCGGCCTCACCTTCACCTTGCGCGAAGCGATCATCCTCGCCCGCAAGCCCGCCTAGGCGTTGACCGAAGCAAAAGGCCCCGCCTTACGCGGGGCCTGTCGCGCGCGCCACAGGGGCGAGAGCTAATCGTTCAAACTCCTGCCGTAGACCGTACCGCCGCGATGGTCGTTCTTCCCGTTGCCGTTGCCGTTATGGTCGTCGTTGTCGTGATCGTTCTTGTTGGCGTGCTTGTGGTTGTTGCCGTCGTGATCATGGTCGTCGTTGCCGTGCTTCTTGCGGTTTTTGCGATTATGGTCGTGATCGCCGTAATCGTCCCAGTCGTCGTGGTCGTAGCTGCCGTAATTGCGGTAGCCGTTGTCCCAGCCGGGGCCGCGGTAAAAGCCGGGGCCGCCGTACGGCCTCCAGCCCGGCGCCCAACCGGGGCCCGGGCCGTAAGCTTGCTGGGCGCAAAAGCCGTTCCACGGTCCGCACACGCCGCGGCACCAATTGTTCCAGGCGCCGCATTGGGCGAAGCAGAAATTGTTCCACGGCCCGCATTCCTCTGCGCACCAATTGTTCCACACGCCGCATTGCGGCATGCACCAGTTGTTCCACGGCCCGCAGGCTTGCGCCGAAGCGGGCGACGATCCGGCGGCGCTGGCGGCCAGAAGAAAGCTGACAAAGGCCAACGCTGCGACATAACGGTTGCTGAGCATCTTGATCCCTCGCCCTTTTAGCGGTTCGCGGATAAGCGGCAGTTTGTGATGCTTAAGTTACAGTCGTGGCCTGAATGCGACATGAGTGGGGAATTCAGCACCCGTTCATGTTCGCAAGCCGGAAGCCCCGCATGCTAGCAATAGCGCCATGAACCGGAACAAGGACGCGATCGACTGGGCGCCTCGCGAGGCCCCGAACCTCGCCGAACTCGAGGCGCTGGCCGATTCCGCCTATCGCCGGCTCCCGGCTGCCTTCCGCAAGCTCACCGGCGAGCTCGTCATTCGCGTCGAAGACTTCCCCACCGACGAGGTGCTCAACTCTCTCGGCATCGAATCGCCCTTCGACCTTCTTGGACTCTACAGCGGAGTCGACCTCGCGCGCAAAAGCGTCATGGACGTCTCCGCCATGCCCGACATGGTGTTCCTCTACCGCCGCCCGATCCTGGACTATTGGGCTGAGCACGAAGAAACCCTCGGCGCGATCGTGACCCACGTGCTGGTGCACGAGATCGGTCATCATTTCGGCCTATCCGATGCCGATATGGAACGCATCGAGGCCGAAGCCGCGGCGTGAACTAAAGCGCCATAAACGAGGATCAAGACTGCTTGCAGCAAGACGCCGCTAATTGCCCGCACACCGGCGCAGCCGCTATGGTGAGAGGGATGAGGGGCTCCTTGCGCATCATGCTTGCCGCGCTTTACTGCGGCGCGTTTCTCTGCGGCTGCGGCCTTGACGGCGGCACCGGGGGGATCACGATTTCTGCCCTCGAGGGGAACAGGGTAGGGCCTCAAACCATCACCGGCCCGACCATCGAGGAATATATGAACGCCCAGGCTGGATCGAGGAAAGTCGCCCAGGGCAAGATGACGCTCGACGGGCGCCCGGTGAGCTGCGGCAAGCGGCCGACGGTGATCGATGCGAGGCTCGACAGCTGGGGCGGGTCCTATCCGGGCTATCTCATTCTCAACCCCGACCGCATACGGGGCCTCGCCACGCCGGTGAAGCTCTACGTCTATTATCACGAGTGCGGCCACCAATTCGTCGGCGCGACCGAGACCGGCGCCGACTGCTACTCGATCAGGAGCGGCGTGAAGGCGGGCTGGCTCGACGGCCAGGGCCTGGACCAGATTTGCGCCTTCATCTCGCAGCTCAAGGGCGACGGCGTACATCCGCCCGGTCCGCAGCGTTGCCAATTGATGCGCCAGTGTTATGCCGCGGCGGTTAGCGCCAAGGCCTCGGCCCACAACTAAAAACCGCTTGGCGACGAAGGCTCGGTGCATGTGAATAGACATTGACGCGACCGCAGGCCGCCAAGCAGACTGATTAGCGTCGGCGGAAAACAGGGCAGCGAGGGAACGAGAACAATGAGATCGGCTGCCCGCCTTGCGGCATGGCTTGCTGTAAGCCTGACGCTTGCTCTGACCGGCGCCAGCCTGCTGCCGGAGGAAAAGGCGAGTGCGCTCGATCAGGGCAAGCTCATTCAGCCGGGCCGGCTGGTGGTTGCCGGGCGGAGGTTGTCCTGCGGCCGGACCGCCACGCTGCTTCGCGATTTCGAGGGCTTCGCCGTCTCCTCGACGGTGATCATGCTCAATATGCAGGCGCTCAAGGATCTGCCCAACAAGGTGCAGTGGCTGATCTACTATCACGAATGCGGACACATCATTTTCGGACCGAGCGAGACCTCCGCCGATTGCTACGCGGTGCGGCGGGCGCGGCGCGAAGGCTGGCTCGACGACAGGGCGCTCGAGGAGATCTGTGCCGTGTTCAACATCGCCGGCCACGGCCCCGTGCACCCTGATCCGGAGCAGCGCTGCAACGATCTTAGGCAGTGCTTCGTCAGGAAAAGCGGCATAACGGCGCAAGACGGCGGTCATTAAAGCGCCGGGAATTGCGCCTCTTCTTGCCGGGCCTTACAGTGCGATTCGATATGCGGGACGGACGGGCACGGATTTTGTTGGGGCTTTGCTGCGCCCTTGGCTTGGCGCTTTGCCTCGCCTTGCCGCGCGCCGCCTCCGCTCAGGATTGGGCCGGAAGCGCCGAGGGCTCGACCACCGACGGTCCGACCGTCGAGCAGTACATGAACGACGCCGGCCCGGACCTGAAATACGTCGAGCACGGCCAGCTCAAGATCGACGGCAAGGCGGTCAATTGCGGCAAGCGACCGACGGTGATGAACCCCAATTTCGACAGTTGGGGCGGCGCCTTCCCCGGCTTCCTGATCCTCAACAGCAAGAAGATCGAAGGCCTCTCCACCCAGGTGAAGCTCTATATCTACAGCCACGAATGCGGGCACCAGTTCGAAGGCCCCGACGAAACCAAGGCCGATCTGTTCGCCATCAGGCGCGGCGTGAAGTGGGGTTGGCTCGATGCCCAAGGCATGGAGGACATCTGCACCTTCATCTCCAAGCTCAAGGGCGATTCGGTGCACCCGCCGGGCCCGGAGCGCTGCGAGACCATGCGCAAATATTATCGGGAGTTGATCGAGGAGGGCACGCAGCACGCCTCCTCCGGCTCGCCTTCCTACGAGCCGCAGACCCTCGGCCCCGCGCACTAGCCTCTCCGGCCATTCCATGACCTCGTCATGCCCGGCCTTGTGTCGGCCATCCACGATTTGGCCTGCGGCAAGGAAGAACTCGTGGATGGCCGGGACGAAGCTTGCGGAAACGAGATTCAGAAAATCCAGGCGATCATCAGCCAGAAGATGACGAAGAACACGAGGAAGCCTGCGATCGTGAAGGGCAGCTCGCCGAAGATCGCGTCGCCCCCCGAGACGACCGCCATCACCAGGATCAAAACGAGCGACACGCCGAAGGAGATGATCGCCGCACCCTTGAGCCCGAGCCCCGGCGCGAACGGGTCCGACGGACCGAGGTCCATCAGCAAATACATGCCGGCCCCGGCGGCGACGATAAGGACCAGAATTGCGATCGCCGCCGCGAGGAGAAGCCGGGC
>NZ_DASRGO010000002.1:0-12112 GCF_035650995.1 Methyloceanibacter sp. | reverse complement strand
CTTCATCCTGGGCGAGGTCAACAAGCCGGGGCAGTATCCTTACGTCAACAGCATGACGGTCGAGAGCGCGGTGGCCATCGCCGAAGGCTATACCGAGCGCGCCAAGCAGCGCATGGTCAGGCTGACGCGCAAGTTCGGCGGCGTGCAGAGCACCGTCATGGTGCCGACCGACTATCCGGTCCAGCCCGGCGACACGATTTACGTCATGGAACGGATGTTCTGACGCGCGAGGTCGTGTTCTTGCTCCCGCACTGCGCGAGGGTTGGCTGCGCCGCCTGACATCCGTGGACCATCACCGTTAAGGTGAATCAACGGTAAACGTTGAACGCCCCCCTTCCCCTGAACAAGGTTTCGACCGGCTAAGGGCGGCCCCGAACTTGCACCGCCAAGCGGCGACGACCCAATAGGATACAGACCCCGCACATGACTGACGTGACGCATGTCGCCTCGAGCCGCGAAGCGCTCGCGCCGCACGCTCCGCTTATTCTCGGGCGGAGCCTTTCGTTGCTTTGGCCGGCAGCCGACGCGCTCGTTATCGTCGGGCTCGGGATGCTGGCAGGCGCCGCCTATCACCTCGGCGTCTACCACGAGCCGGGCCACATCGGCGATTACGCCAAAGTCGGGGCCATCATCGCCCTGTTCCGCTGGCTCCTTCACCTCCCCGTGCTTGGCGTCACCGCGCATTCCAAGGGCTCGTTGCGCTACCAGTTCTATCTCTGGACCGCGGCCTTCTTCTGCATGCTCGCGGTGAGCTTCGTGGCGAAGATCTCGGGCACCTATTCGCGCGGCTTCGTTCTGCTGTTTTACGTCAGCGGGCTGCCGCTCCTGATGATCTGGCAGTACGGCTGGAAAAGCGTCATCCGTCATGGGCTCCAGAGCGGGCGCCTTGCGCTTAGGCGGGGCGTTCTGATCGGCACGGCCGACAAGATCGAGGAGTTCAGGACGAAATACGATCCCGCCCGCTCGGGGCTGATCGTGAGCGGCACCGTTGTCGTGCCCGATGAAGCGCTCGAGGACTCAAGCGAAGGCAACGCCAGGCTTCACGCCGCGCTCGGCGAGGCGGCCGCCATGGTCAGGCGCGCGCGGCTCGACGACGTGGTCCTGCTTCTGCCCTGGTCGGCGGCTCATGCCGTCAACGCCTGCGCCGACCGGCTGATGACGATTCCGGTTTCGGTGAAGCTCGGGCCCGAGACGATCTTCGACCGGTTTTCGGAAATTCACCTGTCGCGGCTCGGGCCGGCGATAATGCTCAATTTGATTCGCCCGCCGCTCACGCGCATCGAGGTGCTGTCCAAGCGCTGCCTCGATTTCGGGCTTGCTCTCGGCCTGCTGATGGCAACCTCGCCGCTCCTTCTCCTTGCCGCCATCCTGATCAAGCTCGATTCGCCGGGGCCGGTGTTCTTCCGCCAGTGGCGCCACGGCTTCAATCAGAAGCCGTTCAAGATCATCAAGCTTCGCACCATGTACGTCACCGAGGACGGTCCGATCATCCGCCAGGCGACCCGCGACGACCCGCGCGTGACCCCTATCGGCTATTACCTCCGCCGCTGGAACATCGACGAGCTGCCGCAGCTCATCAACGTCCTGTTCGGAGACATGTCTCTGGTCGGCCCGCGCCCGCATGCGCTCACCCACGACTACGAGTACGAGCGCAAGATCGCCTTCTACGCCCGGCGCCACAACATCAAGCCGGGGATCACCGGTTGGGCGCAGGTCAACGGCTGCCGCGGGGAGACCGACACCGAGGAGAAGATGCGCGCGCGCGTGGAGTACGACCTCTACTATATCGACAATTGGTCGATCCCGTTCGATCTCTACATTCTCGCGCTCACGGCTTTGTCGCCGAAGTCGTTTCGCAATGCGTACTGATCTCTTGGTCGAGGAGGCGGACATGCGAGACGAGACCGGCGCGGCTGTCTTGGGAGCGCCGAGCATCTACAGCGACGGAACTTATCTTGCGGAGCACCGCTCATGGCACCAGGAGGATTCGCCGTGGAAGGCGAAGCACGTCATGGCGATGCTGGAGCGGAACAAGGTTGCGTTCGAGAGCTTGTGCGAAGTCGGCTGCGGCGCGGGCGAGATCCTCAACGTGCTGGCGCGGGCGTTTCCCGGCAAGAGGCTTTACGGCTACGAGATTTCGCCGCAGGCCTTCGCGCTCTCCAGGTCAAAGGAGAGACCCGGCCTGAGCTTCAGGCTCGGCGATCTCCTCGCCGAGAGCGGGGAGAGCTACGACGTGCTGCTGGCGATCGACGTGTTCGAGCATGTCGAGGATTATCTCGGCTTCCTCAAGAAGCTCAAGGCCAAGGCCGCCTACAAGCTGTTCCACATCCCGCTTGACCTCTCGGTGCAGTCGGTGCTGCGGGCGCGGCCGATCCTCAAGTTGCGCAACGACGTGGGGCATCTGCACTATTTCACCAAGGAGACGGCGCTCGCGACGCTCCACTACGCCGGTTACGACATCGTCGATGTGTCCTACACCGCGACCGCGGTCGATCTGCCGAACCGGGGCTGGAAGGCCGACCTGATGAGGTTGCCGCGGCGCGCGCTATTCGCGCTCAGCCCCGATTGGGCGGCGCGCCTATTCGGCGGCTACTCGCTGATGGTGCTCGCGAAATAGCGGCGCCTCGAGGCGCCCTCGCCTCAGTCGGCGGCGCGATACTGCCGGTAGCGCTCCTTGACTGCCTTCGGCACGAAGGTAATGCCCATTTTGGCGAGCGCCAGCTTGACGCGGGCCTTGGCGATGTCGCCCGCCGAGCGCGTCTTGCCGCGCCAGCTCTCGGCGCTGACGAGATCGACGAGGGGGCTCGCCTCGACGCCGAAGCCGGACTTGTAGGGGTAGTCGCCGATGGTGAAATCGAAATGGCGGCAGCCATCCTTGTGCAGCGCGCGCATGGTGCGCTCGATGATGAGCCGGCCGAGCCCGATCCTCAGCCATTCGCCGCCGGCGTGGCTGAGACGCACCATGGCGAAGCTCGTGCCGTCGGTGACGCCAAGAAGAGCCGCAACCGGTTCATCGCCCGACATCAGTGTGGTGAGTACAACGGTCCCGTCTTCGATGCCGTCTTTTACAAGACTCGCGTAGAACCCGTTGTAGCTCTCCTCGCCGAGAGGACATTGGTAGCCTTTCTCTTCGAGCCGGCTACGCTGCTGCGCATTCATGGCATCGAGCACGCGCGCGGCCTCAGCGGCGCTTTCGATGCGACTGAACCGCGTGTCGCCGGCAGTATCGAACAGGCGGGAACTCCGCCCGAGCTCCTTGCGGAACTTCTTGGAGAGCGAGCGAAGATAGATCTCCCAATCGTCAGGTATGGTGACGGAGAAACCGGCGCAGGTCGAAGGGTGGGTTCCCGAGAGGAGCGCGAGCGGATTGGCCCTGCCCTTGAGCGCCACGGGCATCTTGCGGAGATGGATCACATCGGCCCCGGGCAAGGCCTTGCGGACCTGCTTCCACAGCGCCGCCGCTTCTTCCGCCGAATTCGGCGCGGCGGGGCCGAGGATCGGCGCGTTGTAGTCGGTCACGCCGAGATCGGCGAACTCGATCCGTGAGAAGCCTTGTCCTCCGGTCTTCACCAGCGGCAAAGTCATGACATGCGCGCCCGAGCCGCGGTCAAACACCTCGACCAGCAGCGGCGCGCCCCCCTCGGGGGCGGCGACCGTCGCATACCAGGCCGAGAGCCAAGCCGGCCGCTGAAACAGGGTCGACGCGCTCCCCCGGGAGAGCGCCGCAAGCCGCTCGGGGATGATCCCGAACTCGCTCACGAGCGCGATCTCGTAGCCGCCGGGCGAAGCTTGGCGCACTGCGGCGACGCGCGCCGGAATTGAAGCGGCGGCGGAGGCCCCGCCGGTGATCGCGATCTTGTCGGACATGGATGACGCTACGCGGCGTGCTGGTCGAGATTGATCACGGCGCCAGGCCTCGCGGGATCGAGCCTGAAGGTGACCGGCCGCGCCGCCTTACGCTGCTGTCTCAGCATGCCGGAACGCTTGGCGCCCGCCTGAAGCAGAGCCTTGAGCCAGAAGCCGGGCCCGGTCAGGGCGTGGCTTTTCGGCGTGATGCCGAGCTTGTGGCGCAAAAGGGCGTTGCCGCAGTTCATCATCACGTTACGGCGGATGGGATCGGTCCAGTACTCGACCGTCATCGACACGTTGAGACAATCGTGGTTGTCGACGCGATGGGGCGAGTTGAGCGGCCAGTGCGCCATCTCGCCCGGCTTTAGATCGACCACTGTCGCATGCTCGTCGTACCAGGGGGCGTAGTCCATATCGACCTCGACGCCGGACAAGATGATGCGCTCGATCTGCTCGGGGGTGAGGAACGGTGCCACCGGCGGATAGATATAGACGCGCTTCGTGCCCCTGATCTGCCACAGCGATTGGCCCGGCAGGTCAGCGTGATAATAAACCTGCGCGTTGGGCGAGGAGATCAGAATTCCGGCGTTGCGGCTGATGATGGGGGCGATGCCGGTGCGCGCGCGCATCTCGTCGAGGATCTGATCGAGGAGCTCGGCGTAGCGCTTATCGACGGTGTGGACGCTGCGCAGGTTGAGCCACATCCGACCCGCGGCGATCGCCTCGATCACCTGAGCGCCGGAGAGCCCGCCGATCTCGCCCTCGCGCCACAGCTTGCGCGCGTTGCGCTCGCCCACCAGCACGATGCTGTAGTTCTCGCGGGGGTAGCTCTCGATAAGTCTGGCGAGCGTCTCGTTGTCGAACAGGGACAAAGTGTGAAGCCGGTGCTCGAGGAGGAGCGGCTGCGTGCTCCACAGCGACTTATGCTTCTCTTCCCAGGAGGTGAAAATCGGTTCGCTCATGGCATCCTCGTTGTTGGCAATGCTTGGAACGGGGTCGTGGCGTCACCGCTCGAGGCTTTCGCCGGTCATGGTGAGCACGGCGGCGCAGCGCCTGCCGTTCGCCATCTGGAGAAGGTCGGCTGCCGCGGCCGCCGCGGCGTCCTGCGAGGTTGACGAGGCGCGGGCGAGGAACAGGATCGCCTGCGCGATTGCGATCAGGGCCGGGGCGTTCCGCTCCGAGCGCAGTAGGCCGCAATCGACCAAGGTGAGGTCAAAGCCGGCTGCGATCTGGCCGAGCTCCTCGGCAAGAGCCGGACGGCCGGACTTGCCGGCGCGCTGCGGCTCGGGCGTCGCCAGCGACAGAAACGAGAGGCCGAGCCTCTGATCGGTGATGATGCGATGGGCGAGCTTGGAGCCCGGCGCCGGCTCGCCGATCAGTTCGGACAGGGTCGGGTCGGCGAGGCTCGCATCGACGAGAAGAACGCGCATCCCGGTCGAGGCGCCGGCGGCGGCGAGGCTGAGCGCGAGAGCACTCTTGCCCTCGCCCGCGACCGAGGAGGTGAGCAACACGAGGCGCGGCTGGCCGAAGGTTTCGAAATTGACGAGGCGGGTCAGGAGACGGAACACGGCGGCGCGGAACTCCGTCGCCCCTTCGAGAATCTCCATGACCATATCGTAGAAATTGGCGTTGGCCTTGCGCCGGCCGAGCACGTCGCCGAGGAGCCCGCGCTTGACGGGAAGAGAGGGGATCGAGGCGAGCGAGTTGAGCCCGGTCGCGGCGAGCAACTGGTTGCCGGTGTAGATGCGGCGGTCGAGATGCTCCGCGGTCAAGGCGAGCGAACCGCCGAGCCCGCAGCCGAGCGTGAGCGCAAGGGCGAGGATAAGCGACTTGCGCGGCCAGGCGGCGCGGTCGGGAATGGCGGCCGGCGAGATGATGCGCGCATCCGGGGTGGCGATCAGCTCGGCCTCGTTCATCTCCTTCACGCGCGAGAGGAAGCTTTCGTAGACGCTCCGCGTGGTGCGGGCGTCGCGCTCGAGCTCGCGCAGCTTCACGCGGGCGGCGTCGTTGGTGTCGGCCTCCTGGCGCGAGGCGGCAAGCGCCTGCTCGGCAGTGGCCAGACGCTGTTTCGCTGTCTCGTATTGCAGCTTGATCGCGTCGGCCACGCGCTTGACCTCGTCGCGGATGAGATCATGCAGACGCTGCACCTCCGAGTGCGCGGCCTGGAGCTGGGGGTGGGACGGCAAGAGATTGACGGCAAGCGTCGCTTCTTTGCGGGCGGCAAGCGCGTATTGCTCGCGCAGCCGGGCGATGGTGTCCGAAGCGATGACCTCGCCGATCATCGACGGATCGACGCCGTCCTTCAGCAGCGCCTCGACCTGCCGGTATTTCGCCTCGGCCTGGGCGAGGTCGTTCTGGGCCGACATAACCTGATCGTTCAGACCCTTAAGCTGATGGGTGTCGATCAGCTCGCCGTCCGCCTCCTGGAGATTGTGCGCGGCGCGAAAGGTCTCGACCGCGGTCTCGGCGTCGAGAACGCGTTTCTTGAGCGTGGCGAGCTGGCCGTCCATCAGCGCGCTCACGCGCTGCGTGGTCTCGGCCTTGTCATTCGACTGATCGGCGAGATAGGACTCGGCGATGGCCTGAGCGAGCCGTGCCGACTTGGCGGGATCTTCGGTGGTGACGTCGATCTCGATGACGAAGGTCTGATCGTCGCGCGCGACCTTCATATGCTTGACGAGCGCGGTCAGGGCGCGCTCCTCGGGGTTGTCGCTTTCGGCGGGCGGCGGGCTCGACAGAAGTCCGGTGAAGGCCTGCCAGAGGCCCAGCACGATATTGGGCTCCCGCGGAGCGCCGAATTCGGGGTCGGCGGCAAGATACTGCGACCTGACCACCGGCCGGAGTACGGCGTCGGACAGAATCATTTTCACTTGGCTGTCGACGAGAGCGAAGCTCTCGGCGAAATTCTCGCCGAGGCCGGAAGGCACCACCTCGGTCCCGACCGTGTGCTTCTTGCGCGGATCGACAAGGATGCGCGCATCCGCCATGTAGGTCGGCGTGGTGAAGAGGATGTAGCTCACGGCGAGCGCCAGAACGCAGGCGACGGTCGCCGCGATCAACTTCGCTCGGCGGCGCAGGATGTGGATCAGTCCGGCGAGGTCGATGGTGCGCTCGTCGACGGCGAACGCCGGCGCGAAGTGGCCGACGGGACTTCCCACCAGGGCTCCGCCAGGCCCCATGCGCGCCCGTGAATCTTGGATCATGAGCTTCTCGCCCTCCTGACAGCGGCAAGCCTGGCGCCCACCGCGCGCGTGCCGAACCGCTTCGATCGAGAGACGGAGTGCAAGCGACATGCCACCGTAACGCTTGGCGTCGCGCGCCCGGCGCCGTCCTGTTTTGGGCTGGCACACTCCTTGCGCTTCGGCCGAGCGACCAGTCGGGCCAGGGAGTTCTCGAGATGAGAGTGAGCGTTTTCGGTCTGGGCTATGTGGGCGCGGTCTCGGCGGCATGTCTCGCGCGTAACGGCCACGCGATCATCGGCGTCGATACCAATCTTTCGAAAGTCCAGAGTTTCAATGCCGGCCAAGCCCCGGTCGTGGAAACCGGCCTCGACGAGCTGATGGCCGCGGGCGTTAACAGCGGCCGGATCAGAGCGACATCGAGCGTCGAGGATGCGATTCACAACAGCGAGGCCTCGATCGTCTGCGTCGGGACGCCGAGCCGCGCCAACGGTAGCCTTAACCTTGACGCGGTCGAGACCGTATCGTCCCAAATCGGGAAGGCGATTGCCGGGAAGAAACCGGGCCATCTCATTGTGCTACGGTCAACCGTGCTGCCCGGCACCGTGCGGGGAACGGTTCTTCCGGCGCTCGAGCGCTCGTCGGGAAGGAAGGCGGGCGAGCATTTCTCGGTCGTGCACAATCCCGAATTTCTGCGCGAAGGCAGCGCGATCAGGGATTTCGACCGACCGCCGATGACGGTGATCGGCGCCGATCAGCCGACCGCCGCGGCCATGACCGCGCAGCTCTATGACGGGATCGAAGCGCCGTTGATCGCCACCTCGATCGAAACCAGCGAGATGGTGAAATACGCCGACAATGTCTGGCACGCGCTCAAGGTCTGCTTCGGCAATGAGATCGGCAATGTGTGCAAGGCCGTCGGCGTCGACAGTCACGAAGTCATGGACATCTTCTGCCGCGACACCAAGCTCAACATCTCTCCCGTCTACCTCAAGCCCGGTTTCGCCTTCGGCGGCTCCTGCCTGCCCAAGGACACGCGCGCCATCGTGCATCTCGGCAAGAGCCTCGATCTCGCTCTGCCGGTGCTGTCGGCGATCCTGCCGAGCAACGAGGTGCAGATCGAGCGCGCGGCAAAGCGGATCATGGCGCTCAAGCGGCGGCGCATCGCCGTGCTCGGCTTCGCCTTCAAGGCGGGGACCGACGATTTGCGCGAAAGCCCGCAGATCGAGCTGATCGAGCGGCTGATCGGCAAGGGCTTCGATCTTCGCCTCTACGACCAGAGCGTCAATCTCGCGGCGCTGACCGGTGCCAACAAGGATTACATCCGCAACGCCATCCCGCACATCAACTCGATCATGGTCGATTCGATCGAAGAGGCGCTCGCGCACGGGGACGTCATCGTGATCGGCAACAACGCGGTGGAGTTCGCCTCGGTGCCATCGCGCCTCGACGAGCGGCAAATCCTCGTCGATCTCGCCGGGATCGGCGGCAAGGACACGCTGGGGGACCGCTATGACGGCATCAACTGGTAGGCTCTGCGGCGCCGGGCGCCGCGTCCTGATGATCGTCGAGAACCTGCCGGTGCCGTTCGACCGGCGGGTGTGGTCGGAGGCGCGTACGCTCGCCCGCGCCGGTTACGAGGTCTCGGTGATCTGCCCCAAGGGCGTCGGCGCCGAGGCATCCTATGAGTTCGTCGAAGGCGTCCATATCCATCGCCACCCTTTGCCGATCGAAGCCAAGGGCGCGCTCGCCTACCCGCTCGAATATCTCTCGGCGCTCGTCTTCGAGCTCTGGCTCGCCATCCGCATCTTCATCACCCGCGGGTTCGACGTCATCCATGGTTGCAACCCGCCCGACACCATTTTCCTCATCGGCGGATTGTTCAAACTCTTGGCCGGCACGCGCTTCGTGTTCGACCACCACGACATCAACCCGGAGCTCTACGAGGCGAAGTTCGGCCGGCGCGATCTTGTCTGGCGGCTGCTCGCCTTCCTCGAGCGCATGACCTTCCGCACCGCCGACATCGTCATCGCCACCAACGGCTCCTACCGGAAGATCGCGATGGAGCGCGGCCGGGTATCTCCGGGGCGCATCTTCGTGGTCCGCTCGGGGCCCGATCTTCGCCGCATGGAGATGCTGCCGCCGCGGCATGAGCTCAAGCGCGGGCGGGCCCATCTCGTCGGCTATGTCGGCGTCATCGGCCAGCAAGAGGGCATTGATCTCCTGCTTCAGGCCGTGCGGGTTCTGGTGCGCGATCTCGGCCGCCACGACATCCATTTCGGCATCGTCGGCGGCGGGCCGGCGCTGACCGACATGAAGCTTCTCGCCGAACATCTCGGTATCGCCGACTACGTCACCTTCACCGGCCGCGTGCCCGATCGCGACCTGCTCGAGGTGCTCAACACCGCCGACGTTTGCGTCAATCCCGACCGGGCGAACGCCATGAACGACAAATCCACCATGAACAAGATCATGGAGTACATGGCGCTCGGCAAGCCGATCGTTCAATTCGACCTGACCGAGGGGCGCGTGTCGGCCGGGGAGGCCTCGCTCTATGCGAAGCCCAACGATCCCGCCGACCTGGCGGCCAAGATCACCACGCTGATCGACGATTCGAAACTGCGCGCCAAGATGGGGGCGATCGGCCGGATCAGGGTCGTCGAAGAGCTGTCCTGGGAGCACGAGGCGCCGAAGCTGCTCGCCGCCTACGACGCGCTGTTCAAGCCGCGCGGCGCGATTGCCGTCGCAAGCCCGAGCCCCGCAGAATGAGCGCGGCAGCGCATATGACGGCAGCCGGGGTCGCGAGGCCAAGCCGGCTCGACCGGGCGACTTGGTATTACCGTCGCTTGCGCGCCATGGACGGGGCCGAGGTGGCGCACAGGCTCGGCGAAGCGGTGAAGCGCCGCGTCTCGAGGCTCGAGCGGGCGGGCTGGGCGGCCTTCGACAGAGGCGATGGTCCTCTCCCGGCGCTCACCCCTCTCGACGGCGCGCTCGCGGCTATGCCCCCGGGGCTTTTAGCAGCGCTCCGCGATGCGGCGCGCTCGGCGACCTCCGAGGGGATGAGCCTGCTCGGGCAAACCTGGCGCGGCGCGCGCGGGACGGCGCGTTTCCATCTCGACCCCCCGACCGGCGGATATTGGCCGCGCGAGGCCTATTGCTTCGATATCGACTACCGCACCGAGCGCCGCCTGGGCGACGTAAAATACGTGTGGGAGTTGAACCGGCTTCAGTATCTCCAACCGGCGGCGGCCGTCGCGGCCCATGACGGCAACGAGGCGCTGGCCGGCTTCTGTCTCTCCGAGATCGAGACGTGGATCGAGGCCAACCCGCCCTTCCTCGGGGTCAATTGGGCGTCCGGCATCGAGCTTGCCTTGCGCGTGGTATCGATCCTCGTGGTGCTCGGCTTCATCGGTCCCGAACGGGTCCCACAGGCGCTCAGGCGGAAGATAAGATCCTGTCTCGCGGCCCACGCCTATTGGCTCGCCCGTTATCCGTCGCGCCATTCGTCGGCCAATAATCATCTCGTTGCCGAAGCTGGGGCATTATTCCTGCTCGGCACGCTTTGGCCAGAGCTCGGCATCTTTGGCGAAGCGGAAGCGGCGCGCGCGCTCCTCACCCAGCAGGTCGAGCATCAGTTCCACGCCGACGGCGTTGGCGCCGAGCAGTCGCCGACCTACGCCGCTTTCACGCTTGAATGGTATCTGCTGTGTCTTGCTGTGGGCGAGCGCAGCGGAAGACCTTTTGCGGAGAGCGTGGGCGAGCGTCTGGCAGCGGCAGGGACCTTCCTCCGGGCGATCACCGACGAGGGTGGACATCTTCCGCGCATCGGCGACGACGACGAGGGCCGGGTGTTGGCGACCGCGCCGTGGCCCGACGCCAACTATGCAAGCTCTGTGCTCGGCGCGCTCGCGGCCTTCCGCAACAAGCCCGAGCTTGCGCCGCCGGTGGTTCGCCCCGCCTTGCGCGATCTCTATTTTGGCCCGGCTGCCCCAGGCGTAGGCCGCGAGGGCGCCCTACACTTTTCGCAAGGCGGCTATTCGGTGTTTCGCCGCACCATCGCCGGAAGGCGGACGCTGATGGCAATGGACCACGGACCGCTCGGCCATCTTTCGATCGCCGCGCACGGCCATGCCGATGCTCTCGCCGTCTGGCTTCATATCGACGACCAGCCGGTCCTGGTCGACGCCGGCACCTACCTCTATCACTCCGGCCGCGAGTGGCGCGATCGTTTGCGCGGCACGGCGCTCCATAACACGCTTACGCTCGATGAGCGCGATCAGAGCCGGGTCGCCGGCCCCTTCAATTGGGGGCAGCGGGCGAAGTGCAACCTGATCGCGTGGAAAGGCGACGGCGAGGAGACCTATGTGCGCGCCGGTCACGACGGCTACCTCGCCTCGCACGGGCTCATGCACGAGCGGCATCTGGTTGCGCATGGGCGCGGCTTCACGTTGCACGACATTCTTCGTGCCGCTTCGAGCGAGGCGGAAACCGAGCCGTGCCCGTTCGTCGAGATCTCGTTCCTGATTCATCCCGACCTCGATGTGAGAACCGACGGGGCAAACGCGATCGTGCTGCGCGGGGAAGAGCCGTTGCTGCGGATCGTCGGAGGCGAACTCGGGCTCGAGATGTTCAAGGGAAGCACCAACCCAGCGCGCGGCTGGTATTCGGACCATTTCGGTTCGATCAGGCCCGCGCCGCAGCTCGTGTTCCATCCTTCGGACGCCAGCGCGCGCCGCTTCGCCATCGAAATCGAGGTCCTGCCGCGACGCGCTCCGCGCCAGGGCGCGGCGGGCCGCGAGACGGAGGCGCCGGCGTGACACACCCGAACTTCGCCTTCGCGCCGACGGGGATGGTCACAGGCCGGCTGAGCCAGAGTTCGCAGCGCCTGCTGATGGCGCTCATAGCGCTTGCGCTCTTGTTCGCCCTTCTATTGCCGACGCCTCTGCTCAACCAGATGACGGGGTATGCCGACGCGGGCGGCATGCCGCCGTTCAAGTTCCATTTCTACACCTACACGCTCCTGATCGCGCTCGTGCTCGTTACCTTCGCGGTAGGGTTGGTGCGCTTCGTCTCGGAGCAGGCGG
>NZ_DASRGO010000001.1:0-10720 GCF_035650995.1 Methyloceanibacter sp. | reverse complement strand
GGCACGGTCGCGAGCGACAGCACGTTGTTGATCACCGTCGGCTTGCCGAACAGGCCGATATGGGCGGGGAGCGGCGGCTTGGCGCGAACCTCGCCCCGCTTGCCCTCGAGGCTTTCCAGCAACGAGGTCTCCTCGCCGCACACATAGGCGCCGGCGCCCGCGCGCACCTCCATGTCGAACGCGAGGCCCGAGCCCGCCACGTTGTTGCCGAGCATGCCGCCCTTGCGCGCCTCGTTGATGGCGATCTCCATCGCCTCGATGGCATGCGGATATTCGGAGCGGATATAGACGTAGCCGCGTGTGGCGCCGACCGCGATGCCGGCGATGGTCATGCCTTCGATCAGCACGAAGGGGTCGCCTTCCATGATCATGCGGTCGGCGAAGGTGCCGGAATCGCCTTCGTCGGCGTTGCAGACGATGTATTTCTGTTGGGGAGGGGTGTCGGCGACGGTGCGCCACTTGATGCCGGTCGGGAAGCCGGCACCGCCGCGTCCACGCAGACCCGATGTGATCACCTCCTCGACGATCGCCTTGGGGCCGACTTCAAGCGCCTTCTTCAGCCCGAGATAGCCTTTATGGCGTTTGTAGTCCTCGAGACTACGGGGATCGACGATGCCGCAGCGGTAGAAGGTGAGGCGCGTCTGCCGCTTGAGGCAGGGAATCTCCTCGACAAGCCCGTGCCCGAGGCTATGCTTGGCGCCGTCGAGCATGCCGGCATCGAGCAGACTGTCGACGTCGCGCGCCTGGACCGGTCCATAGCCGACGCGGCCCTCCGGCCGTTCCACTTCGACCAGAGGCTCGAGCCAATAAAGCCCGCGCGAGCCAGTGCGTACGATCTCGACATCGAGCCCGCGCCTCTCGAAGGCCTTGCGAAAGGCGGTCGTGACCTGCTCGGCGCCCACACACAGCGCGCCCGAATCGCGCGAGATGAAGATACGCGCCTTCACGCTTGCGCCTCCTTGAGCAGGTGATCGAGCTTCTCCTCGTCGAGCAGCCCGTACACGTCCTTGTCGAGCATGGCGGCCGGCGAGGAATGGCAAAGGCCGAGGCAATAAACGGGCTCCAGCGTGACGCGATTGTCGAGCGTCGTGCTGCCCATCTCCACACCGAGCTTTTCCTCGGCGCGAGCGGCGAGCCTGTCGCCGCCCGCAGCTTGGCAGGACTCGGCGCGGCAGAGCTTGAGCACGCGCCGGCCCGGGGGTTCCTTGCGGAAATCATGGTAGAAGGTGACGGTGCCGTGGATCTCCGCGCGGGAAAGGTTGAGCGCCTCGGCAATCAGTGGGACTGCAGCCTCTGGCACGCAGCCGAACGTCTCCTGCATTTCGTGCAAGATCGGAAGGACTGCGCCTTCCATGTGAGCGCGGCTGGCGATGATTTCGCTCGCGCGCTCAGCGGACCAAGCTTCATATCGCGCCATTCGGGAGCCGCTTCGTACCTCGTCGAAAAATGTGAAAAAAACTGTGTGAAATCAACAAAGCGAGCCAATCGCCCGATCGGCTTTTTCTATCGATCTCGGAGTGCGCCGACACGTCCCTCGGGCGAGGCCCTGCCGCCTCAGTCACATAGGGCCTGCACTCGTCCGACGCAACGCCAAAAAGCAAAATTTCTCTTTATTTACAATTGCCTATCGCCTGATCGGGAATCGAGATCGAGTCCGCTTTGGGCGTGGTTAGGCCGTCGCAGCCTTGCGCCGCTTTGGGCCCGCGACGCGGGCCACCGCACCTTCGCCGCCCAGGATCGGCGCCAGCAACTTGGCCTCGGCGACAAGCGCATTGATCAAGGGTGTCAGCGGGTTGCGGTGCGGCACGACAAGCCCGACTGAATGGGTGACGAGGGGATCGACGATTGGAATCGCCCGCACCTTCTCGGTCAGCCCCAGCACCTCGGCAAGCTTCGCCGGCATGACGCTGGCCCATTTGCCGGTGCGCACATGAGCGAAGAGCACGACCACAGAGTTCGACTCGAGGGTCGGTGAGACATCTGCGCCTGCCTCTCGCAAGAGCTGCTCGATGATGCGGCGGTTCTGCATGTCGGGAGTAAGCAAACAAAGCGGCACCTTGCCCACCTCGGCCCACGTCACCTTGTCGCGCGTGCCAAGCGGGCTCTCCGAGGAGGTGAGCAGTCGATACTCCTCGCTATAGAGGGGGATGGTCTGCACCCGCCCGAGCGGCTCGTTGTCCAGGTAAGTGAGGCCGGCGTCGACTTCGAGATTTTCGAGCTGTCCCAGCACCTCGATCGAGTTGCGCGAGAGAATGGTGAAGCTCACATCGGGGTGTTTGGCGCGGTAAGGCGTGGTGAGCATCGACACCATGGCGAGCGCGGTCGGAATGGCGGCGATGCGGATATGCCCGGCAAGCCCGCGTTTCAACGCGTCGACCTCCTGGCGCATGGCGCGTGTATCGCCGACGATGCGCCGCGCCCAGTCGAGCACACGCTCGCCCTCCGGCGTAAACCCCTGGAAGCGCGAGCCGCGCTGCACGAGTAGCACCCCGAGCTGATCCTCGAGTTGCTTGATGCCGGCCGAGAAGGTGGGCTGGCTCACGCCGCAAGCTTCCGCCGCATGCCCGAAATGCCGCTCGCGAGCTAGCGCAATAATGAATTCGAGCTTTTCCAGCATCGGCCCGGTTTGGGTCAACTCCCTTGGATCAACTATTGTGGCAAGAAGCCCCGGCAAGGGCCAGAGTCTTTACCCTCATTGCCATGACCTTCAGCCATGGCGGCATGGCAGGAGCGTGACGGCCTCCTAGTGGTGGCCCGCCGCATCAGGGCCCGGCGCCCCCAACCCTGCGACGCTGAAGGTGACATCGACGGTTCCCGCACGCTCGAAGGTAAGCGTTGCGCTAAAGGTCGAGCCCTTCTCGAGCGGCGCCTTGAGCCCCATGAGCATCAGGTGGTATCCGGCCGGTTCCAACACGACCGTGCCCTTGGCCGGGATGGCGACGCCGTCGGGAACCGGCCGCATCTCCATCTTGCCGTCCGCCATCGTCGTCTGATGGATCTCCGTCTTTTCGGCAACAGAGGTCGTCACCGAGACGAGCCGGTCCGGCGTATCGCCTTCGTTCTTGATGGTGAGATATCCCACGCCGATTTCGACGCCCGGCGGGGTCGCCCGCGACCAGGCATTTTCGACGCCGATCGAGATCTCCGCGGCGGCAGGACTTGCGCCGGCAACGAGCAAGACGCCTGCAAGAGCAAAGCCGTAGAGCGGGAAGGGGGGCATGGGTTTCTCCCGGAGGGACACTCGGCAGGCGCCCATATGACCCCGAGGGCTACAGGCTTTCAATGGTCGTGGTCCATCTTCCCGCCTTGCGTCCGCATCATTTCCTCGTGGCTCGGCGCGCTCTTCACGAGGTCCTGATATTGGTCTGGCGTAAGCTCCGGCAACTTGCGCAGGAACGCGACGATATCCCAGAGCATTGCATCGTCGTGGGTGACGCCCCAGGCCGGCATGCCGGTCATCTTGATGCCGTGCTTCACGACCCAGAATTCCTCAGCCGGGGTCAAATCCGTTCCGCGGCGAAGCTCGGGAGCGCGCGGATAGAGGCCCCAACTGATCTCGGTTCGCTTCATGCCCGGGGCAAGGTGGCAACCGCTGCACATCTCGGCGTATTGCCCCGCGCCTCTGCTGATGCGCTTCGGATCGGCGAGATCGGACGGGACGACGACACGAGCGGCGCGCGCCGCGATCGATTCTTGCCGCACGGTGTTGAGCAGCCAGAAGACGGGCTGGGAATGCGGCGTATCGGCCGCAATGTTATAGACCCCGGCATGGACAATGATGGCGGCAAGCCCGATCAACGCGAGCAGCGCAGCCGCGACCGCCGCCGCAATCACCCAATGCCTCGCGATCCGCGACTCGATCGCGTGACGCCTCTCTTCGCCCGAACGGCGCTCCATTTATTTCTCCATCGCCTCCATCGCGCTATCCATATGGGTCTCGCACCCGTCCATGTCGTGCTTGGCCATCAGGTCTTGGGCCAGTTGCATCTCCTTTGTCGCCGTCGCCTTGGCTTCGCCGTCCGGCATGGCCTGGATGTCGGCGTTCATCGCGTTGATGCTGGTCTTGTTGCATTCCATCTTGTGCCCTTCGTGTGCGCCAGCCGAAATCGATGCAGCGATTGCCAGCGCAATCGAGCCGAGGGTTGCAAACATCAAGTTCAGAAATACAAACATGCGCATGCATCGTCTCCTTCGGTTTGAGCGTGCTTAGCAGCGGGCGTCGGGTTCGGTCGGTTCCATCGAGATCTTAGTGGTGGTTCGTCATTCCGGGCATCTCCATTCCCGGCATGTCCATGCTCGGAGTCGTGCCGTCGCCTGGCTTTTGCGCCGCCGGCACCCCTGAGGCGTCGACTTCATAGGCGACGGTCCCTTGCGGGTGCCGGTACCAGCCGGGATCGCGATAGTCGCCGGGTGCAAGGTCCTCGCGCACCTTCACCACGGTGAACATGCCGCCCATCTCGATCGGGCCAAACGGCCCCCTGCCGGTCATCATGGGCAGCGTATTGGGCGGAAGCGGCATCGTCATCGCCCCCATCATCGCCATGCCATCGGTGCCCATGACCATGGCCGTGGGCGCGGCGCGGGAAAGCGCGCGGCCGAGGGCGCGATCCGACACGCCGATGAAGTTGTGCACGTCGTGTCCCATGGCATTCATGGTGTGATGCGATTTGTGGCAATGGAACGCCCAGTCACCGGGCTGGTTCGCCACGAACTCGATGGCGCGGATCGCGCCGACCGGAACATCCACGGTCACTTCCGGCCATTGCGCGCTTTCCGGCACCCAACCGCCGTCGGTGAGACCGACGCTGAAATGATAGCCGTGCAGATGGATGGGGTGGTTGGTCATGGTGAGATTGGCGATTCTGATGCGCACTTTGTCGCCGAGGCGCACCGGCATGACATCGATCCCCGGAAAGACGCGCGAGTTGAATGTCCACAGATTGAAGTCGGTCATCTCCGCGACCTTGGGCAACGAGGTGCCGGGATCGAAGCGATAAGAGCCCATGATGAAGGCGAAGTCCCGATCGACGCGGCGGAAGGCGGGATCCTTGGGATGGACGACGAACGTGCCCATCATGCCCATTGCCATCTGCACCATCTCGTCCGAGTGCGGGTGGTACATGAAGCTGCCGCTTCGCGTGAGTTCGAACTCATAAACGAAGGTTTTGCCCACGGGGATGTGCGGTTGCGTCAACCCGCCCACGCCGTCCATGCCGTTCGGCAACGGCATGCCGTGCCAGTGGACAGTGGTGTGCTCGGGCAGCTTGTTGGTGACGAAGATGCGCACCTTGTCGCCTTCCACCGCCTCGATGGTCGGCCCCGGCGACTGGCCGTTATAACCCCAGAGCTTCGCCGTCATGCCCGGCGCGATCTCGCGCTCGACCGGCTCGGCGACGAGGTGGAACTCCTTCCATTGGCCGTTCATGCGCCAGGGGAGGGTCCAGCCGTTCAACGTTACCACTGGCGTGTAGGCCTGACCGTTGGCGGGCGGGAGCGGAGGCTTCATGGCGGGCGAATCGTTGGTCGGCGCCTCGGGGACGGCGGCGAGCGCCGCGCGTCCGCTGGCGGCTGCGGCGCCGGCAAGCGCGATCGCCGACCCGGTCAGGAAATGGCGTCGAGAGAGCATGGGGTTGTCCTTTCCGTCATTCGCTTGCCGCGCTCGCGGCGAGTAACGTTCCGTCGAGTGAGCTCAAGCGCCCGCCGCCGAGCACGGCGGCGCTGAGATCGGTGGCGGCGAGCCAGAAGTTGCGTTTCGCCTCGATGCTCGCGACTCTGGCCATGGTGCTCTCACGCGCCGCTTGCAGCAGCGCGAAGGCATCGACCTGCGCGGCGTTGTATTGCAGCTCGGTCTGCTCCGAGATGGTCTTGCGCAGCGGCAGCACCTCGCGCTCGTATTTGAGAGCGATGGCGCGCGTCGATGCGTAGGCGGAATACGCCTCGCGCGCTTCCGAGCGCGCATTGACGGCGATCGCCGCGAGGCTGTTCAGCGCCTCGAGGTAGCGTTGCTCGGCCTCGCGCGTCTTGGCCCTGCCGAAATCGTAGATCGGCACTTCGAACTCGATGTCGAAGCCGCCGCCGTCGGCTGATGGCTCGCCCGTGTCCTTTTGCGTCTTCGAAATGGCGCTCGCGTTGAGCACATTGATGAAACGCGTCGAGCGGGTTAGCCCGTAGGACCGGGCGAGCGTCTCGACCTCGAGCCGTCCGACGGCGAGGTCGACCCTGCGGTCCATCGCCTCCTGCTGCACGGCGGCGAGGCTCGGCGATTTGCCCTGCAATGGCGGCAGCGCGCGGGGCAGCACCGCGCCGAGTTCCTGGCTCCACAGCCCCATGAGCCGGGTGAGCTGCTCTTCCGACGCCTCCGCCTGCTGGCTGGCCGCCATCACCTGAGCGTCGAGCTCCGTGGCGAAGACTTCCGCCCGCGCATGGCTCAGCGCGTTGACCGCCCCCGTCTCGGTGAGCTTCTCGGTGAGCGCGGCGCTCGCCTGGGCATCTGCCTTGGCGGCGGTGAGGGCAGCGAGGATCTCGCGCGCGGCGACAGCGCGGATATAGGCGCGCCTCGTGTCGGCCGCGAGTCGCAATGTGTCCTCGGCGGCGCGGAGCTCGGCCTGCTCGATGCGGGCGCCGGCGATCTTCGACCGCGTCGGCCAAGTGGCGAGGGAAAGCACGCTCGCCACCACCTTCCGCTCGATGTCTAGCTCGATCGAGGTGGACACGTCGTCGAAGGAGAAGATCGGCAACGGCGGCCGGCTCGACTGCACCGCCACGGCCTCGGCGACGCCGAGCCGGTTATAGGCGGCTTGCAGCCCTGCATTGTTGAGGAGCGCGATCTGCACGGCGGCATCGGCGCCGAGCGGC
The DNA here is from genome assembly GCF_035650995.1 of Methyloceanibacter sp. GTDB lineage: Bacteria > Pseudomonadota > Alphaproteobacteria > Rhizobiales > Methyloligellaceae > Methyloceanibacter. The sequence continues at coordinate 3,865 of NZ_DASRGO010000001.1, read as the reverse complement.
GCATGCATGAGGCGCGAAACTCGGCTCTGCGCGAGCGCGGCGGCCTCCGGCGAACTGATCCGCACCACGTCCTTGTTCAGGCCGCCCCCTGCGACCATCGCCACGGTGCTCATCCCGCTGTCGGGGGAAAGGCTCTGGCAGGCTGAGAGCAGGGCCGCGCCCGCGATGGCGAACGCGCACCCCAAGAAATGAGAAGACATGGGTGGTCCTCGTCTGTCGTTAACGAAGCTCATACGCAGAACGCGAAACGGTCCCGCGCGAGCAGCCCTAGAGGACGGAGAGGGAGATCGGAGGCCGATCCGGCTGCTCTGGCGCGCGGCTCAGCGGATGCGGTGGCGCCGGAAGCGGAAGCGCGAGACCCGCCGCAAGTCCGGCCAGCGTTTGGTTGAGATCGGCCGGAAGCGCGCTCATGCAAAAGAGCCCGCAGCAGCCGGAGCCGGGCTGATGGCTGCTCGAGGGAAGCGAATGATCGCCATGATGGGCGTGGCTACCGGCTTTGCTCATGCCGTGGTTAACCGTGTCGGCGTGGGCGAGGCACTGGATGCCATGTTCCCCATGGCCAAAGGCGAGCACCGCAGGCGGCAGGACGAAGCAAAATGACGCGAACGCCGCAAGGGCGATCGCCAGCTTGAATCGGAATCCGCGCGTCAGTGCCGTCAACATCCGTTTTGGTTGCTCTTGTCCCTGCAAACAGGAGCCTAGGGCGGCGTGAGACGGGGGGCAAGCGCGCGATCGATCACAAAACGCGTTACCGGAGCTGCATATCCGGGTTTTGCAGGGCTTTTTCGGCGACGCCGCTATTCGGTCGCGCCCCGCCGGTAGATGTCGTCGTACCTGACGATATCGTCCTCGTTGAGGTAGGGCCCCGACTGCACCTCGATGAGGAAGGCAGGGATCTTTCCGGGATTGGCGAGGCGGTGCTTCTCGCCGATCGGGATATAGGTCGATTGGTTCTCGCTCAGCATCGCGACCTCCTGCCCGCGTGTTACCTCGACCGTGCCCGTCACCACCACCCAGTGCTCGGAGCGGTGATGGTGGCTTTGCAGCGAGAGCTTGCCGCCGGGACGCACCATGATGCATTTCACCTGATAGCGGTCGCCGCGGTTGAGGCTCTGATACCACCCCCACGGGCGGTAGACGCGGTTGTGCTGAAGCGCGAGCTCCCCGCCATTGCCTTTGAGATAGTCGACCACACGCTTGATCGCCTCGGCATGGTCCTTCGAGGCGACGAGGACCGCGTCCTCCATCGCCACTACCACGAGGTTCTCCACCCCGACCAGCGCGACGCAGGCATGGTTGCTGTAGGCGAGGCTGCCGCGCGTGTTTTCGAGAATGATCTCGCCGTCCCCCCCGGTCGCGTTGCCCTCGGCGTCCTTGTCCATGAAATTCCATAGCGCCGACCACGAGCCGACATCGTTCCACGGCGTGTTGAGCGGCACGCAGCGCATGACGTTGCCGGCCTTCTCCGCCACGGCATAGTCGAGCGAGATCGACTGCGCATCGCGGTAGGCTGGTCCCAGAACGTGGAAGCTCAGATCGTCCTTCGCCCCGTCGAGCGCCTTCCGGCACGCGTCCAGGATTTCCGGCGCGTGCGTGGCGAGGAGGTCGAGCATGGTGCCTGCCTTGAACAGGAAGATGCCCGCATTCCAGTAGAAGCTCCCCGCATCGAGATAGCGCTCGGCGGTTTCGGCATCCGGCTTCTCGACGAAGCGTTTCACCTTGAGATCGATGCGGTTGCCGGCCTCGGTCTCGATATAGCCGTAACCGGTATGCGGGCAGTCCGGCTCCACCCCGAACACCACGAGACTTCCAGCTTCAGCCGCCTCGACCCCGCTTTCGACCGCGCGGACGAAGCCCTCCGTGTCGCCGATCATGTGGTCGGAGGGCGCGAGCAAGACCAAGGCATCCTCATCGAAGCGGGCGGCGATCAAAGAGGCCACGCAGGCCGCCGGCGCGGTGTTGCGGCCCTCGGGCTCGATCACGATCCGGCTTGCGGCTGCGCCGATCTCCTCGATCTGGTCGGCGACCAGGAAACGGTGGCGATGGTTTGACAGGATATGGAGGCCGCCGAACAGCGGGCCCGACAACCGCTGGCAGGTCTGCTGGAACAGCGTGTCGGGTCCGGTCAGGCGATGAAACTGCTTCGGATAGGCCTCACGGGACAGCGGCCAGAGCCGCGTGCCCGCTCCTCCGCACAAGATAAATGGCAAGATTTGAGGCATCGCCTCTCATAATAGCCGTTTCGGGGACCCAGGAGGCTTCCTTAGCACGGGTCTGAGAAAGCCCCGGCAACCATCTTCACGCACGGTGAATCGGGGCGCTTTGATCGAATTGTCGCCGGAAGGCGCAAGCGCCTGAAACGATTCAGCCGATGGCGGCGAGCGAGCGGGAGCGACGGGGCGAGCCAGGCTTTGTCTATTTATACTCGACCTTGATGATCTGGTAGGACTTGCCGCCGCCCGGCGTCGACACTTCCACGATGTCCTTCTTGCGCTTGCCGAGAAGGGCGCGCGCGATGGGCGAAGTGATCGAGATCTTGCCCTGCTTCACGTCGGCCTCGACCTCGCCCACGATCCGGTACTTCACCTTCTCGTCGGTGTCCTCGTCCACAAGCGTCACGGTCGCCCCGAACATGATCTGGTCGCCCTTGAGCTTCGAGACGTCGATGATGTCGGCGCGCGACAGCTTGTCCTCGAGGTCGGCCATGCGCGCCTCGGTGATGCCCTGCTGTTCCTTGGCAGCGTGGTACTCGGCATTTTCCGAGAGGTCGCCATGGGTGCGCGCCTCGGCGATCAACTTGATGATCCGCGGGCGCTCCACGGTCTTGAGATGCTTGATCTCTGCCTCGAGCGCTGCATAGCCTTCTGCGGTCATCGGCACCTTGTCCATGTCTGTCCAAAGCTCCTTCGGGGCCCTCGGACTACTGTCCAAGAATTGCCCGGTCCAAGTCAAGAATCTGTAGATTTAGGCGGAATCCAAGGTTTTTCAAGCAAGCTCCCGCGTCCGCTTGCCAACGTAGCTCTGGAGGGGAGCGACCTTGAGGCCTCCGGCCCTAAGCGCCCGGATGGCCTTGGTGACGGCCAGGGCGCCGGCGAGGGTTGTATAATAAGGGATATGGTAGAGCAAGGCCGAGCGCCGGATCGAAAACGAGTCGGCCAGGGCCTTGGCCCCCTCGGTAGTATTAAAAACGATGTCCACCTCGCCGTTGGTGATGGCGTCGACGATATGGGGGCGGCCCTCCAGCACCTTGTTCACCCTCTCTGCCGGGATGCCATGGGCGTCGAGATGGCGCTTGGTGCCACGCGTGGCGATGATGCGGAAGCCCATCTCGGCGAGCTCCCTCACCGGTGCCACGACTTTCTCCTTGTCGCTGTCCTTGACCGAGACGAACACCGTGCCTGAGAGGGGAAGTTTGGCGCCGCCGCCGAGCTGGCTCTTGGCGAAGGCGATCGCATAGTCACGGTCGATGCCCATGACCTCTCCGGTCGAGCGCATCTCTGGCCCGAGCACCGGGTCGACGCCGGGGAAGCGCGCGAAGGGGAACACCGCCTCCTTGACCGCAATGTGATCGAGCACAGGCCGTTCCAGCCCGAAAGAGGCGAGCGGCCTGCCTGCCATGACCTCTGCGGCAATGCCCGCGACCGGCAGCCCCACCACCTTGGCCACGAACGGCACCGTGCGCGAAGCGCGCGGGTTCACCTCGAGGATGTAGATGTCGTCGTTCTGGATGGCGAATTGCACGTTCATCAGCCCGATCACGTTGAGCGCGCGGGCGAGTTCGACCGTCTGTCGCTCCATCTCGGCGACGATCTCAGGCTTGAGCGAATGCGGCGGGAGCGAGCAGGCCGAATCCCCCGAATGCACC